>JAEXBN010000025.1 GCA_023394045.1 Bacillota bacterium | reverse complement strand
ACCCAAAGCTCCGGGAAAAACTGATCACGGATCACCTGTATATTGCGGAAATTCTTGCGAAAAAATACGTCAATCGCGGGATTGAATATGATGATCTTCTTCAGGTCGCTTCCATGGGTCTGATTTATGCTGTGGATCGTTACGATGTTTCCAAGGGGTTTGCTTTTTCCAGTTTTGCCACACCGACGATTGTTGGAGAATTGAAGAGGCATTTCCGGGATAAGGGATGGGTCATTCGCGTTCCGCGACGCATTCAGGAACTATCCAAGAAGGTCAATCTTTTGCGTTTGACGCTGGCGCAGGAACTTCAGCGTCAGCCGACAATTGATGAGGTCGCAGAGCGCCTCAATGTCAGTGTGGAAGATGTGCTTGAAGCGATGGAAGCATCGAAGGTCTATGCGCCACAGTCGCTGGATAAGTCTCTGGATACCAGTATGGACGATCAGGAGATGAATTTAGGGGATCTGATCGGCGTGGAAGATGAGAATTTTGAGCAGGTTGATTTTTATGATGTGGTGGATCGTCTGAGCGCCACACTGAACGACCTGGAAAAGAAAATCTTCTACTATCGCTACTATGATAAGCGCACGCAGATCTCCATTGCGGAAGAGCTAAACATCAGCCAGATGACAGTTTCACGGATTGAGAAAAAAATTATCAAGAAGTTCCGTCAGGAGCTTAAAATCAAGCCGGAAGACTTGCGTAAACATAAGAAGGCGTAAATTTGGAGCCGATTTTTGCGAAGCGCGCCGTATGAATGGGAAAGCAGGGCATGGTGGAACAACAGGATCTATTTTACATAAAGGATGGAGCACCAGCGGGAATTCATCGGAGGGGGAATCGCATTCCGGAGGGAACGTATCTTCATTTGGTTAGCGTGTTTACCATGAATGGAAATGGCGAGATTCTTCTGACGCGGCGGGCACCCGGAAAAAGCTATGAAATGCAATGGGAAAATACGGCAGGCGCCGTGATTTCCGGGGAACATCTGAGGGATGCTGCCGTTCGTGAGCTGCGGGAAGAGACGGGCATCCTCTGTTCGCCGGAGGAACTCATTGATCTGGGACAGTTGGAGACGACAACACGTAACGCCTGGATGCACGGCTATTTTGTGCGTCGTGATCTTCCTGTGGAAGAGGTTGTGCTGCAGCCGCGCGAAACGGTGGAAGCAAAATGGGTTCCGCTGGATTGGTCGCTCTGTTTTGATCCGACTTTAGCGGAGCCGGTACGCATCCGTTTTCTCTATTTTTTTCAGCAGCTTCAGACGTTTTTGGAACCCAAACCGACCAAAGATCTCAATCTTTCGCCCGCATCCCGCACAGAGCCGTGGTTGAGCTGGGCACAGCAGCTCCAGTTTTATGCACAGCAGGGGCAGGCCTACACGAAAGATCCCTTTGACCGGGAACGTTTTGATGCCATCTCACGCATTGCCGCTGAAATGTTGGCGAATAAAACCGGGGTGGGAACGGACAAAGTGCTCTCTTTGTTCGCGCCGGATCAAAATATTTATCGGACGCCAAGCACGGAGGTGCGTGCGGCCGTCTTTCGCGGTGACAAAATTCTGATGGTGAAGGAAAAGCGTCCCGTTGCTTGGTCGCTTCCGGGAGGCTGGTGCGATATTGGCTGTTCTCCGGCGGAAAATGCGGAGAAAGAAGTCTGGGAAGAGGCGGGTCTTCATGTCCGGGCGAAGAAAATGATTGCGATCGAGGATCGGAGCCGGGAAGATTATGTGACGGTCACGCCGTTTTATATTTATAAAATTTATATTCTCTGCGAGGAGATCGGAGAGAACGGACAATTCGAAGAAAATCTTGAGACGACAGCAGCTGAGTTTTTTTCGCTTGATGAGCTTCCTCCGCTCAGCGCCGCGCGCGTTTCGGAACGTGCGATTCGCCAATGTTTTGCCGCAAAGGATGATCCGTATTGGCAGACGTATTTTAATTGAATGAGATTGAATAATGAGCAGCTTTTCAGCGACAAGGATTCTTCTTTGAGCGCTGAAAAGCTGCTGTTTTTTTGATTCTTTCAGAGATGCTCGTCGTTCATATTGATCTTATTTTATTCAGATTGATTTAATAAAACTTGATGAGAGCAAGCGGAAATTTTATGAAATTGTGAATAATTTTACAAAATAAAGAAAAAATTTGACTTGCGAAATATTGTAGGATACAATACCGAAAATTAAGTTTACTCCATCAGTCAGTTGATTGATGACACATAAGTGTCGGCCCGGTTCGGATACCATTCGGACAGAAGTCTCTCATCGAAATCGAAAGAGGGGCGGGTTCAGTAAGGGAGGAAATCATGAAGAAAATGCTGATGGCTTTGCTTTCTGCAGTCATGGTTGTCGGTCTCGCTGCCTGCGGAAACGGCGGTGAACAGGCTGGAAATGATGCAGCAACAAGCGAAGCGGGCGGAGCAGCGAATGCGAATTACGCATCGGTGATGTTGAGTACCAATGTCATGTCGCTGGATACGAATTTGGCCACAGATGGCGAATCGTTTGAAGTGATCGCTGATGTCACAGATGGTTTGCTGCAGTTAGACAAAGACGGCGCTCCAATCCCGGCGATTGCAGAATCGTATGATGTGTCGGAAGATGGCTTGACGTATACATTCCATCTGCGCGATGCGAAGTGGTCCAATGGAGATCCTGTCACGGCGAATGATTTTCTGTTTGCCTGGAGACGTATTGCGAAAGAGAACGGCGAATATGCCTATATGCTGGGCGACGGTGTCGGCAATATCAAAAACGCGGATGCCGTGCGCGAAGGCGCGGATCCGAGCACTCTCGGGGTTTCCGCACCGGATGATAAAACATTCGTTGTGGAGCTGAGCGTTCCGGTTTCTTTCTTCCCCTCGCTGATGGCATTCCCGGTCTTCTATCCGATTAACGAGAAATTCTACACGGCGCAGGCTGAAGGCACTTATGGAACCAGCCCGGAAACCTATCTGTCGAATGGCGCATTCCTTTTGGAAAGTTACACACCGGGGACGGCAAACCTTGTGCTGAAAAAGAATCCGGATTACTGGGACGCCGAGCGGGTGAAACTGGCCGGTCTGAATTACCAGGTCGTTGGATCGTCGGATAACGCATTGACCGCGTTTAAGAACAATACGCTGGATTTGGTGACCATCTCTGGAAATCAGGTCGCGAATGCGCAAGCGGATTCTGCGATTGGCAATAAAATCAAAATCACGGGCGCGGGATATCTCTGGTATCTGACGTTCAGCCAGACCGAGAAGAATGCAGAGGGCGGCATGCTGGCCAACAAGAATCTGCGTTTGGCGATGAGCAATGCGATTGACCGTGATTCCATTGTCAACAATTTCGTGATGGATGGCTCGCTTCCCACGTTCACGGCGGTTCCGCCGCAGTTTGCCAACAATGCGGAAAATGGCGAAGACTTTTCTGCCGATCAGAAGCGCTACAGCGACGTCGTCGGATTTGATACGGCGCGTGCACAAGAATACTATGCCAAAGCGAAACAGGAGCTTGGCAAAGAAAGCTTTAACTTCACGTTGATCTACGGGAATAATGAGGGCGACGAAGTGGCTAAAATTGCACAGGCGCTGAAGAGCCAGATCGAGGCGGCTTTGCCGGGCATGACCATCAATCTGCAGGCCATGACGAAGTCGGAACGTCTGGATAAAATGCAAAATGATAACTACGATGTCGCACTGACTCGCTGGGGTCCCGATTATGCTGATCCGCTGACCTATCTTGGGATGTGGACAACGGGTAATAGCAACAACTACGGATTCTGGAGCAACGCAGATTACGATAAGCTGATCCAGGATGCGACGGTGGGCGCTTTTGTTTCAGATTATCAGGGACGCTGGAATGCACTGCATGAGGCTGAGAAGCTGGTGATGAATGATGCAGTGATCGCTCCGTTGTTTACAAAATCCAACGCTAACCTCATCAATCCGGCGCTGAGTGGTGTCGAGTTCCATCCGGTAGCACTGAACCGTGTATACAAGAATGCAGTGAAGGGAAATTAAGCTGCGTTGTGGGGATGACGTTGTCGGGGCAATCTTCGGATTGCCCCGATTGTTTTAGCCTGGAGGACGCTTTGGTAAAATACATTCTTAAACGTGTCGGAATGGCGCTCCTGACTCTCTTTATTATTGTGCTTCTGCTTTTTGTGCTCGTCCGCATCATGCCGGGAAACCCGTTCCCCTCTGAGCGCATGTCCGATGCACAGATCGCGCAGACGCGCGCAAAGATGGGATTGGATGACCCGATTCCGGTGCAGTTTGTACGATATATGGGCAATGTGTTGCACGGGAATTTTGGGAATGGGACGTCGCTCTACAATGGTGCGCCGATCAGCACGGTTCTCGGAACCGCAATTTCCAATTCGTTTCGCATCGGCGGTCTGGCAATTTTGATTGGATCGGCGCTAGGACTGATCTTGGGAATTATGGCGGCGCTTCATCGCGGAAAATTTTTGGATGGCTTCTGTACGGTGCTTTCCATTGTGGGCGTTTGCGTTCCGTCCTATGTTTTCCTGATCTTTCTGCAATATTTCTTTGCCTTTCAGATCCCCTTTTTCCCCTACTTTTTTGACAACTCCAAATTTCTGTTCTCGGCCATCATGCCGGCTCTCTCGCTGAGCCTATTTTCGCTGTCGACCATTTCCCGGTTTACGCGCAATGAGATGGTGGAGGTGATGGACAGTGATTATGTGCATTTGGCGGAAGCGAAGGGGTTGTATGGGACGAAGCTGGTCACGCGGCATGTGCTGCGCAATGCGCTGATTCCCATTGTCACGGTGATTGCTCCGCTCATTGTGGATCTGCTCACTGGCGCGCTCGTCGTGGAAAAGATTTACGGGATCAATGGAATCGGAAAATTGATGGTGGATGCCATCGCCGGCGCCGGGATTGATTACAACTATGTTTTGGCACTGGGCATTCTGTACTCTGCGCTGTATATCGGAATTATGCTGGTTTTGGATATTCTCTACGGCATTCTGGATCCAAGGATTCGTCTGGCGGGAAAGGGGCAGAAAATATGAAACAGAAACAGACACTGACTGTCCCGGCGGTTGAGCAGTCCTATGTTCCGGTGGACGGCGATTTTTCCTTTGTGAGCAACCGGGATCTGGATGTCGATACCAACTTTGCTTCGCAGGGATATTGGAAGGGCGTCATCACTCATTTTTTTAAGGATAAGAGAGCGGTTTGCGGTCTGGTGATTGTTACGGCGATCATCCTTTTCGCAATTTTTGGACCCATCTTCTCCTCTTATAAATATGATGAAATGGTTAGTACCACGACGGCCGAAGGAGTGACACGCACGGCCAACGGTCTGGCGCCCCGGATTCCGGCACTGCACGGCGCTTTAGGCGGACAGCCGTTTGCAGACCCGTTTGCAGACCGCACGTTTCTTTTCGGCACGGACGATCTGGGTCGCGATCTCTGGACGCGCACTTGGCAGGGCGCCCGCGTTTCCCTCTTTATCGCTTTTGTCACGATTGTGATCGACATGTTGATCGGCATGAGCTATGGATTGATTTCCGGCTATTTTGGTGGAAAAGTGGACGCGGTGATGCAGCGCATTGTCGAAATTGCCAACAGTATTCCGCGTCTGGTCATGGTGTCCGTGCTGGCGATCTTCATGCCGAAAGGAATTGGATTGGTGATCGTTGCGCTGCTCCTTACGGAATGGATTGGCATGAGTAAAATTGCGCGCGCGGAGATGCTCAAGCTGAAAGATCAAGAATATGTGCTGGCCAGCCGGACTCTGGGCGCAGGCAGCGCTCATATCATTTTCCGGGTGATCCTTCCCAATACGATTGGACCGATCATCACACAGGTGATGTTCTCGATTCCCGCGGCGATTTTTACCGAGGCATTTCTGAGTTTTGTCGGCGTCGGAATCATGCTGCCCCAGGCGTCGATTGGCTCCCTGATTGAGGCGGGCTTCAATAATATTACGACGCTTCCCTATCAGATTTTGCCCCCCATCAGTGCGCTGGCACTCCTGATGCTTGGATTTAACTTTATTGGTGATGGGCTGCGCGAAGCATTGGCGCCGAAACTGGAAGATATGTGAGGTGATTATGAGCGAGAACAAGACCATCTTTCAAATTCGCCATCTGGATCTTTCATTTCAGACCAATGCAGGACAGATCCATGCGATTCGCGGCATCAATATGGAGCTGCGAAAGGGGGAAACGCTCGCGATCGTGGGTGAATCGGGATCTGGAAAATCCGTCTCCATGAAAGCGGCGATGGGGCTTTTGGACAGCAATGCGGTCATTCACAGCGGCGAGATTCTCTACCATTTTCCGCCGGAGGCGGACGGAACCGAGGGGAAGACGGTGGATCTTCTGAAACTGTCGAAGAAGGAGATGCGCCAGACCATCAACGGAAAACATATAGCGATGGTCTTTCAGGATCCGATGACCAGCCTCGATCCGACGATGAACATCGGAAAGCAGATTATGGAAGGGATGCTGCTGAGCGGGAAATACAACAAAGCGAGCGCTCGTCAACGTGCGGTGGAGCTTTTAGCCCTGGTGGGCATTCCGGAGCCAGAGAAGCGGATGCGTAATTATCCGCACCAGCTTTCCGGCGGAATGCGCCAGCGTGTGGTGATTGCGATTGCGCTGTCCAGCGCTCCGGATATTCTGATCTGCGATGAGCCGACGACGGCGCTCGACGTGACCATTCAGGCGAAAATTCTGGAGCTGATTAAGACGATTCAGCACCGGATGAACCTTTCGGTGATTTATATCACCCACGATCTTGGGGTGGTGGCGAAAGTGGCGGATTATGTCAACGTCATGTATGCCGGCCGTATCGTGGAGACCGGAACCGTTGAAGATATTTTCTATGATCCGCGCCATCCGTATACATGGGGATTGCTGTCAGCCATGCCGGATTTGGAAACGGATGATGAACGTCTGTACTCCATTCCCGGCAGTCCGCCAAACCTGCTGCATGAGCCGGAAGGGGATGCCTTTGCGCAGCGCAATCCGTTCGCGCTGAAAATTGATGAAAAAGCTCAGCCGCCGTTTTTTAAGCTGTCCGAGACGCATTATGCAGCGACCTGGCTGCTGCATCCGGATGCGCCGAAGGTGGAGATTCCGGAGGCACTGGCGGTGCGTTTGGAACGTGCGAGAGAAGAAGCGCGGAAGAAGGGAGGGCTGCAATGACCGAGCCGCTGTTGCAAGTGAAAAATCTGGAGCAGCACTTCCGCATCAACCGGAATTTTACGGTGAAGGCTGTGAATGGCGTTTCTTTCGAGGTCTATCCGGGGGAAACCTACGGTCTAGTGGGAGAATCCGGATCCGGAAAAACCACGATCGGCCGAAGCATCATCCGTTTGTATGATCCGACCGCTGGATCAGTGGAGTTTCAGGGGAAGACCATCTCCGGAAATCTGGACAAAAGCACGCGCACGATGCTGCATGAACAAATGCAGATGATCTTTCAGGATCCGATGGCGAGCCTTAATCCTCGAAAAAAAGTCGCCGATATCATCGGTGAAGGTCTGGATATTCATCATCGAACGACGAATCCGAAGGAGAGAGAGGCGCTGATCCATGAGATTCTGCGAAAAGTGGGTCTTTCTCCGCAGCATGCCGAAAGATATCCCCATCAGTTTTCCGGCGGTCAGCGCCAGCGCGTGGGGATCGCGCGGGCACTGATTATGAACCCGAAGCTCATCATCGCGGACGAGTGTATTTCGGCTCTAGATGTCTCCATCCAGGCGCAGGTGGTGAACCTGATGAAGGATATTCAGAAGAGTACGGGCTGTGCGTATCTGTTCATTGCCCACGATCTGAGCATGGTTAAATACATTTCTGACCGGATTGGCGTGCTGCATCTGGGCTATCTTCTGGAGACCGGAACCACGGAAGAGATCTTTAATCATCCGATCCATCCCTATACCAAGAGTCTTCTTTCGGCGATTCCGATTCCGAATCCGGTGGTGGAAAAAACGCGCACGTCCCTTTCCTATGACTATGAGCAGTCGGGGATTCACTATGAGGAGGGAAAGGATCGCCTCGTTGAAGGAACGCACTATGTGCGGTGCACGGATGAAGAGTTCTCTCAATGGGTGAAATAAGGAATTTTTGAATCCCTGCTGGAGGCACCTGTCGTTTGGCTTCTTGTGATGCTGAATGGCAGGGCTTCTTTTTTTGTTCTGTACTTCAATGGTGTAATTCATGATAAAGTAGGAGAAACGATAGGATTTGATTCCAAAAATCGAAAGGAAGAGAGATGGCTCTGAAAGGAACAAAGGGAGGATTCCTGAAGCGGCGGATGAAGCGCGGAATATTCACGCTGATCCTGTTTTTTTCCGTGGTGTTCGGAAGTCACATTCTCTTTTTTTCCTTTTCAGAAGGCAGAGATTTTCTGATCCGCGGGGTGGATGCCAGTGCGCAGTTTGCGGTTTTTCGCCAGGCGCTGGCGCAGATGTGGGGGCCGCATCTGTGGGATATTCATTTTTGGAATTGGAATCTGGGATTGGGCGGCGATGCCTTGAGTGAGCTGAGCTACTATTACAGCACCTCGCCATTTTTCTGGATTTCTGTGGTTTTTGCGAAGCTCATCGGATTTTCTTTGAAAAGTCCTGCCAATGCGGCACGTGTACTGCTATTATCCAGCATGATCCATCAGTTTTTGCTCATGCTTTCCTGTTTTGCCTTTTTGCACAGCACAGGAGGAGAACGCGATCCGGAAGAGAAGCAGAATGCGTGGATCTTTCATTTGATCGGTGCCGTCGTATACGGCACGCTGGGGAATGTCCTTTATCGTACGATGTTGTTGGATTTTATGCTTCCGGCCATGATGATGGCGCCGTTGATTTTAGCAGGACTGGAAAAGATGCGGCGCGGACAGTCCGCGGTGCTCTACGTGGTCGCGTTGGGGCTGCTCTTTATGAGCAATTTCTATTTCGCCTATATGGCTTGTTTGAGCATTGCGGTGTATTGGGTGATTTTTTGGTTGGATCTTCATGACTGGCGGTTGTCCATCAAGCGGGCGCTGCGCTGTATTGGCGATACGCTGGTGGCTTTTTTACTGGGGGCTGTGGGCTTCCTTCCCTCTCTTTTCGGCTTTCTTTCCGCTGCCCATACACGGGGGAGCCAGAATGTTCCACTTTTTCCGAGCCTCACACACTTTTCGGAGGTCTGGAAAGAACCTTTTTCGCTGCTGCGCGGTCACGGTCTCTGGACGATGCTCGTTGGATTGCTCATGGTCATGCTGATTTTCCGACGGGTTTATCTTGCGGAAGAAGATCGAAAAAAAGTGCGTTTTGCCCTGGTGCTCTATCTCTTTTCACTCTTTCCGGTGATTTCTTCCATATATAATGGCTTTTCCTATCCGACCGATCGGTGGCTGTTTTGGTCGGATCTTGCCATTTGTTGGTGCATCCCCGTGGCGCTGCGCGTTTGGAAGGAAACTATGGCGCACCGAATGCTTTGGGCGCTTCTCTTCTTCGGCGGGGTGGGGTGGTACCTCTGTGTTTTGTATACGGAAGGTCGAATCGGAGTCCAGACGCATCGCGGGGGATGGATTGCTGGTTTCACGTTGGGGGCGGTGCTCCTTCTGCTCTTGATGCAGGGCAGGGATCTGAAAAAGAAACAGCGTTGGGTGGAGTTTGGCCTCTTGTTTTTTGCCGCCAGTTTGGGCGTGCTGCACTCTCAGCAAGTTTCGGATGAGCTGAGCCCGGAGGGGCGGTCTTCCGCCCGCTTGCTGGATGCCTCTTGGAAGGCAGCCGGGATAGAACATGAGCCGCGGTTCTTCGGCCGCGTGGCGAACCGACTGACGGAACAAAAGGGATACATTGCCGCTAACAGTGCGCTTGCTGCAGGCGTCAAGGGGCTTTCTGTCTATAATTCTCTCATCCCCGGCGATCAAATGGAGTGGTTTTATCAGCGCCACCACATTTATCAGCCGACGACGATGCCAAGCCATATCCATGGAATGGATGGGCGGCGTTTTCTTGAAAATGCGTGGGGCGTGGATCGGGTGATCGGCGGAGAGACCGCTCCGTTCGGTTTTCATGTTGCCGATATTGCACCGGTCTCTTCGTCATCCATTCCGGTGTTTCAGAATGAAGAAGCGGTGGGGATGGATCTGTGGTATGACACGTGGATGGATGAAAAAGATTTTGAATGGTTGAATGATGCACAGAGAGATGCGAGCCTTTTTCAGACGGCCGTGGTCGATTCTCCGATCGCCGGTCTCATGCAAAAACACACGTTGGAGCCAACGGTGGAAGAGATTCCCCTAGATGGGGCGACATACCATGGCATCCAGGTTCAAGGAGCACATTGGCACGTGGAAGGAAAAACCGATCCGTTGGTGCCCAATGTTTATTTGCCAGGTGGCACGATAAAAGTCGGATCGCTGGAGTGCCCATTGGCTGCGCGCGATGAAGGCGAGTATCTCTTTACCCTTCGGCTTCACTCGTTGAGTGCACCGCTGAGCGATCTTCTGTGGTATCAGATGCGCGTCGGAGAGAAAGACCTTTCGGTTTTTGCACCAAGTTATAAATGGACGCTGCCGCAGGAGACCTTTACGATACGATTGGATGCCAAGAGTCCCTCACTCTTGCTGACCTTATCGCCTGGCGACTATGAGGTGGAGGAAGCAAAACTTCTGTGGTCGTCCTATCGAAAGCTGCCGGAGTGGACGAGGAATGTGAACCGGGTGAATCTCCAACATCTGGCGGTGCAGGGAGATACGATTTGCGGCACCGTTGAGAACGATACGGCGGGGATTTTAGCGCTCAATCTTCCTTACCATAAAGGGTGGAAAGCGATGGATGGACATCGCCCCATTCCACTGATCCGCGTGCATCAAATCATGACCGGAATGGTTTTGGCTCCGGGAACGCATGACATTCAACTCGTTTACCATCCTCCGGGACTGCGTTTGGGGATGGCGCTTAGCGGAATCGGCGTGCTTCTTTTATGTTGGAAAGGACGGAAACGCGATGCGTAAACATCAACGGCTGCTGGGGCTGATGATTTTGATCTTTTTGGTTGTTCTGTGCGGGCATCCCGCAGAAGCATCGCCATGGGCTTCGGATTCACAAATGGACGCGCTGATACAAGAGGCGCAAAGCATGATCGATCGTCAGGCTGCTTACGATGAAACCTCATCGTGGACGGACGCGACGAAAATAGAGACGCTGATTCCTACTTTTGATTTAGAAGACCAGTTGAATGGCGTAATCATTAACCTGGCGACAGAAGGCAAGATGAGCGGCTATCTTCGCGTGGCGCTCGATCCCTCAACCGGGGCATGGGATATGATGGAATTTGGCTACGACGGCGAATATCTCATCGATGGTCACAGTATGCAAGAATTTTCTTCATCGGATGAAAACCGATTGGTTTTTTCCGGATTGCTCCGCGCTTACCGCAAAGAACAGGATCGTCTGTTTTCAATGGATCGGACGGTCGATTGTACCGATGAAAAAGCGGAGATTGAAGCCTCCATTCAGCATATGTATCGTCAAGTCAATGAGAGCGGCACCCGTTTGTTCTCTTCGCGCTCTGCCTTATCAAAGGAACAAGTGGTGTACTCTAATAAATATGTTGCGAATCTTTGGAAAGAAGGCTACCTTCCGGTTGTCATGGAGGATTTCTCGTCCGAGGGCGTATGCGCGCCGACCTGTGGCGTGAATATTCTAAAATATTGGCATGAATGTCGGGGGATTGATGCTTTGTATCCCGCTTCCGATACCACGTTGCAACAGACTTTTCAAAAGCTATATCAATACATGGGGACAACGGAGACCGGGACCTACTCAAGAAATGCCTATCGCGGTTTGCTGAGGTATTGCAAAGAAGAACGGTTTACGTCTCCTGCCGGAAGCGAGGATCATCCGGGTTTTGATTGGGCGTGGGTGAAACGCAATGTGGACAATGGGAATCCGTTTTATATGGGAGCGGACATTAAACATTTTAATGGGCAAGATGGCTCGCACGCTTTTTTTGCCGTGGGCTATCAGGAATGCAGCGATGGAAACTATATCCGTGTGGGGACGCAGTGGGATACCAGCTTTTCTCACTTTTTCAAAACGCGTTATGCCGACGATATCACATCGACATGGTACGTCAGATGGAAATGAGAATCGTGAATCCGTGATTTTTTTTCGTTTCACCGTTTTCAGATTCAGCGCGCTCTCCGGGGACGCCTTTTCATATACAAAGGTGTTGGAGCGACGTGCGTTTAGAGCGTAGGTTATTCTTCTTTGTGGGCGGGGCTAGAGACTTGTTCTTCCTCTTTACGCTTCTTTTCTTTGCGAAAGTAGGCCACTGTAAATCCGATGATTGGAAGAAACGAGTAAAAGAAAGGAAGATCACCGTGTGTTTTTACCAAGTAATCATATCCGAAGATAAAAAGCAGATATGCGGCAGTCGTCAGCAGATAGCCTCGCAAATTTTTATTCATATCAGTCTCCTTTTGCGATATAACATTAAAAAGGCATCTTAAATATAATGAGAGTATATCAGAAAAGGAGGTTAATATGAAAAAGTTAGTGAGTCTTCTGTTGGCAGGCGTCTTATTGGTCTCTTATCAGGGAAGTGCATTAGCGGCATCTGCATTGTATGATCAACCGGTGCAGTCATCCCATCAGTTGAGGGATACGCATATGCTTTTACATGCAAAGAATCGGCTGGAATATACGTATTTTGATCACGGTAAACAATACAAAAATGTTGATATGATTTCTGACGATCAGAAATCAGTATTCACTGAGAAATATGAATACGTCCAGCATGAATGGAGATGGGTGGATCGCCTTTCTTATCAGATCCAAAGCAGCGAAGGAAATATTAGTATTGCTTTTAGTAGTCTCAGTAACGCTTTTGATGACGGTAGTATAGATATGGTATTGACAGGAGAGTCATGGAGATACCGTAAAAGCTACAGGGGAGATAATTCTTTTGAAGTAATGACGATTGGAGCCATTGCAGCTGGATTAGCGGCGGCAATTGCAAATATTTCGGGGTTGCCGTGGACAGCAGCTTTTTTGATTGGAGCAGCTGCGAATATTTTTGAACGAAATTTGCATACTATTTATTATACCGTCACAGAATATGTTGATGATACCAATCGCCTTCGTCCAAAGTATAAAGAGGTAATTAACTTTTATTCAGATTCAGCGCATAATACCTACATGAGAACAGAGACACGAATCTTTGATGCAGTGATGTAAACCGTCATATTACCTTACCTTGATGATCAAGATGAGAAGAACCCGCAAGTTTTTGCCTTCTTGCGGTTTTTTTTCATTTACAAAACGTTCGATAAGAATTGTTTTGTCCGCTCTTCTTTAGGATGCGCAAAGAAGTCTACGGGGTGGTCGCTTTCTTCGACGATGGTTCCGCCATCCATAAAGATGATTCGATTGGCGACTTCCCGGGCGAAGCCCATTTCGTGCGTGACGACCACCATGGTCATGCCATCGTTGGCGAGTTCTCTCATCAGATCAAGAACGCCATTCACCATTTCCGGATCCAGAGCGGAGGTGGGCTCATCGAAGAGGATCATCTCCGGATTCATCATCAGAGCGCGGGCGATGGCGATGCGCTGTTGCTGTCCGCCGGAGAGCTGGCTGGGGAACATCTTCTCTTTATCCGGAAGCCCGATTCGATGCAGCAGTTCCCGCGCCTTGGCTTCGGCTTCCGCTTTGCTCATCAGCTTTTTAGTCAGGGGCGCCAGGGTGAGATTTTCCAAAATATTTTTATTGGCAAATAGATGAAAGCCTTGGAAGACCATGCCCATTTTTTGCCGGATGGCGTTGATGTCGGTTTTTTTATCGTTGACCACAACACCATCCAATGTAATCGTTCCGGCGGTCGGCGTTTCGAGAAGGTTCATGCAGCGCAGCAAGGTTGATTTTCCGCTTCCGGACGGACCGATGATGACGATTTTCTCACCATCATGCACATCGAGATCAATTCCTTTGAAGACTTGCAACGAACCGAACGTTTTTTCAAGATTCCGAATGGTAAGCATACATGGTCCTCTTTTCTAACGTATTGAACAGGCGTTCCAGCAGAAGGACAAAGAAGAGGTAGATCAGCGCGGCAGCGAAATAGGGAATGGATGCCTGGAAGGTTTTGGTGATGATGATGCTGGCGCCGCGGGTCACATCAATGAGCCCGATGGTGCCGCTGATCGAGGTTTCTTTGAACAGGGTGATGACTTCGTTGCCCAGCGGCGGCAGGCTGAGCTTGAAGGCCTGAGGCATGACAACCTTGCGCAGCGTTTCAGCGTAGGACAGACCGAGGGAGCGAGCGGCTTCGACTTGTCCGGCGGGCACCGACTGCAGACCGGCGCGGAAAATTTCGGAGACATAAGCGGAGCTGTTCAAACCAAAGGTCAGAATGCAGACCAGAGGCAAATTATCGACGGCAGCCAGAAAGATGTTGAACATCATTAAGAGCTGGATCATGCTGGGCGTTCCGCGAATGATCGTGATAAAAATGGAGGCGATTTTATTGGCGAGGTTAAACAGAAAGCCGGTGGGCGTATTCCATTTGGGCTGCAGGTCGCGATGGGCGCTGCGGATCAGAGCGAGAAGAAATCCAAATGTGATGCCGATGATGACGGAAAAGACGGTGACCAGAAGGGTCGTCTGCAATCCATCAATGAGGTAATGCCAGCGATGATCCGCGATGAGGTTGTATTGAATATCCGCGAGAAATTGGTTCATACGTCCTCTCTTTCTCTTCCTGCGGCGATGCCGCTTACCGGTGCTCAAAACGATGGAATAAAAAAAGAGCACCCGTCCGACAGGGACGATTGCTCGTGGTACCACCCTCATTTATCCATCCTTCGCAGAATAGACCTTATCGAGTTCTAGACTCAGACGCGATAACGGGCGAACCCGTGTCCGACTAGCGCCGAACCAGCTCCGAGGCGCGATCTGGATGTGTTCCGCCATCCCCTTCCACCCATCGGGACTCGCTGGGGCTTCAGACATCAGATTTCCTCATCCGCCTTTTTTCCATTTTTTTCTTTCGCTATTTTACAGACGCAAGGGTTTCTTGTCAAATGAATTCAAAATTTATTATGATGAGACAATCCTGAATTTTTGAAAAGAGGCAATGATGAAAACAAGACGATCTTTTCCTGAATACCGTATCAGCCGGAAAGGCGAGAACTGGTTGAAAACCGGGCATCCATGGGTCTATGAGGATGAAATTCGCTCCGGCGAGGCAGAGGAGAATGGGGCGCTGGTGGATGTGCTCAGCGAAAAAGGACGCTATCTGGGAACGGGGCTGCTCAGCAATGAAAGCCGCATTCGCATTCGGTTGGTATCGCGGAACGCGAATGATCGGTTTGATCACGCTTTTTGGGAGCGTCGTTTTCGTTATGCGATCAAGTATCGAAAAAAGGTGATGGGGAAGGATTTTAATGCGTGCCGGCTGATTTTTGGAGAAGCGGATGAATTTCCGGGATTGACCGTTGATAAATTTGAGGATCTTCTTGTGGCACAGACGCTTTCTTATGGGATGGAACAGCGCAAAAAAGAACTGTTTCCAATCCTAATGGAGGTGCTGGAAGAGGAAGGGAGCCCGGTGCGCGGATTATATGAACGCAACGATGATGGACTGCGCGACAAGGAAGGTTTGATGCAGGGAAAGGGATGGTTTGGTGTGTCTCATCCCGCAGAAACGACCACGGAGATTGTGGAAAATAATCTGCGTTTTTTCGTCGATGTGGAGAATGGACAGAAGACGGGATTTTTTTTGGATCAGAAGTATAACCGTCGGCGTGTGAGGGATCTTGCCCAGGGGATGAACGTCTTGGATTGTTGCACCCATACCGGCGCATTTGCGCTGAATGCCGCAGCCGGCGGGGCGGTTCATGTCGATGCAGTGGATGTTTCAAATGAAGCGCTTGAGATGGCATCAAGAAACGCGGCGTTGAATGGCTTGCAGGACAAGATCACGTGGACGGCATCGGACGTGTTTGATTTTTTGGAGGAATCCCTCTCCAGCAAAAAGCATCCTTATGATTTTATTATTTTGGATCCTCCGGCCTTTGCCAAATCCCGGTCGGCCATTCCGGTGGCGGAAAAGGGATATCGGCGGCTGAACCGTGAGGCGATGAGGCTTCTGATGCGCGGCGGCTATCTCGCCACCTGTTCCTGCAGCCATTTTATGGACACCCCTCGTTTCCTGCGTGCGGTGGAAGAGGCGGCGAAAGAAGCGCACGTGTCGCTGCGGCAGATTGAAGCACGCCAGCAAGCGCCGGATCATCCCATTCGACTGGGAATCCCTGAAACCGATTATCTGAAATTTTTTCTCTTTCAGGTGGTCTAAGCGCGCAACGCATGTCATCCAATAGGTCAAAGAGATGGGACACCGTGCTCAAAACAAACGGATTGTGCCATTGACAAGAACAGCTGGAAGAGATACTATTAAAGGTAATTTAAAAAGGGATTCGTCTAGGATATTTTAAGAAAGTTTTGGAATGAAGAAGGGAGAAGGGATGAAGAGAGCAAGGATTTTTTTGCTTTTCCTCGTGCTTTTTCTTGTGGGAGGAGGAACCGCGTACGCGGATGAGGCGATCGAACGTCCTGCCGTCGTGGGAGAAGCGATGGCAGAGGCTTCCAAGCGTGAGGCGGAACATGCGCGGATGAAAGAAGAACCGGCAGCAGAAATCGCTCCAGCTCCCGCAGAAGAGAAAGAGGAAAAAGCGCCTGTAGAAAAAATAGAGGCGGCGCTCGGAGAAGAGACCCCGAAAGAAGCACTCGGAGAAGATGTCCCGAAAGAAGTGCGCTCGGATGCGGTGGCGGACGAAAAAGACGATGCCGCTGCGGAAAAGAACGCCACGGAAGGGAACGCGGATGGGAATGCCGCGGATGGGGCGCCGGAAAAAGCCGCCGAAGAAGAGGCGAAAGAAGAAGCCGAGGAAGCCGAAGCAGCTGAAGAAGTTGAAGTTTTGGAAAAAGGCACCACCCTTCGTCCGGAGGAGCTTCGTGAAGCCGATCCGAAAGAACAAGCAGGGGTGACCGTCGAAGTTAAAAATTTTGAAGAACTGAAGGCGGCCATCGAAAAGGCAAAAGATGGCGAGCCCACGATCATTGTCGTGACGGAAAGCGTGGAGATGAAAGAAACGCTGACCATCGGCAAGGGCAAAATTATCACCTTAACGTCGAGAGACGGAAAGAAAGCGATGATGGATCCGGAACCCGTGGAACAGCCGAAAGATTACGCTGACGCGGGCGAGGAGAAGCAAAGAGAAGTCATTGAAGAGGGCAGACGCCGCGGCAAAGAAGCCGAAGAGAAGGCCAAGGAAAATATAGAAGAAATCGGCACGCGGTCGGGGGAATACCGCTATACATTTGACGAAGCAAAAGACATCGTCGTGAAACGAGCCGACGATTTTAAGGACACCCTGTTCGAGGTTCTTGGCAAATTGACCCTCGGCGACGAAAACAACGCCATCAACTTTGATGGAAACAAAGAAAAAGTGACATCGACGCAAGGAGGAAAGGGATCTTTCTTCAACCTCAAAGAGGGTGGAGAGTTGGTTTTGAATAATGGTGTCATCGCCAATGGATCCAGTGCGACGGCCTACGCGGCACCCATTAAAGTACAGGGCGGATCCGCCTTTACCATGAATGGCGGAAGAATTACATCGAATACCATCGGATCGACTGCCGACTATCCACTTTCCGCCGGAGCCGTGTACGTGGCTCCTGGATCGAAATTTACGATGAACAACGGAATGATCGATCACAACAAGGGAGCGGCAGGCGCTATTTTTGCCGGCGATTTATTCGGTGCCCGAGGAAAAAATTTGTTGAAAAATCCGAACGATGCCGCCATCGTAGAAATCAACGGGGGAAACATTGTCGCCAACGAAGCAAGAGGCGAATTTCGATTGGCCGGCGGGATAGCCGTCTACTGCGGCGGAACGCTTCAGATCAATGACGGCATTTTTGCGGGGAACGTCAACGGGAGCACCGGCGGCGCCGTGTACATCAGCGATGCATTTATCTTCCGCTATGACAATACTTTAGGGGCGGAAGAAGCTTTTACGCTCAAAAATTACCAAAAGTATTTGGAGGAAAATAAAGCCGAAGCAGTGATCCGGGGCGGATTGATCTACGATAATAAAGCAGATAACAATGCGGGCGGCTTTTACGTGGATTCGGAAACAGTGAAATTTCAACGCGTGATGATTTTAGACAATCATGCGGGCAATTTTGGCGGCGGTATCTACTACTCTTTTCCGCCGCGCGTCAATAAGCTGGAACATTTGCTGATTACGGAAAACAACGCGGCAGTCGGCTTTATGTCGGAACAAGATGCTTACTTCGGCGGTCCCGGAAACGGCGGCGGGCTCTGGAACTGTCCGACCGGTTACGTGCACTTGGGCGACGGTCACTCGGTCTACATTTACAACAACCAAGCGGCCGGCAAGGGCGACGACTTGAGTCTTACGAAAAAGGTTCATTCCTTTAAGCTCGACAACGAGCAAATCAAAGATCAATTTTATTCCCACGTGTCGCCGGTGACGGAAGGCAAAAATCTCATCAAATATATCAACGATGCCGGTGAAGTCGTCATTCCCGATCACCTGTCCTATACGGACGATTGGATGCATCTGCGCACCGTCTACTCCGATGCGCTGGTCAAAGAAGCGTGGAGCAATTCCTACGTCTTCGTTTTGGGCAACAGTGCCCGCTACGGCGGCGGCGTCGGCTCCAATGCGAACATGGAGACGCCGAACGATGAAGGGAATGTGGACTTTACCTTTAAAAAGAAATGGGATGAAGGCATCGATAAGAAAGAGTACGAGGACAAAGACCTGTACGTCGATATCTTTATTGTCCCCGCCGACGTCGATGAAGTTTACGTTCGCAGCCAATACGGCAACGACAACAACCTTTACAAGTATGGCGAAGTGCTTTTGAACAAGGACAACGACTGGCAAACGCGCTTCTCTCAATGGAAGAAGACGACCTATAACGACTTGCCGGTCGCTAGGGACAATGGTCTGCCCTTTACCGATGAAGAATTGGCAGAGCGCGGCATGAAGTATTTGATCGTGGAGAGAGAAACCGGCTATGCCGTTCGCGTCGAAAAAAAGGAAAAAGGCGCATCCACGCAGTACGGGAAAGTGACGATCACCAAGGGGACGAGTAAAAAGTATTCGGACTACGAGGAAAAGCACGGCGCGGACTTTTACTTCTATGAGCTGCATCAGGACGGAACAGCGACCTATATGGGGAAGAGCACGCGATTGGGCGATGATACGTCAGTTCATTCGGAGTTTTCCCATCCGTTATTGAACAATCCTTTCGTTGGCGCCGACTATTATAATGGCGACGAGGAAAATGTTCGGTATCTGGTGGAGAATGGAGAAGGCTGGGTCGATGCTAACTGGACGGGATACCCGAATGATGCGGGAGCCTACGCCATCTTCGTCGAAAAAACGGAGGGCGGCATCAAGTTCTACGTGCCCTACCTCTGGACTCAATCTGGGGACGAAGGAGACGATGACAGCGGACTGATCTTGGATCATAAGAAAGAGGGCGGCCCTCTGGTTAAAGAGACCTATGGCTACGAATTTACGCTCTACAATGCGCCCTATGCGGAGGCCAAGATTAAAAAGACGTGGAAGATGTTGACGGAAGAAGAGATTCGCAAAGCCCTTGGAGAAGGCGCAAAAGACGCTGCCGTGAAAAATAGAGAACTTCCGGATGCCGTGACGTTCTATGTCTTAAAAAATGGCAAGCGCATCATCATTGACTACAAACGCGGAGAAGACGGAAAAGTCGATCCCGTTTACAAGACCGTGACGTTAACGAAAGCGGAGGGATGGGAAGGCAGGATCACGGAGCTGGATCCCGTCCTTTTGGAAAAGGGTGCTTACGGGATCGAGGAAGAAGCCGTGGAAGGCTTTCAAGGATCCTACCATTTTCAGCGTATGTTAAAGCCCGCCGAGGAGAAGGAAGATCATCGGGTGCACATTCAATTCCGCTTGGAGAAAAAGGACGCTTACGTCGATGAAGACGGACGGAACGTGGCGACAGGACCTTTTGAGACCTTTATGGGCGATGTGACCGTGCGGCTCATCATTGATGAGAAGACGGCGGATACGAAGGTTCTAAAATGGCTGTTTCAAACCGATGATGAATACGGCTTCACCTACTATTGGATGGACGCGGACAATATCCGTTTCGGCTACGACGAAGGGAAGGAAATTACGGTCGACGGAAAAGGGCGGCCGGTGAAGGTTAAGTACTACAACTCGTTAAAGAACGACGTTGGCTACAAGAATTTAACCCTGAATTTGTATCTGAAAAAGGATGAGGATGGGGTTTACGCCCTGTACGTCCCCAATGTGTTAGCCAAAGGGAATTTTGTACGGGTTTTTGAGATCGTCGATGAAAACGACAACATCATCGATGCGTTCTATCCGATCAAGGCAGTCGAACCGATTTACGAAGCTATTTTTGAGGCAACCAATCAGGAGCTTCCTCCGGATAACCCACCGGACAATCCACCGGATAATCCGCCGGATAATCCGCCGGACAACCCACCGGATAATCCTCCGGATAACCCGCCGGACAACCCGCCGGACAACCCTCCGGATAACCCGCCGGATAATCCTCCGGACAACCCGCCAGACAATCCGCCGGAAGAACCGCCGCATGTTCCGCCGGTGACGCCGCCGGGCGATTCCGAGGCGCCGAAAACCGGAATGCCTTTCGTGGGTGGCTATGTAGTGATGGCGCTGTGCTCCTCTTTGGGGCTCGCCTATATGAAAAAAAGAAAAGCTGAATAGAAGGCCGAAGAATGATCGCCCCGCGTTTGGATGCTATCCGCTGCGGGGCGATTGTTTTGTCTTTGTGTCATGTAGTAAGACATTGTGATACGATCCTAAAAATAAAAGGGAGATGATGTAAACTCAGTTGGTGTAAAAGAGATGAGTCCTCTCGTTCTACGAATGCCATGAAAAAGGGGAAGTCTATCGCAATGGATGCCCCCCATTAGGGGAGCGGAAGAGTTGTCTTTGATGGGAGTGAGAGTGTAAATTAAATTGTGTCTGAGTCCAGAAGGTAACCATACAAAAAGGGACCTTTATTAGAGAAGTTGCGTTAGGGATTTTTTAGCAGCCTCTAAGCGGACAAAAGAAAATGGCTATTCAGAGGGTTTCATTCCACTGAATGGCTTTTTTCTTTGCTTATTTCTTGCTATTCCTTCGGTGTAGAGCGAATATACACACACAACAAGACAAGCACACCTCAGGAGGAAAACAATGAAACACATCGAGATTTTAGACCAGGCCGCAGAACAGAGAATCTACTACAAAGAGATTGGCGTAAACCCAACGTTCGGAACGGCCTACCTCATAAGCCTTGAAGCAGGTAACGACGCACCGGATTTTGCGGAAGTCATCTGGAATGAAGACGTTGAAGAAATCCTCAGGGACTGCAGACGCTTTGGCATCACCGAGTTCACCATCTCTTCCGCCTTTTCCGGCATCATCGAGACGATTGACAAATTTGTCGAGCTGGGATGTCAGCTGAACGGTCTCACCAAGGTGAAAAGTCGTTTCAATGACTGGCGCACCGGCGAGAAAGAAATCAAGCTCGCTTTCAAGCTGGGCCTGTAAGGAAGGAACCTAGGAATGGGTCACCAGCATACACCTTACTTCGGATACAACTCTCGCGAAGAGGCACTGATCGGATGCCAAAATGAAACGGACAATGCCAGACGGTTCCTCGGGTCATGAGAAGCTGCAATGGACACGAACCGTATTGGAAAAGGCATACGCATGGTCGATAGTGCGCATGCCTTTGCTGTCTGTGCGATGCAAGCGCATGAGGCATTGTGGGAGCTGTCCGGTGGCGAGCTTTCGGAGGAAGAATTCACTGCCTTTGAGCAGGCGTAAATCGTGCAGACCGAACTTTGGGCGGTTGGTGGAAGGATTTGCGACGAGGTTAGAGTGCTCAGTCAAAACGGATAATGCCCCTGTATAAGAGATGTTCCCACACAGAGGCGATTATTTCTTTACAGTTAAAAGTTTATTTTAATGAACTCTTGATAGGCAATAACAGATCAATAACTTCCCGGATATATTCAACAGGATGCACATTTGCTAATCCGCTATTTTCACTTCTTATTTCAACAACTTCCTGTGTTTGACTGTTAATTAATGATTCTCTATATGGTATATATGAGTGTACTATGCCCAATAATGTTGCTCGATCTAAACTTTTAGAGCCTCCAACGGACACTAATTCCGGTCTCGTAATTACAGGACTACCCGAATTCCCCGGAAAATTTTGAATATCTACTAAAATATTACCGGATTCTTGAATTTGAGCAGAATCAATCCGTGCAATACAACCTAAACGACAAATTGGTGAGGAAGAGTTAATATTTACAAGCCCTAACGGGAACCCAAGCATATATATTAAAGTTCCTTCATCTACACCTTCATGTCTAAGTTCTGTCGATTCCATGGCATGCTCATCAATATCAAAGGCGGAAAATTCTAAATTATTTTCCAAGATAAGTTGGCCTGAAAGAGGGATTATAGCAATGTCAATTTTTGGATTTGGGTGAAAAGATACACTAGAGTGTTTTTCATCAGAACACAAGATATTGATCGTTCGTAATTGATTTGAATCTTTTTCTTTCATACGAATGATAATATGAGAGGTGCCTACAAGGACATGTCTATTCGTGACGAAAAACGGAATCAAATCCCCATTGTCGTTCATTTTTCTATACACAAAAAATCCTGAACCAATCCATTTAGGAGACAAGGAAGTTGATGGAAGTCCGATTGAACACACTGAATTTAAGAAGAATTTTGGAATAATGGCCATAGTATTTAATTTCCTTCATTCGTAAAAAAAGACAAACGATATTCATCCTTGATTTTCACCTGTAATATTTTAATGATTTTTTCAAGCTCCACATGAGCTTCTGATTTTAGCCCTAAACTTTTTGCGATTCCTTCTGAATTTGTGCTTATTCGCGTTGAGAGTTGTAATTGTAATTGACTATCTTTTATATTCAACCCATAAGAATGTATATGGACTGGATCGCCTAATAGAGCCGGGCGCATCTCTTGGAACGAAAACTCCCTCTTCATATAGTCTAACAATTGATTTTGCACAATTAGCACAATGTGTTTATTAACGTTCTCAAAAGTTTCAGACTTATGATGCATTTGCACCAAAATAGTCTTAGCAGTCATTTTCCAATTCATGCCGTAACTCTTTTTAATGACGTAATCTTCACTCGGCGAAAGTATGCCCAACTCACGTAGAGTGGCTTGTCGAGCTGGCCAAACAGTTCCTGTGGTATCTAAAGTTTGTAACTCAATACCAATAAAATCGACTACAATGCTATTCTTAACCGAAACAAGAAAAAAATCTACATGTCCTCCCGGAATTTGCACCTCTGGAATAACATACAGTTCGTTTCCCGGTTCATGAAGAGTTAATAAATGAAGGCAATCAAAGAATATTTGATTTTTTTCTAACAATCTGTTTGGGCAAATAATTACTGGTTTATTCTGATAATCTACAGTACAGGTTCCTATAGCTATATCAGGATAACTTTTTCTGATTTTAAAACATTTTTTTGGGTAAATGGGCAGACTTGATTTTTCAATTCTGAACTTAAGTCTAAACCCGGTAGTATATATTTACCGAATAGTTCTTTTACTCTTCCGCTCATAAATCACCTCCTAAATCATCAATAGTAATTTGATTAATAACTTTATCGCATCTTGACTTAGCAATGTTTAAATAAGAATCAGCCAAATCGATGCCAATAGATTTCCGCCCGTTACTATATGCTACATAATTTGTTGTACCTGTGCCTGCGAATGGGTCTAAGACTATTCCTTTTTGAGGACAAGTTAAAGCAATTGGCGTTCGGCATAAGTCTTCTGGAAAAGGGGCAAAATGACTTTTACGATTCTGAGTATCTTCAGGTAAGATATCCCATACATCGCTGGGCTTACTTCCTTTCGGATTATATTTAAGAAAATAGTAGCCTTTATCATGCAATTCTTTCGCTCGTCCTGACACGACTTCTGAATCTGAATGCGTGGTACGTTGAGCCCCTTTAATAACCATTCGAAAATCAGAAACATGTCCTTGTTTAACTTCATCCAGAATACCATTGAGATCTCTCAAAGCGTTCTGTTTTTGTTCTTCTGATAGTTCTGTCGACAATTCTATTTTTCTTTTATATCTTACGCCAGTAACCCCCGTGGCAGAAACCACTGCACCATTAACAACCTTTGTTTTGTGTGGAGCATTTCTTACAAGGTCCAAATTATAATAATATCCTTTCTCTTCCTTTACAAAATGAAAAAACGGCTCATAAATATTTCTCAAACGGTCATTGGAATTATCTAAACCGCCTTTCACCTTGTTCCAAATTATTGTATTTCTCAATATCCACCCATTATCAGTGAGCCTAATTGCTATTCTTGCTGGAATATTCAGAAGAGATTTTTTCAGATAAGCGTCCCCAATATTTAGCCAAAATGATCCTGTGGTTTTAGTGACCCTAAATACTTCTTGAAACACTTCCATTAAGTTATCTATATAATCTTGAAAATTTGACTCTAATCCAATTCCTCCATTTGCATATTGCCTTTTGTTCCAGTAGGGTGGACTGGTTATTGTACAGTCAATGGAGTTGTTAGGAATACTTTTTAATATATCCACAGCGTTGCCTGAAATGAACAAAGGATAAGTTTTTTCATTATTAAGGTATTTCATAATCATATCACTCATATAAACTCCTAATGTTTTCGCGAAAAATCGGGGGGGGGGGGGGGGGGGAAAAAATAGGACAGGTTTTTTTTTTTTTCACAGTT
>JAEXBN010000035.1 GCA_023394045.1 Bacillota bacterium | reverse complement strand
TTTTTGTGGATGGCGCATCCACAGATACCACCCCGGAACGGTTGGAAGCCTTCCGAAAGGAATTTCCTGAACTGGTGCGGGTCTTGGTCAATCCGAAAAAAATCGTTCCGATTTCCATGAATCTGGGTATTCGCCAGGCGCGGGGCATTTATATTGTGCGTCTTGATGCGCATTCAAGGTATCCTTCGGACTATATTTCCCGCTGCATTTCTACATTGGAGCAAGTTCCGGATGCGGATAATGTCGGGGGCGTTCTGGAAACGAAAAATCAAGGGTTTGTGGGGACGGCGATTGCGAAGATGCTTTCCTCACGTTTTGGCGTGGGCAATTCCGAGTTCCGAACCCATGGAAAAAGCGGCTTCGTGGATACGGTGCCGTTTGGCGCCTTTCGCCGTTCGGTCTTTACGCGCTTTGGCGGTTATGATGAACGCTTGGTGCGCAACCAGGACAACGAACTCAACTACCGGATCAGGAAAAATGGAGGGCGCATCTATCTTTCCGATCAGATTCACTTGACCTATCACAGCCGCGACACCCTTTCGGGAATTGCCCGTATGGCTCGTGAGAATGGAAAATGGAATGTGATCACCATGAAACTGTGCCCGGGTTCCATGGGCGTGCGCCATTTCGTCCCGCTTCTCTTTGTCTTGTCTTTGCTGATTCTAGGCATTGGCGGTCTTTTTGCGCCTTTGCTGCGGATGCTTTTGCTGATCGAATTGGCGGTCTACCTCGCGCTGGATTTGGGAGCCTCATTTCGTCTTGCCTCATCGCTTCGTGAGTTTGGCTTGCTCCTCATTCTTTTTCCTTTGTTTCATCTTTCTTATGGCTATGGCTCGCTGAAAGGGATCATTCAGCTTTTCTCCTCGCGGGACTGGCGCGATGGCGAGAAGCCGCCTATTTTGTAGTGATCACCATGATCTGGTGGGCGGCGACGGGGAGGGGGCTCTGCTTTTTTATGTTTTCCAGCTATTTTGAATGGGTTCCCCATGCATATCGGCGAAGAAGCACCTCGCAGGCTTAGTTCTTATAAAATTTAACATCCCCTTCATGTATGACAGTTGATTTCATTGAGCATTAGAGTTAGCATCAATCTAAAGAGCGCGCTTCAATTTGGAGAGAAGAAGAAAAAGTTTTGAAAAATAGTGACTGGATTCTGCTACCCTTCTCCTTGTTGTCCGTTTTATCATAGCTGAAAGAAACTCATTTTTATAAAAGCGTGAGGAAGAGCTTAGAATATGATTGATCTAGAAAATTTAACGATAGGATATAGAAAAGACGATCCGCTGGTTGAAGTGTCCTTGTCGTTACCTGAGAACGGTATTTATGCGGTTGTAGGTAAAAATGGAAGCGGAAAAAGCTCGTTTTATAAAACCCTGATGGGGATTCTTCCTCCATTAGGCGGCGAGATTTCTGGGATTCAGCAGGAAGATGTGCTTTTGATTTCTGATTATACCGGCTTGCCGGGCGAAGTGCGTTTGAAAGATTTGTGCGATCTTCTTCTCGTGACAAAAGAGGATATTGAAAACGTATTAGATGGACAGCCGCTTTCGATTTATGATCAGCCGATTCAGCATTTGAGTAGTGGTCAAAAAAAGATTGCAGAAATTACTCTGGGCCTATTAAGAAGAAAAAAGGTGCTACTATTCGATGAGGCAGCCAATGCACTAGATGATGAGAATACTCATCAGTTTCATGAATGTATACAAGACGCTTCTGCCTCGGCGCTAGTTTTATACACGACACATAATTTACAAGAGATTATCGATTTGCAAATACCAATATTGTGTATCAGAGACAAGAAGATTATTCTTTATGAGCCGGCGCGTGATGTGAATGAGATACGAGAAATCATCGGAAGCAATACCATGGGAAGGAAATCAAAATGAACAAATTGATGTCATTTGAGGGCTTGAGGATGTTTAACACGAAGAGGGCGCTTTTCCTTGTCATTGCTTATTTCGTTACAGGGTTGTCAGGGGTCTTGATTGGCTCAATCTATACCGATCAGGGGATGACGAACATAGACGTCTTTTTGTTCATCATCAGCGCATTCAATCAATTTGTATTTATTTTTATCTCCTATTTTTATATCGTGTCGGTGACCAATGATTTTGAGCATCATATTTTTTTCATGTATCATCAATATGGAATTCCGCCTAAAAAAGCCATGGCGAGTAAAATTTTGCTCAATTTTATGGTTAGTCTGGTCTCTGCTTTTTTATTTGTTGGGGCTTCTTTCTTTCTGCTGGGGTTGAAAGATAACCATGTGCTGTTTTCCAGTCTCGTGGAAGTCGCTTTGGCGGTGCTTTTTTCTGTTCTATTTGCATCAATGATCGCATTTTTATGCCGTAAGACGATGCTCGCGTTCATTGTCAACTTTATCGGCTTTATCCTATTTAATGTTGGGAATTTGGCTTTCAGGGGCATGTTGAGTCCGGCGGATGTTAATGGATTGCCGTTTGCTGCGATTCGAATCATTGCCAGCCGACCAAATGGAAGAGATTTAGAATGGATGAATACGCTCACTATTCTTCAAACCAAACCTTTTTTGGTTCTGCTGATGAGCGGATGCGCGAGTTGTTTGATCGCTTTTTTACTTTTGGCGATTGTCATAAATAAGAAAAAAGTTGCCTCTATTTCATGAGGAGGGAAAATAGATGGCTGTATATGGTACCATTATAAAGTGTTGAGGAAGAAAACTTTTTCTCTCTATAAAATATTGATTGATCAAAATTAATGGCGATCTCTTGCTGCTTTTAAATTGTGCGCTATAATTAGATTAAGTGATTGATACAAGCGTATAGATGGAAAAGGTCAAAAGAATTAAAAGGAAAAAAGGGAACATGGGGGGGCATGAAATCGTTTATGCATCGACGCTTTTTGATTTTTGGTGGCGCAGTGTTTCTTTTTGTCCTTTTTTGTGGCTTTCGGATTATCAAGATCAATCAACATGTTCCTCATCATATTGAGATGGTGAAGCGCGAATTGCCCTACACGATGGATAGAGACCATTTCAAAGTGGTACTCAACGACTATACGATAGAAGAGCAAGGGGATGGATCTTTAACTGACGATGGACAGAAGGAATATACTTGTACGTTCAATATAACCGTTGAGACGGATGCCGAATTTTCTCCGGAGACGGATGCCAGGTTCCCCTTTAGTCTTAGGAGAGGGCAGTTGGGCGGTTCCAATTTTCCGGTGCTTTCTTCCAATATCAGCAGTGGAAGGAATAAGGGGTGGAATCTGGAGCCCGATCAATCGATTGAGGGGACGATGCAGTTTTCGTTGTCGTTGGATCCAAAGGACGACTTGAAGGACTTGGTTTTATTGATCAAACCTAGCGCTTTTATAGAAAAGTATGACCAAAAATGGGAAGAAGGAGCCGTTTATTTTGAGTTCATTCCCCTGGAGGCGGATCATGTTGCATCTTGATATCTATCGTGTGTTGAACCGTAAACGGATTTGGCTTTTTGTTCCGGCATTGATTGTTTGTGCCTATTTGGCCTATTCGGATATTGCCTTTGATGCTTCGGATATTCCTGTGACGGTCAGACGCTGGTTTCCGCTGAATGGCGCATGGAATTATTGGCAGCCGTTTGCTACTGGGATTGGTTGGTCGGTCATCAATACCCTGATTTTCTTGGTTGTCGCTCTTCCGGCGTGTGACTTGTTTTTTGAAGATCGGAAAAGCCGCGTGGGGATTTCTTTGTTGAGAAATAGTTCGCGACGCGAGATCGCGACCTCTCATTTTGTTGTCGCTTTTTGTTCCGGCGCGATCATTGTGGCAATCATGCTGGTGTTGGAGAATCTTTGGATCTTCACCAAAGTACCTATGTTGCCGATTTCCCAATATTATCTTCCGGAGTTTATGAGAGAGAGTATTCTTTATCCTTCCTTTATGCTCGCGCATCCATTGTTGTACATGGGTTTTACTATTTTGCGCAGCTCCCTTTTTGGAGGTGTGCTTGCGTGTTTTGCCTTGTCGGTCAATTATTGGATGAAAGGGGCATATGCCGGGTTGTTTGTCCCGTACTTTATTGTCAATGCAGGAAATATGCTCTGGAATTTTCTCATTCAGTTGATCGGCCTTCCAGCAACGTTTGAGTCGGAGCTGATGATTCGCTTTCCCATCAGTGCAGAGAGTATGCGTTGGATGACGAAATTGCATCTAGGTGTGATCATCGGATTTTGTGTTCTGACTTATTTGCACAGTTGTCGAAATCGGGATAATTTGTTATGAGAGCCTTTTTGCGCGATTTTTTTTACATTTTGATGAAAAAGTGGAAATGGATGGTGTTGATGCTTCTCGCTGCGTTCACGATGCAGTGGCTGATTCAGCAGGAAGGGATGATGCAGGCGGAACTGAAGCCGCTGCAGTCTTGGTTGTTGCTTCTCTTACGGGATCCGGGGCTTCATATCAACTATAGACAATTCTTTTTTCCCCTCGCCTGGTTTGCGTTTCATTTAGCGCCGACGCTGCTCATCGCAGATGCCATATGGAAGGATCATCAGTCGAACGGAACGCTTTTGATGATGCAGGCAGGTTCCCGACGCACGTATTTTCTGGCGGCGTTGAGCAGCGGAATCGTGCATTTGCTTCTCATTCAAATCTTGTTGACTCTCAGCGTGATGTTGGCGGCAGTCGCTGCTGGCGGAAGTGGGTGGAGGATGGATCTGTCTCATTTTTTGCGCATTCAGAGTTTCTTTGCGCTGGAAAATGGCGTGCTGCTTCTGCTTTTCTTGGTTGTGGCGCTGTATTTTGGCTATCGAGCAGGGCTGATCGTTTTGCTGGTCTGGCTGGGGGTTGTCGCATTTCTTCCCGTTCAGTGGCTTCTAGGTTCTGGGTCGCTGGTATTCCGGCAGAATTTTGCGGATCCGGAAGGATATGAGTGGATGTCAAATTTGATGATCACAGCGGGTTATTTTATTCCGCTCTTAGGGCTCTATTTTTGGAGATCCAGCCGATATGATTTTTTAAGTGAGGTATATTCGTCATGATTGAACTCAAAAATGTCACGAAGACGATTCAAGGGGAACCTGTATTGGACGATGTCAGTCTGACTCTCGACGATCACCATATTCACGGTGTCGTGGGGCAGAACGGATCAGGAAAGACGATGCTGTTCCGCGCAATCACGGGATTGATCCATTTAGATAGCGGACAGGTATTCATCGACGGGCAGGAAGTGAATTTTCAGCACATGCCTCGAAATATTGGCTTGCTTTTGGAGGCGCCGGCATTTTTGGATAGTTTAACCGGCGAGCAAAATTTGAAGATGCTTTCTTACCTGACACCGGGAGTAACGGACGAGGATATTCATGCCCTCTTGAAGGAAGTTTCGCTGGAGAAGGCATCAAAAAAACGCTATGGAAAATATTCGCTGGGTATGAAGCAGCGCTTGGGTTTGGCGTATGCCTTTTTGAATCATCCGAAGCTGATCTTATTGGATGAACCGACGAATGCGTTGGATGAACGGGGAATTGATCTGCTTAAACAGATGGTGAAGAAATACAAAGAAGAGGGCGCGACAATCCTGATCGCGAGCCATGATGCGGCGTTTTTGCGGGAAGTCGCTGATGATATGATTCAAATGTCTGGCGGGCGGCTGGTGGGCTGAGTTGAGGGGTGCCTCACCTCAGTGTATTTTTGCCAATTTAAGGATGAGGCACTGAGTTGAGAGGTGCCTCAACTCAGTGTATTTTTGCAAATTTAGGGATGAGGCACTGAGTTGAGGGCGCCTCATCTCAGTGTATTTTGGTTATTTAGCCACAGACCCACTGTCTCTGAGTGACCACTCAGTTCTTAAAGGAATGCAGCGGCGCGGGAATAAATCCGCCGCGGGCGATCATCGCGTCGGCAGAGCCTTTGTGTACGGGCATGATCGGCGCGCTGCCGAGAAGACCGCCAAAGGAGACTTCTTCGCCCACGGTTTTACCGATCACAGGTATGATACGCACGGCGGTTGTCTTCTGGTTAATCATGCCAATGGCGCATTCATCCGCGATGATCGCTGAAATGGTGGAGGCGGGCGTGTCGCCCGGAATGGCGATCATGTCGAGTCCGACGGAGCAGACGCAGGTCATGGCTTCCAGTTTATCTATGGTCAGCATGCCGGATCGGGCGGCAGCGATCATCCCTTCATCTTCGCTGACGGGGATGAAGGCGCCGGAGAGACCGCCGACATACGATGAGGCCATCAGACCTCCTTTTTTTACGGCATCGTTCAGCATGGCCAGAGCAGCGGTGGATCCATGCATTCCGGCTTCACTCAGTCCGAACTCTTCTAAAATACGGGCCACGCTGTCGCCGATGGCGGGAGTGGGAGCCAGCGATAGGTCGATGGTGGTGAAGGGATCCCCAAGCCGGCGGGAGGCTTCTTCCCCAATCAGCTCACCAAGGCGGGTGATTTTGAACGCTGTTTTTTTGATTTCTTCGTTGAGAATTTCGAATCGTGCGCCGCGCACCTTTTCCAGAGCATGTTTGACGACGCCGGGGCCGCTGACGCCGACGCGAAGGGCGCAGTCACCTTGGCTGGGACCATGAAAAGCACCGGCCATAAATGGATTGTCTTCGACCGCGTTGCAGAAGACGACGAACTTGGCTGGACCGATGCAATCGCGATCGGCGGTGAGCTGTGAGGCCTTCAAAATCACTTCGCCGAGGGAGGCGACGGCATCCATATTGATGCCGGATCTGGTGGATCCGGTATTGATGGAGGCGCAAACGAGGTCGGTTTCTGCAAGGGCTTCCGGGATGGAGGCGATCAGCCGGCGATCGGCATCCGTGCTCTGGCGCTGAACGAGAGCTGAAAATCCGCCGATAAAATCCACGCCGACTTCCTTTGCCGCCTGATCCAGCGTTTTGGCGTAAGCAACATAATCTTCTTCATGGGAAGCCCCGGCAATCAGAGAAATCGGGGTCACAGAAATTCGCTTATTGACAATATCAACGCCGTAGGTGCGCCCGATGGCATCCACTTCGGAAACTAGCCGTTCCGCTTTTTTTGTGATGCGGTCATATATTTTGCGTCGCGCCGTTTCGCCATTGGAATCGGCACAGTCCAGAAGCGAGATGCCCATGGTGACCGTGCGGATATCCAGTTTTTCATCCGACAGCATGTGCGCGGTATCATAAATTTGTTGAAAATCCATTATTTGCGATCCAATTCATACATGACATTAAAGGTGTCTTCATGGCGCACCCGGACTTCCAGGCCGCGTTCTTCGCCATAGTGCAGAAAATCGTCGGCAATATCGCTGAGATCCCGGGTCACCTCGGAAAGATCAACGAGAATCATCATCGTAAAGATCCCCTGCATAATTTGCTGTTCCAGTGAAACAATGTCCATTTTGTTGTCCGAACATTTTTGGGTAATGCCAGCAACGATTCCGATTTTGTTTCGTCCGATGACGGTGATGACAGCGCGCATCGTCGCTCCTTTCTTTGAGTATCGATCCTGTGAAAGTATGGATCCTGTTCGAGGGCATCCTTTGAGCGGATCCGTTGTGCTATTTGGCGGTGATGATGGAGAGACTTTCGACGACTTCTTCCAGGCGCATGGCTCGCGACCCTTTAATGAGTACGAGGGTATTGGGGCGGATGAGATATTTGGCATAATCCACCAGATCCGGCTTGCTGTCGAAGTGGCGGAGATGCGAGGGATCGAAATGCTGCATGGCTCCTTCCATCATCGAAGCCGAGAGCGGTCCGTAGAACAGCACATCATCAAATACGAGGGGATCAATCGCCGCCCCGGCTTGCCGATGCAGTTCTTTTTCCTTCGGTCCGAGTTCCAACATGTCGCCAAGAATGGCGATTTTTCGATGATATCCATGGAATAGTGCGGCAGTTTGCAGGGCTTCCCGCAGCGAGGGCGGGTTGGATTTATACACGTCGACGAGGATATCAAATCCCTTGAAATGCTGCAGTTCCGCGCGCCAATGCGTCTGATCGCGCACCTCCAGGCCGTTTCGAATTTCTTCATCGGTCATGCCGAAGTGGCGTGCGACCAACACGGCGACCGCGGCGTTGTACATCTGGTACGCGCCGAGAAGATTGATGGTGAAGGGCGCTCCGTCCACAGAAAATACGGTGCCGGCTGGGGTGGAGCGGATCAGCTCCAAGTGCACATCGGCACCGGGCTGAGCGCCAAATGAGACGGTGCGGGGGCGGATGCTTCGCTCTGCGACCGCTTGCCGCAGCACGTCGTTATCATAATTGTAGAGAAAGAGCCCCTGTTCATCCATGCTCTCGAGGATTTCCAGCTTTGCTTGCGCGATATTTTCACGGGATCCCAGCTGTTCCAAATGCACGTCGCCAACGTTGGTGATTACGGCGACATCCGGACGAACGATCGCGGTCAGATCCGAAATCTCTCCTCGAGCGCTCATGCCCATCTCCACCACAGCGATTTCGGTATCCTCATGGATTTGAAGCAGCGTGCGGGGCACGCCGATTTGATTGTTGAGATTCCCCGTGGTTTTGATCGTCCGGAAATGTTCAGAAAGCACCGAGTGGAGAATATCCTTCGTCGTCGTTTTCCCATTGGATCCGGTGATGCCGACGACTTTCACGTCCAGTCCATTGCGATAATTGGCAGCGAGGCGGGTAAAGGCGGCATTGGTGTCATCCACCACCAGATAGCGGTGCCCGTCTTTTGGAGCGGGGCCATGGGCGGCATCCAGGAAGCTGGCGACAGCGCCCTTTTCAAACGCCTGGTCGATAAACTGATGTCCATCCAGGCGCTCGCCGATGATCGGCATATAGACATCCCCTACATCAATGGTGCGGGTGTCGATGGAAATGGCTCGCACCGCTTCGTCTTTTGCATCCGCCGGGCTGAGCTCCGCGTGGGCATAGCCGGCGATTTGTCCTAAAGTCTGATGTTTCATGCGTTCTCCCATGAATTTTCAATAGCCGCCAGTTCCGATTCCGATGCCTCCGCATTGGAAATAATCCGATCCAAATAAGCGGCAAAGGTCATATCGGTGAGCTGAGTAAAGAGCTTCGGCGCCAGCGACGAGGCGGTCATGCCGGGAAAGGTGTTGATTTCGTTGATATAGAGGCGATGATCCTCGCCGACGAAGAGATCCACACGCGCAAACCCTTCACATCCCAGCGCCTGATATGCGCGGAGCGCCAGCGCCTGCACCTCTTTGGTCACCTCAGGCGGCAGGGGATGGGGGATGTTTTCAATCGTCGCGCGGTCCTGATATTTTGCTTCGTAATCCAGCACTTCATGGGAAGACGTATAACTTCCAGGGAGCGACGCTTCGGGATGGGCGTTGCCGAGGATGGAGACTTCGACCTCATGACCGCGGATTTCCTGTTCAATGACGATTCGGCGGTCATAGCGCAGGGCATCTCGAACGGCTTCTTCCAGCGATTCCGGCATGGCGCGGTGCACCCCGACAGAAGAGCCATTATTGGCGGGCTTGATATAGCACGGAAAGCCAAATGAATGCTCGATGCGTTCACGCAAAGCGGGAAAAGCGTCGTCCTTTTGCAGCTCCGAACGACAGAGCACAAAATAATCCGCTTCGGGAATTCCGGCGGCGCGGAGGACATCGTTGGCGAATCCCTTATCCATACATAACGCGCTGGCCGTCAAGCGGTTTCCGGCATAAGCGACACCGAGTGTTTGGAGAAATCCTTGGATCTCCCCATCTTCGCCGGTCTGACCGTGAATGACCGGCAGAGCGATGACCGAGCCGGTTTGCTGCAGGGCGGCGACGAAATCACAGAATGCGCTGATCGTCTGAAGCCTCGGGGCAGGGGAGGAAAGAATGAGATCGGCGGATTGAACGGGAAGCTCCGGGAGCGCTACTGGAAGAAAGCGCCCTTCTTTGTCAATATAGCAGGCGGCGACCGCATACTGATTGCGATCCAGACCATTGATGATGGAAGCCGCGCTGCGCAGAGAGACTTCATGTTCTGTGGAGCGTCCGCCGCACAGAACGAGTATAGTTTTCACGCAAAATTCTCCTTACTTTGTTCGAGGTTATTCCATTATTATATGCAATTTGATGCAATTTGTCCCATTTCTGCACAGGATTGCGCCGGAAAGGCGGGGTGAATCGGGAAGAACGGAAAGGCGGGGTGAATCGGGAAGAGCGGGCAGGCGGCGCTTGAGGAAGGCGTTTGAAGGAAAGAAGATTGCCACGCGCATGGTCATCGGTTACACTAAACGAGCAAGACTTCAAATGGGGGAGATGGTCTCAGGACGGTCATGGTTCATTGATCATTCGTTCATAAAAAGAAGAGAGGGAAGGATCGCGGATGCGTTTACATATTCAGGAAGTCAAAAAGTCCTTTGGATCGAAAGAAGTGCTTCGCGGAGCCAATGCCGTTGTGGAACAGGGGATGGTGACGGCGCTTCTGGGGCGCAATGGCGCGGGAAAGACGACGCTGTTTTCCTTGATTGCGGGAGAAAAACAGCGGGACGGCGGGGAGATCTTATTGGAAGAGGAGGGGATCCTTCGTCCGTTGGCGCTGGAGGATGTTTTTTTTATGGTGGCGGAGCCGCAGCTGCCGAATTTTCTGACGGGTCGGGAGATGATTGAATTTTTTATTGGCGCGAATCGGGAAAAAATTCACGATCCCCAACCGGCGGACGTTTACTTTGATCAGATCGCTTTTGATGAGGATGACCGAGATCGGCTCATTCAAGGTTATTCCACGGGGATGAAAAATAAATTGCAGATGCTGATGTTTATGATTCTGCGTCCGAAGGTCATCCTGATGGATGAGCCTCTGACCTCGCTGGATGTGGTAGTGCAGCATGAGATGAAGGTGCTCATCCGTTCGATTCACTCTGAGCACATTATTTTGTTTTCGACGCATATTTTGCAGCTGGCGAAGGATCTGTGCGACGATGTGTTACTGTTGCGCGAGGGAATCATTCTTCCGGTGAATCAGGATTTGCAGGATCCGGATGCGGAAGAACAGATTATCCGTTTGCTGAGGGAGGAGGAATGATGCCGATCCACTCTTCAGAAAATCGGACACGGCTGGCGGATCCGGAGATCTGGAAGGATTATCGGGTTCTATCGCGCATTCGTCTGCACCAGACGGTGAATGGGCTGATCTACGCCGTCAGGCATATTCCGTTGATCGGAAAACATCTGGGTGATCACTATCGTTTTGCAGGATTGAAGAGGCTGCTGGATGTTTTTCTTTTTCTCAGCACGCTGTTGGTCGATGTGATCAAGACACTGTTCGTTACGGGGCTGACGTTGGGGGCTGGAAGCGCAGCCATGAACGTGATTCCTCACTCTGGGAATGCCTTGGTTCTGGGGCATTTTCAGGCATCCGTGTATTTGGTGGCGAGCGGGGCGTTTTGGATGCTCTATGCGATGATGCCACATGCCGGATCCCGCGTGATGTCTTCTCTGGGCGAATTTTATAGTGGCATGAAGCTTTATCATCTGGATCCGCGCCGGCTGCTGTTGGTGTTTGGGGTTTTGGATCCGCTGCTGCATTTTGTGAGCCGGACGATCGTTTGGATGGCGATGTTCAGCTGGCTGGTGCCCATCTGGTCTGTGGGAGAAAGTGTTCTCTGGAGCGCGGCTCTTCTATTGTCGGAATGGGCATTAGAGGCGCCATACTACCGGCATGATCTTCGCGTGTATGAGCGTCGCTTGAAGGATGAGAAGTACGAGAGCTGGAGATTGGTGATCGGAATGTTGCTCCATGTCGTGGTCGCGGCGCTGTTGTATTGGCTCGGGTACGATCTGTTCTGGCTAGGGGCGATCCTCACGCTGGCGCTGATTCCCTTTGCTTGGATGAGCCTTCGTTTTTATCGCGGACAAACGGAGTTTGGCCTGTTGGTGGAAAAAGCCGTCGATCAGAAGGCGGCGATTGAGCAACTGGGGAAGACGGCCAATCGCGATGCGGTGAAAGTTTTGGATGAAGATATTCAGACTTCCACAGCGGAGCGAACCGTCGGTGAAAAAACGGGGTACGCGATGCTGAACGATTTGTTCTTTTTGCGGCACCGCCGTCTTCTGCTTAAGCCCATCCGTCATCGGATGGCTTTCGGAGCGGTTGCTTTTATCATCTTGACCGGGATGATTCAGACGGATACGGAAGGCCGATTCGGGGTATCACAGATGGTCTTTTTTATCCCTCTGGCGATGTATCTGCTCTGCAGCCTCAGCCATCTGACGCGGGCGATGTACCTCAATTGCGATCAGGCGCTGCTGCATTATTCCTTCTATAAGGAAGACAAGGCGCTTCTTGCGATGTTCCGTTTGAGGGCGAAGAGCCTATTGGGGCTCATGCTCTGGCCAACGGGGCTGGTGCTTCTTTTCGTCGCTGGAAATGGTTTGGCGGCGGGGATGCGCCTGCCGGATCTTCTGGCGGCAGGGCTTCTGGTGATGACGTACGGGCTATTTTTTACCGTGCTGCCGCTTTTCGTTTACTATGTCTTCTTTCCCTATGACAAAGATGGGGGAGTCCGGTCGGTTTCGGCGACGATCGTGAATCTTGTGGTGTATCTGTTCTGTGTGATGCTGTTTCCGCAGTTGGTGGAAACGGTTCAACCGCTGATTTTTGCGCTGATTTCGCTGGCTGCGTTTGCCCTGCTGATTCCTTTGGCTTACCAGCTGATCCTGCGCCGGGGACCGAAAGCGATGCGCAAGGAAATGTAAACCGGCAGCGGGGGTTCTTTCCAAACTTCTCCAGCTACGATAAGATACATCAAGAGAAGATGGAGAATTGAAGGGATGGGAACGGGATGCGCGTGCTACACATCATGATGGGATATGGCGGGGGGATTTCGACGTTTATTCGCAATCTTGCCCGGGCGAATCATCATCCGGATCTGGTTTTTGATGTGCTGACGTTCGCGGACGTGCCCGATGCCTTTCAGGAGGAGATCGCGCAGACCGGCGGCAAGATTTTTCGTATGCCCAATCCGAAAACGGCGGGATGGCGTGCCTTTCGAAAGGCCGTGCGCGCGCCGTTTGATGAGCATATTTATGATCTGGTGCATTGTCATGCTCCGGGTCGGTATGCCATTGCTTTTTGGCTCTTGATGCCGCGCGGCGGCGCAGGGCGCTTTATTCTGCATGCGCATGGAAAGATGAACGATGGAACACGCAACGATTTTGGGATTCGCGCGCGAACGAAGCTGCTTCAACTCAGCAATCGGATGATGACGGATGATTACGTGGGCTGTTCGGCGCAGGCGATCCGCGATGTTTTCGGTCGGGTGCCTGAAGAGCAGATCATGATTCTCCCCAATAGTGTGGATGACCGGAGCTTTCAGCGCAGCGAGGCGCAGCGCCAGGAGGATCGCCAAGCACTGTTTCAACGGCTTCACGTGGAGGAAGAGGCGCCGCTGATGGGAATGATCGGACGGTTGGTGACCGTAAAAAATCATCGGAAAATGCTGGAGATCGCGGAGCAGTTCCGCCAAAATCAGCGTCCCGGATACTTTTTGGTGATCGGGGACGGGGATCTTTCTGCAGCGCTGAGAGAGGAAACGCGTGTCCGCCACCTGGAAAGCCGGGTGTTGTTTTTGGATCGGATGGAACCGCTCACGCAAGTGATGGCGGCGCTGGATGCTGTGCTGCTGCCTTCTTTTTCCGAAGGGCTGCCGACGGTCGCCATCGAGGCGCAGGCCGCCGGAACCCCCGTGGTGCTCAGCGACCGCATTACGCGGGAAGTGGATTTTGGCCTGCATTTGCTGGATTTTGTGCCCTTGGAAGCGGATGCGGCGGTCTGGGCGGAGCATTTGGACGCGGTGATCCATCGGGAAGCTGCCGCGTGTCCTTCGGCAGAGGAACGGCACCAGGCGTTTGTGCGCCGCAAGTTTACGGGGGAGGAAGCCTTTCAGCTGTATGTGGATTTTCTTGAAGGACGGCGCACTCATTATTTGCTGGAGGAGGGGTGATGAAAGCTTTTCTTCGGCGTCTGGCCGGATTTAGTGTGGGCTCTTTTGTCACGGCGGTCATCTCCGTCGTGCAGGTGCCGATTCTGACCTTTTTCCTGACACAGGGAGACTATGGAATCTTTAGCTTTTATCGGACGATGCTGCTTCAGGTTCCGGGATTTCTCTGTCTGGGTTTGGATCAAGCCTTCATTCGTGAATATTATACGGTGGACGATAAACGGCAGGTGCTGCAGCACGCGATGCTTTTTCCGCTTCTGGCATCGTGCCTTTTTGCGGTCGGATGTTTCCTTTTTGCGCCGCAAATTTCGCAATGGATTTTTGGCAATCCCGATGAACGGCTGTTTGTCTGGATCGGCGGCATCTGGTGCGTGGCGGGGGTTTTTGAACGGTTCTTCTTCCTTCTGCTCCGGATGCGTGAAGAAGCGCTGCTCTATTCCAAAGTGGCGATTGAGATTAAAGTGGTCAGCTTTGTGATCACGTTGGGTTTGGTTTTTCTTGGAATGACGGACTATGCAGGTCCCGTGATCGGCTTGCTTGCGGGAAATTTACTGATCGATGCGCTCCTGGTCTGGCGCTTTCGCCATATGTTGGACATGCGGTCGTTTGTGCGTGATTCGGCGCTGATGCACCGGATGCTGCGCTACGCCTGGCCGCTGCTTCTTCTGGTCGCGCTGGCGGCGGGACTCAATTCCGTCGACAGCATTTTTCTCAACCACTTTGCGACGAAGGCGGATTTAGGCGTATACAACGTAGGACGCAACATCGTGAACGTGCTCAGCCTGATTACGACGACGTTCGCCAATTTCTGGATCGCGACGGCCTTTCGCTGGCATGATGAAGATCGAAGTATGGCGCATTTTTCTTATGTGAGCGATGCGCTTTTGGCTGTGCTGACCCTGATCTATTTTGGGATTCTCATCGCCAGCCCGCTTCTCGATCTGATTTTGGGACCGGGCTATGAACAGGCCAAATGGATTTTGGGCTTGTTGAGTCTGCGCCTGATTTTAAGTGCGCTTTCCGAAACCACCTATCTGGGGATGATGTTTCAGCGGCGCACCGAATATAATCTGCTGGTCAGTCTGCTGACCTTTCTGCCCAGCTTGCTGATCAACTGGCTTCTGACCTCGCGGATCGGCTTTCGTGGCGCCGCCTTGGCGGTGGCGCTGTCTTATTTTGTCTTTTATCTGGCGCGAACCGGGTTTTCACGAAAGTGCGGATTCATCATCCCGCAATATAAACAGATTTTGACCTCACTGCTGATGATTGCTGTGGGAATGTGGATGGCGATGCAGGCGCCTTGGACCGGTCTGGTGGTGGCGGGAGGTCTGCTCCTCTGTTTGTTCATTCAGCGTGATACGCTGACGCAGACGCTGGATATTCGGCGTCACCCGGAGAAATGGAAATTTGATTGATGGGGAGACCCGCATGGGAAGGGGAATGGTATGAAAAAAATTCTCGTCGTCTTCGGAACGCGTCCGGAAGCGATCAAAATGGCTCCGTTGATTCAGGAGCTGAACCGGCGGAGTGCCTTTCAGCCCATGGTTTGTGTGACCGGACAGCATCGCGAAATGCTGGCGCAGGTGCTGGGCGCCTTTTCGATCATGCCCGATGTGGATTTGAATATTATGCTTCCAGGGCAGGATCTCTCGGATCTGACCGCACGGCTTCTGCAGAAGCTCCGGGATGTGATGGAGTCGGTTCGCCCGGAGATCGTGCTGGTTCATGGAGATACGACCAGCACGTTTGCCGCAGCGCTCGCTGCTTTCTATCTTCAGATTCCCGTGGGTCATGTTGAGGCGGGATTGCGCACGGGCGATCTGGCGCAGCCGTTCCCCGAGGAGATGAATCGCCAGGTGGTGGATCGTTTGAGCCGGTACCATTTTGCGCCGACAGCGCGCGCATTGGAGAATCTGCGCTATGAGGACATCGCGGAGGACGGGTTGTTTTTAACGGGAAATACGGTGATTGATGCGATGCAGACGACGGTTTCGCCAACATTTACGCACCCGGAATGGGAGTGGGCGCGGGGGAGCCGTCTGATTTTGTTGACGGCGCATCGCCGCGAAAACTGGGGAGAGCCGATGCACCGAATGTTTCGGGCGGTGAGACGGATTGCAGAGGAACATGCCGATGTCAAGGTGCTGTTTCCCATGCATCCGAACCCGGGCGTGCGCGCCATTGCCG
>JAEXBN010000019.1 GCA_023394045.1 Bacillota bacterium | reverse complement strand
CCGAGACGATTTGCTTGCTTTCCGGCAAGGCGCATCGCGGATAGGGAGGACTCCTGAATCGTCCCGAGATTGATGTGCAAGCCGCTACACTGCGCCGTAATTTCCTCAACTTCTCGGGGATCTTGCGCCATGATGGGCGACGCGCCACAGGCTAGCAGTACGTTCGCGCAGTCGTTCGCCGTGACATAATTCGTAATATTGTGAATGAGAGGTCGCTTTTCTTTCACTCGTTGCATCATTTCCGCAAACATCTTTTCTCCTATCGCGACAATGACTGTTGCATTGTCTCCAATACGTGCATCTTTTGCAGGCTATATAACAGAATGCCGGAAAGCAGTGCCCCCGCTCCGGTCGAAATCAGAAAAGGAACGATGTACGCATAGAAGGCGATCGCCGCGACGTTCTGTCCCATTAAAAGAATCGCCACTGGATAGGCACACAGTCCGCCCAAGATCCCCGTGCCGAACACCTCTCCTGCCAATGCGATCCGAATGCTTTTTGTCCTCGCGTATGCCATGCCACAAAGCATCGCTCCAAACATACTGCCCGGAAATGCCAAAAGGCTGCCCAAACCCAGCAAATTGCGGAGAAGGGATGCCCCAAAGGCCACACCCACCGCATACCAAGGTCCCAGAAGCACGCCGCATAGGATATTGACCATGTGCTGCACGGGAGCGCACCGGCTTCCAAATACTGGAAACGAAAAGAGACTCCCGACAACGGCCAGCGCACAAAACAGCCCTGATAAAGCGAGTTTTTTGGAATTTGTGATCTGCATTGTTCCCCCTTTCTCACAAAAAAAGGAGACCCGGCGGCCTCCTGTAGCATTGATATGCAAGACTTCCTCCGGCGGCATTATCCGCATCAGGTAAAGGGTCGAAGGTCTTCCTTCCTCTCAGCCAGTCAGCTCCCCTGTCTCTTACATTGTACACCTTTTCAAAGACTCGTGTGAGGCGAGCAGTGAAGTTCTTTGATGCATCGAAGGGAGTCCACCGAATGAAGGCATTCTCTTGGCTCTTGTCCGATGCGGCCTATTCCTTTTCACATTTTATTCCATGAGCCCTCAGTTGTTTCATCAAATCGTCCGTCACAAGATCAATCTCTGATTCGGTACTTTCGAACACGATTTTTTTGTGATAAGAACTTGCGTCGAACAAAAAGTGGCGAGTTTTCAGTCCGCTTTTTTTGATGATTCTTATGATCCCCGTCCAATTGTTCCGATCACTCAAAGCGTACCGCGATGCCTTCTTTGAAAAAACAATCCTTTCGATATCATCAATGATATATTTTCTGGGAATTCCTGACGTGATCGTCAATTCATTCCCTTCAATCACAAAAACATCATATTTTCGTTCTCCGCTGGAGAATTTTATGATCAGCATGAGGATGCTGGCGATCATCAAGATCATTGTCATCATCAGCATCCAACCAAATTTTTCGAGCATAAATGGATTCTCCTTTCGCTGCCACGAAGAACGAGAGCGGTTTCTTTATTTATACCAGATGGAATCCGCGATGCACAGTACATGTAGGATGTCAGGTTTTCATTTCTACATGCACGGCGCGGGCTCTTGGTGCATGTAGGGAGGCGGATTTTATTTTTCACATGTACGCCGTCGTCGTCCTGGTGCATGTAGGATATCAGGTTTTCATTTCTACATGCACGGCGCGCATTCCTGGTGCATGTAGGGAGGCGGATTTTATTTTTTACATGTACGCCGTCGCCGTCCTGGTGCATGTAGGACGGCAGGTTTTCTATTCTACATGCACGGCGTGGGTTCCTGGTGCATGTAGGGAGACAGATTTTATTTTTTACATGTACGCCGTCGCCGTCCTGGTGCATGTAGGACGGCAGGTTTTCTATTCTACATGCACGGCGCGGGTTCCTGGTGCATGTAGGGAGGCGGATTTTATTTTTTACATGTACGCCGTCGCCATCATGGTGCATGTAGGATGTCAGGCTTTCATTTCTACATGTACGGTGCGCATTCCTTGTGCATGTAGAATAGAAAACTTTTCTTTTTTACATGCACGCGATACCTATTGATAAAGATATACTATGTGGTACTATGTATGCAAGAAAGACGCGATTTAGCGGAAAATGAACAAAAGGATGGTATGGATAGCAGCAGGGTGGTATGGAAATGAATGAAGAATGGGTTTCACAAATGAAGAGGGGGACATTGGAATATGTCCTCATGCTTTTAATACAAAAGAAAGACCGCTATGGCTATGATTTAATCCAGATTCTTGATGAATATTCCATGCTGAAGACAAAGGAAAGCACGATCTATCCGCTGCTTCGACGATTATCTAAAAATGGATATCTGGAATCTTATTGGAAAAATGTCGATGAAGGGACACCGGCTCGAAAGTATTACCGGATCACACCGACCGGGCGCCTATACGTGAACCAGCTCGATAGGGATTGGGAGACGCTGGTTCAAAGTATTTCCAAATTAGGAGGGAGCGAAGAGGATGAGTAAAAAATTCAACCGAGGCATCGAAGAATATTTAGCGCAGGTGGATCGCTATTTGAAGCCATTGTCCGTTTCAGAAAAGACGGATATTTTGAGTGAGCTGAAAAGCTCATTTTCTGAGCGGATGAACCACGGCCAAAGTGAAGAATCGATTGTTGCTGAAATGGAGCCCGCCAAAGTCCTCGCGATGAAGTATTTCGGAGAATCGATTGTGGAGAACCCAGGATTCTCTTTTAGACAATTCATGAAGGTGCTGGGCTTTTATTCGCTGGCATCTGTGGCATGGATATCGGTGATTCCAACGCTTGCCATCCTGGCGGTTGCCTTCTTCCTGTCCAGCGGGCTTAGCGTTTTGGCGGGCGTCATGGCGATGCTGAAGGGGATGGTGCATCTCTCTTTGATCGATGATGTCAGGATGATGCTTTTTGTTCATGAAATCACGGGAGTTCCGGCACTGTGTATTGGGTTGGCGTTCGCGATCCTTTTTGTTGGCTTGGGAGCAGCTTGTTGGAAAGGAACAGTGGGCATGGTTCAACGGCTTCAAGAAAAATCTTGGGCGTTGAAGCATCCGATGGGGAAGAAAGTGAATGTCGCCGGGAAGCAAGGATAAGGGCATTAAGGTTAAGGACGAAACTAGGATAAAGGGAAGCGATGGCAATCGGAACAGAACAAACGACAATCGGGAAGAAAAACGGCAACCGACGTGCAATCATCCGATAAAATGAGCCGACACCACCTTATACAATGGCTTCCTACGATCCCATAAAATGCCCGATACGGTCCTGTACTCTATATGGCTCTGTACCCTGTATTACCTCATCCTGTATTACGCAGTAAAGAAGGGAGCGATGATCCGCTTGTGGAACGATTGATCGACATCAGCAGCTGGCCGGTCGCCGGTGTTCTGGATCTGCTGCTGGAAGATAAGACAACGCAAAAAAACATCATCTGGGCGACGGATACCTATGAGGAGAATGGCGAGGGTTTTACGGATAAAGAACAGATTGGTCGCCTGCCGCTGATGCGGCACCCCGACCTCATTCGTCCGCGCATCCAGAAGTCGCAGGAGGCGCAAGTGGCGCGAACCCGTAAAAAAGCCGAGGTCTTCACTCCAGCGTGGCTGTGTAACCGGATGAACAATGATTGCGATGAGGAATGGTTTGGAAGGAAAGACGTGTTCAACACGGAGCATGCCGATCATACCTGGACGGCGCTGGAGGAGAACATCGCGTTTTCACAGCCGAAAGACCGCAAAACACCGGCGTGGCAGGCCTACGTGGATTCGCGCCGTCTGGAGATCGCTTGCGGCGAAGCGCCGTATCTGGTATCCCGCTATGATGTGTCGACGGGCGTGCTGCTTGTTCCGCCAAAACGGCGCATCGGGCAGCTCGACCGCAAGCTGCGCGTCGTGAACGAGAACACCGAAACCTACGACGAGTGGATGAAGTGGACGATCCGGGCGTTCGAGTCCGTCTACGGCTACGAATATCAGGGGGACAACGTGCTGATCGCGCGGATCAATCTCCTGCTGACCTTCGTGGATGATTACACCGAACGCTGGAATCGGCAGCCCGATGAGAAGCTCCTGCAACAGATCGCAAACAAGATTGCGTGGAACATCTGGCAGATGGATGGGCTGAAGGACACCGTTCCGCTGGGAAAGCCCTACGAGGCATTCCATCAGATGACATTTTTTGACGAGGCGTCGGTCATGAGGAACGAACCCGACGACGAACGGGAAGCGGTGCCGTGCAAGATCAAAGACTGGAGAAGTCAGAAAACGTTTCTCTTTAAGCACTTAAAAAAGGAGAAGAGAGCTATGGGTAAGAAACTGTTTCATTTTGTGATCGGGAATCCGCCATATAATGAGGATTTTGAAAACTCAGGAGACAATGGAAACTTTGCCAAACCTGTTTACAACGATTTTATGGATGCCGCATACGATGTTGCGGAAAAGGTGGAGCTGATTCATCCCGCTCGATTTCTCTTTAATGCAGGGAGCACGCCAAAGGCATGGAATGAAAAAATGTTGAATGACGAGCACTTTAAGGTTTTGGAGTATGAAGCGAATAGCTCGGATGTGTTCCCGAATACGGATATTAAAGGGGGCGTGGCAATCACCTATCGAGATCAGGATAAAGACTACGGAAAAATCGGAACCTTTACGGCTTTTCCTGAATTGAACGGAATCGTCAAGAAAGCTCGGGCAGAGAATGAAGAAAGAAGCCTTTCGGCGATGATTTATACACAAGTGCGCTTTAACCTCGAGGTGCTTTATTCAGACCACCCTGAATATCAAGACATTCTCGGTTCAAAAGGGAAAGACCGTCGTTTCAGAAACAATATTTTTGATAAGGTGTCTTTTTTCACCGATGAAAAGGAACATGATGACGATCTCAAAATTCTCGGTATTCAGAAGAATAAACGCGTCTGGAAATACATCCCTCGTCAGTACGTAGACATGTCTCATGAGAATCTGATGAAGTGGAAAGCGTTAGTTCCACGGGCAAATGGATCCGGTGCTCTTGGCGAAGTACTGTCTACGCCGTTAATCGGCTATACACAATCCTTTATTGGTATAGGTTCTTTTGATACAGAATTTGAAGCAAATGCTATGTTGAAATATGTTAAGAGTAAATTTGCACGTGCGCTATTGGGGGTTCTGAAAGTGACTCAGGATAATGACCGAGGCGTTTGGAAGCTGATCCCCCTCCAAGACTTCACCCCCAATTCCGACATCGACTGGTCAAAGTCCGTCCATGACATTGACTTGCAGCTTTACCGCAAATACGGGCTGGATGAAAAGGAAGTGGAGTTTATCGAATCGCACGTGAAGGAGATGGCGTGATGGCAGCGATCAAGATTAAAACCACGACAAAGGTCACGCCGCAGTGTTACGCCTACACCACGCCTAGCGATTCGGATAGTGACGGCTGGACGAAGATCGGCTTTACCGAGCGGGAGGACGTGGAAAGTCGGATCAAAGAGCAGACGGGGACAGCACGTGTTGCGCATAAAACATGGTGGACGCGCGAGGCGCGGTACTCGACGAAGCCTTTTGGCGCCTTTAAGGATCACCAGTTCCATGCCTATTTGGAAAAGCTTGGCATTCAGCGTAGGCCGAGGGAGGAGAAGGGGGATGGGAATGAATGGTTTAAAATCAGCCCGGAAGAAGCCGAGCATGATTTTGATGAGTTTATCAAAAATCACGGGGTGATTGCCGATGAGGTCGCGGTGAGCTCGTATCAGCTGCGTGATGAGCAGGCGGAAGCGGTGGAGCGAACCAAGCGGTATTTCGAGAGCCATAGCAGTGGAGAGTTTCTGTGGAATGCGAAGCCGCGTTTCGGAAAGACGCTTTCGGCGTATGATCTGTGCATGAAACTTGGTGTGAAAAATATTCTGATCGTCACCAACCGTCCGGCGATCGCGCATTCTTGGTATGCGGATTATGCAACCTTCTTCGGCCCGCAGTCGGGGTATCTGTTTGTCAGCAATGTGGAGGGAATTCGAAAGGAAAAATATGTACTTTCCCGCGAGAAGTATTTGGAGCATCTTTCGCGCGAGGGAGATGAGAAAATCAAGGGATGTATTGAGTTTGTTTCGTTGCAGGATCTGAAAGGCTCGATCTATTTCGGCGGGCAGCATGACAAGCTGTCGGAGCTGGAGTCGGAGAAGGGCATCAACTGGGACATGATGATCGTGGATGAGGCGCATGAGGGGGTGGATACGTACAAGACGGATACCGCGTTTCAGCATATCCGCCACCAGTGGACGCTGCACCTGTCCGGTACGCCGTTTAAGGCGCTGGCGAATGATAAGTTCCCGGAAGAGGCGATCTACAATTGGACGTATGCTGATGAGCAGAAAAGGAAGCGCGACTGGGATGTATCCAGCGAGATTGAAAATCCTTATGCCCATCTACCAAGGCTATCCCTTTTCACCTACCAGATGTCCGACATGGTTCGCGACAAAATCAGCCACGGGATTGATCTTGCGGATCATGATGCAGAGGAATACGCGTTTGATTTGAATGAGTTCTTTGCGACGAATGAGTCCGAAAAGTTTGTGCATGATGCGGACGTGGATGCGTTTTTGGATGCGCTGACCCGCCAGGATAAGTTTCCGTTCTCCACGCCGGAACTGCGGGAGGAACTGAAGTATACCTTCTGGCTCTTGAATCGTGTGGCGAGCGCTAAGGCGTTGGCGAAGAAGCTCCGGCTGCATCCGGTGTTCCAAGATTATGCGATCGTGCTCGCTGCCGGCGACGGAAAGCTGGACGATGATGATGAGAACGAGAAGTCGTTCGATAAGGTCACAAAAGCGATTAAAGAGTATGACAAGACGATCACGCTGTCTGTCGGACAGCTGACGACGGGCATCACCATTCCGGAATGGACGGCGGTGCTGATGCTGTCCAATATGGCGAGTCCCGCACTTTACATGCAGGCGGCGTTCCGTGCGCAGAATCCGTGTCTCTTCCAGGATTCGAGTGGAAATTCCTACCGAAAAACGGATGCGTATGTGTTTGATTTTGATCCCGCCCGGACGCTGACGATTTTTGAGCAGTTTGCCAATGATTTGATCCCGGAAACCTCCGGCGACAAGGGGGACACCGATCAGAGAACGACTCATGTCCGTGAGTTGTTGAATTTCTTTCCCGTGTATGGCGAGGATGAAAACGGCGCGATGGTTGAGCTGGACGCGGAGAAGGTTCTGACGATTCCGCGCCACATCCACGCGAAGGAAGTCGTAGAGCGTGGTTTCATGTCGAATTTCCTGTTTGTGAACATCTCTGGTATTTTTGGTGCGCCGAAGGAAGTGATCGACATGATTAACAATATGCAGGCCATCGAGGAGCCGAAGAGCCTTGCGCCGGTTGGCGTGGATGAGGAGACCGCGGGCGCATTGAATCTGAATGAAAATGGAGAGGTGGAGATTCCGCAGGAGCAGGTGATCGGAACGGCGAGCGATCTGTTCGGCGATAAGGTGTACAGGGCGATTGACGAGGCGTTGGTTCAACAGGTGCAGGAAGTGACCGAAGAACATCAGAAGAATCCGAATCCGAAGAAGGATGAGCTGGGGATGCTGCGTGAGACCTTCGCCAAGCCGATCGCGTCCAAGCTGATGGAAACCGCATGCCAGCAGTACGGAGGCGACTTGAAAAAGTCCACGCAGAATCATCTGGAGCGCAAGATTCAGGAACTCACGGATAATGTGGTGAACCGGGAGTATGGCGACTACACCATCCGGGATCATCAGCTGAGGACGGAGCGCGACGATAAAATTTCCGAGGCGCAGGAGTCAGGAGCGCCCACGGCGGACATCAGTAAAATTGATGAGGACTATGCGCAGCGCTCCCAACAGGGATACCAGTCCATGGTGAAAAGCATTCAGCAGACGCTCCATGATCAGGAAATTATAAAGGCAGCTGCGGAAACCATCGTTGAAACGGTTGAAACCGAAAAGAAAAACAGAGAAAAGGATTCGATTGAAGGCAGCATCCGCGATCATTTGCGCGGGTTCTCCCGTACGATTCCGGCGTTCCTGATGGCTTACGGCGATGAGAACACGACGCTGGCGAATTTCGATTCCCTCGTTCCGGCGGATGTGTTCTGGGAAGTCACCGTCAACCCGCAAAATGGGAAAGGCGTGACGCTCGACAACTTCCGCTTCCTGCGGGACGGGGGCGACTACACGGCGGAGGATGGCGAGACGAAACATTTCGACGGACATCTGTTTGATGAGGTGGTGTTCAATGATGCTGTTGTGGAGTTCATGAAACGCTGCCGCGACCTTTCCAACTATTTTGATGAAAACACGACGGGCGATATTTTTGACTATATTCCGCCACAGCGCACGAATCAGATTTTCACGCCGAGACGTGTGGTGAAAGAGATGGCCGACCGATTGGAACAGGAAAATCCCGGCTGTTTTGATGAACCGAACAATACCTTCGCTGACCTTTATATGAAGTCGGGCATGTACCTGACCGAAATCGTGACTCGCCTGTATCGGAGCAAGCGGATGCGGGCACTCTACCCGGACAGTGCCGAGCGGCTGAATCATATTTTTGCTCATCAGGTCTACGGCTGCGCACCGACCGAGATCATTTACCGGATCTGTCTTCGCTACATCCTCGGGTTCAGTGATGAAATTCACATCGATAAGCACAACATCAAGCGGTGCGATACGTTGGAGTATGCGAAAAACGGGACGCTTGAGGCGCAGCTGGAGAAGCTCTTTGATCTTCATTAAACTTGTATCGTGGCTGCTGTGGCCTTAAATATACATGCGCCTTCCATTCGGCTCGTGATATCGCTTGGTTTTGAACCATGATCCGACGTGGAACGATGATGCGGGGAATGTGTGGCATGACGGGACGAGGTGTGTAGGCAATGCGCGTCAGGACGGGGCGTGTAGGCAATGTGCGTCAGGACGAGGCGTGTAGGCCATGCGCGTTAGGACGGGGCGCGTAGGCCATGCGCGTCAAGACGAGGCGTGTAGGCAATGCGCGTCAGGACGAGGCGTGTAGGCAATGCGCGTCAGGACGAGGCAAGTAGGCAATGCGCGTCAGGACGGGGCGTGTAGGCAATGCGCGTCAGGACGGGGCAAGTAGGCAATGTGCGTCAAATTGTAGAGTGCCCACACGACGTTGGCAATCGATAAAATCGCGCCTCAGCCTACGCAAAATCGTAGGCTGAAGCGAATCACTCTTCGTTGCCTACGGTTTTGTAGGCACAAGCATGATGAGATGATTTTGCCTACGGATTTTCGTAGGCTAATGCCCATGACGGGACATGAGCCTACAAAAAGCGTAGGTAAATCGATGAAAAAAGGATGTGCCTACGGGGGTGTAGGCAACAAAACATTTCCTCTCATTTGCCCACGGAAATCCGTGGGCGATCGCCTTTTATGAGGGCACAGTGAAGCACATCCCCCGCGCAGCACGCGCTTTTTCTCTTGCAAAAGCCAGTGGATTCTTCTACAATCAACACCATAGTAGTTATTTATGGCTAACTTAAGGAAGCAACAGCAAGATAACTTAAGGCGACAACAGCCAGATAACTTAAGGAGACAACGCAATACAACTTAAGGAAGCAACAGCAAGATCCCTAAAGGGATAAAAGCGATACAACGAAAGAAAACAAAATCAATATAGCTAGAGGAAATAAAAGCAATAAGTATAAAAGTCATCGCAGGCAATGAGCGGGGAAGCGCGATGCTTGTGGAGAGGAAATGAGGATGAGGAAGGATGTTTGATCGGCGCTTGATCGGTTGACCGATCGTCTTATATAAGAGCCTCATGATTTTACATAGGGGTTTTATTGATGAAGATGAAGGTCAGCATCATGGCGATGGTCACGCTTCTTATGGGATTTGGCATCTTTATGATGGCGCGAAAAGCGATCTGGGCGCCGTGCATGATTCTCGCTCTCGTTTGGCTGGCGCATGTGTACTATTTTATGTTTCACGTGAAGACCCTTCCTTTTCGCCCTTAAGTTAGCTAAAGCTAACTTCGAGAGGCTCATTTTATCACGATAAAAAATGGAACGATAGAGAACGATAACGATAGGAAATTCATTTTATGCAAAAGAAAACATATTCAGAGACCGTGCACGATCGTGCGGTCGATCGCAAACATTCAAAACAGAATGAACAGTTAATGAAAGAAATTGAGAGTCTGCATTTGGACGTCCCTGATGAAATTATGCAGCGCATCGAACGTGATGTGGAACAAAGTGAGAAACAAGAGAAAATGAGCGTTGGGGGGCTCAACAAAGCGCTCATGAGCGTGGCTCCTGAATGTAAGGGAAGGATGCGTCTTTCGATCGCGCTTGCTTGCGTGGGAGAACTTTTTAGTTTTGCTTCCTATTTTTTCAGCGCTTACGCTGCAGGGTGGTTGATTCGTCGCGCCAGCGGCCACCCCGTTGAATTTGCTTCCCTTTTGAACGATGCTTTTTTGGCGATGGGCTCCTTGCTGCTGTATCTGATCTTTACCGGAGTCAGCACCACCCTCTCCCATCAAACCTCCTTTTCGATTCTTGCAAAATTGAGGCAGACGTTGTTTGAAAAATTAAAAGTGATTCCGATGGGATATTTTGTGGATCATCCGGTAGGGAAGATTAAAGTCATCCTCATGGATCGCGTGGCCGACATGGAAGACTGGGTCGCCCATCTGATGCCGGAACTGCCCAGCAGACTTTTACATCCCATCCTTTGTATCCTCATTTTATTTTTCTTAGACTGGCGGGTTGGTTTATCCGTCTTTACCCCGCTTCCCGTCGCTTTTATTGGCATGGCGGCGATGATGTATAAATACCGCAGCCGAATGGTCGTATGGCTTTCGAGCTATGCCAATGTTGCCGACCGAAGCGCGGAATACGTTCGCGGAATCCCCGTGATCAAGGCGTTTGCACAGGACAACGCATCGTATGGTAAATTTGCCGACGCGGTGAAATTTTATCATTTTTCCACGATGAAATGGTGGAAGCAAAGCTGGTTTGGCAAAGCGCTGATGATGGCGGCGATCATGACCCCGCAGATCGTGAGCATGCCGTTGGCTTTCTACTTATATGGAACGGGACAGATCGGCATCGAAACCATGCTTTTAGCCTTTGTTCTTCCGATTTCCATTTTGCCGCAGGCGTTTACCCTCATGATGAGTTTTGAGCTTTTTCAGACGGCCTCCAATACCTGGGTGTCCATCCAAGAATTGCTGGATATGCCTGTTCAAAAGCGCCCGGATGCCGACACGCGGGTGGAGCTCGATCGGAGCCAGGGCATCCAATTGAACGAGGTCAGTTTTTCTTATCATGATGGGACGGAGGTCTTGCATCAGATCTCCTTTGAAACCAAGCCCGGAGAAGTGACGGCGCTTGTGGGTCCCTCCGGCGGCGGAAAATCCACCGTGGTCAAGCTTTTGGCAGGCTTTTGGGATCAATCATCGGGAACCATTTCGATTGGCGGAGTGGATACCCGGAGCATTTCTTTTCAGCAGCTGGCGGAAGAAATTTCTTTCGTTTCGCAAGATAATTTCCTTTTTGATGTCAGTATCCGGGACAACATCCGGCTGGGAAAGCCCGATGCAACGGAAGAGGAAATCATTGCAGCTGCCAAGGCGGCGGCGCATTGTCATGATTTTATTCTGGCGCTTCCTGATGGATATGAGACGAAAGCGGGAGAAGCCGGCGGTGCCATGTCGGGCGGCGAACGCCAGCGGATCACGTTGGCCAGAGCGATTTTGAAGCCTGCTTCCACCATTCTTTTGGATGAAGCGACGGCTTATGCGGATCCGGAAAATGAGGCGCTCATTCAAGAAGCCATCTCTCATCTCGTCAAAGGGAAAAATCTTGTGATCGTGGCGCATCGGCTCAACACGATCAAACAGGCGCACCAAATTATTTTAATGGATCAAGGGCGAATCATCGCGAAGGGAAAACATGATGAGTTGATGAACGTTCCGCTCTACGCAAGCCTTTGGAAGCAATATTTGGGGGAGGAGCAAAAATGCAGTTTATCAAATTATCACTCAAATTAGCCGGGCAATATAAAAATCGTCTGAAAATGGGGATGTTCATGATTTTTCTCCAGCAAGCGTCGATCTTGTTTGGATTTTTTGCACTCTTCCTTGCCTTTGGTTGGATGAATCAAATGAACCATGAACGGATTTGGACAATTTTCGGCGTGCTTTTTGCCTCTTTTGTTTTCAATTTTTTGACCGGATGGGCAAAAAATGGCCTGAGCGATGGCGTTTTCTTTGGAATTTTCAAGGATTATCGGCTTGCCGTTGGAGAAAAGCTGAAAAATGCGCCGATGGGATATTTCGCCGAACAAAGCTTGTCGAGAATTATGGCGGCGTTTACCAATGTGATGAAAAGCCTTGAAAACTACTCCGCCATGAGCATCGATTTTGCGGTTTCGGGTCTTTCCACCTCCTTTTTCCTCTTCATTGGGATGTTTGGCGTCAATCCTCAAGTTGGCATTTTAACGTTCCTTTGTTTAATTCTGATTTGGCTCTGCGTCTTTTTTATGATCCATCAGTCCAAGAGAGAGGTGGCATGTGAGCATGCGGCCATTACTCAGCTAGGCGATGCGCTGGTGGATGGGATTAGTGGAATTCCTGTGCTCCGCAGTTTTCCTTTTACGGATGAGGGCATGGTGGAAGAAATTCATTCGAGGTTAAAGGATGCGTCGGAGGAGCTTCGCCGTTCTCAGGTGCACTTTGAGATGGTCTTTACGATTTGTTCGAGAATTTTTTCGACCCTGATCAACCTGTCGAGTCTGCTGGTGACGCTGTTTTCTTGCTATCTTTATACGAAAGGGGAGGTTTTACTTCCACAAGCGCTCACGGTGTCCGCTGCGGGATTTATGATTTTTGGAGGGCTGAAGCCGCTGGAAAATGCGGCCGTTTTACTGGTTAAAAATCCCGCGAACATGCAATATTTGGATGAGGTATTAGATATTCCCCAGATCAGCGACGGGACGTTGGAAGTCGTCGAAAGCCAAGAGATCGTCTTTGATCAGGTGAGTTTTAGCTACGACAAAAGAAATCCCGTCCTTAAAGATCTTTCCTTTACGATTCCACAAGGTTCCAAGACGGCGATCGTCGGACCGTCCGGATCCGGAAAAACGACCATCATCAGTTTGATCGCGCGCTTCTATGATGTCGATCGCGGAGAAATCCGATTGGGCGGAAAGGATGTACGAGAGTATCAAGTGAGAACCTTACTGAAAAATCTTTCCCTTGTTTTTCAGGATGTTTATCTGTTCCGGGATACGATCGAAAACAATATCCGTTTTGCCAATCCTCAGGCCAGCCATGAAGAAGTCGTGGAAGCAGCCAAAAAAGCGCGCTGCCATCACTTTATTATGGAGCTTCCCGACGGGTACGACACGATGGTCGGCGAGGGAGGCAGCTCTCTTTCCGGAGGGGAAAAGCAACGCATTTCCATTGCCCGCGCCCTCCTTAAAAATGCGCCGATTATTCTTCTAGATGAAGCGACCAGCTCCGTGGATCCTGAAAATGAAGCCGAGATTCTCGCAGCGATCGAAGAATTATCGAAAGGACACACCGTGATCTCGATCGCCCACCGGCTTTCAACGGTGAGAAAAGCAGATCAGATCCTCGTGATTGATGATGGCCGGTTGGTGCAAGAAGGGAAACATCAGGATTTGGTGAGCCAAGAAGGAATTTACTCCGCATTCATCCAGGCCAGAGAACGGGCAGCCAACTGGAAATTGTAAAAGACGCGAAAAAAGAATCGATGTGAGTTCCGTTTTGTTGTCGGTCAGCGATAATGTCACACCTTCGTGTAAAATTAGAAAGGAATGATGATATTGACTCAAAGACAACGACAGGAAACGCATGTGCGAGAGGCTCTGTCCTCCGGACGATGCTCCAATCGTCAAGCAGCGAAAAAGCATGGTTCAGAAGCGCCTTGCTCGGAAAGCGTAACATATGTCTTGAAAGCTAAGAAGACAGAGCTGTAAAAGCTGAAAAAATGGTAAAAATGCGGGGAGTATGGGACGACGAAAAAGAGGAATGGTATTTCTCCGTGACTGATATTGTCGCTGTCCTCACGGACAGCGCAGACCCGAAACAGTACATAAAGAAAATGCGCGCCCGTGACCCGGAGCTTCATGCAAGGTGGGGTACAATTTGTACCCTAACTGCGATGACCGCTGCGGATGGGAAGCGCTACCGCACTAACGCCGCAGACTTAAAGGGCATTTTCCGTATTATCCAGTCTATTCCCTCCCCCAAAGCAGAACCTTTGAAACAATGGCTGGCAGAGGTCGGCAAAGAGCGTATCGAAGAAACCTTAGACCCGGAAATCACGATTGAACGGGCATTAGAAACCTATCTGAAAAAGGGCTACACCCGCGATGGATTAACCAACGCTTACAGGCAATCCAAGTTCGCAAGGAATTAACCGACGAATGGCAGGAGCGTGGCGTGGCGGTAGCGTCGCTGGGATAGCTAGGAGGACAAAAAAGAATAATGGAGAACCGACATGATTGATATAGCAATTTTCCCGCTGCGAATAGGCAGCTACATTGAAAAGCATCCCGCTTCCGGTCATGCGGAATAAAAGCAGGTCGTGGAAAAGGAGTGTATCGTGGAAAAGGAGTGTATCGTAAAGGAACAAGGACACCCCGAATCAACAGATCGTCAGGTCATCAGACCACAGCTTGCGGTCGAAGTTCCTAAGTATTCCAAGGAATTGATTGAGGCAATGACTGAAGCAGAACGTATTTCCCGTGATCCTAATGTTCCGGGTTATACGAATATGGCTGACATTAGAAAAGCGCTCGAAGCATAAATGCTTACCGTCAAGTTCACATCCGCTTATCAGAAAAGCTACAAGCTCATGAAAAAACGGGGATTAAACCTTGACCTTGGTGGATACAGGCTCTCACTCTGATTTACTCAACATGTAGCAAAGCCGCTCACTCGCTGGGCGGCTTTGCTTCGTTGAGTGCATCCGAAAAAGAATCGTAACGCTTGTAGTTTTCAGGATTTGCTTTCATCTCGTCATACTCATCAAGCGCCGCAATGGTTTCATCGTTCGGTACATCGCGCTGAGGAGACTCTTTCTTAAGAACCGGATCAAGGTTGATCTTTGTACTGACTTTAGCCATGAATGAATCACCTGCCTTTCCACATGAGCACGGCGGGAAACGATGGAGCCCCGTTTTCGCACAGCCTTCGTGCTATTATATAAAAATAAGGGATTGTAGTGCGTCTCAATGAGGTTAGGGATTCTTTATGGTGGGCATGAATTTAACGCACGGGGTGTTTTGAATAATCTATCTTCTAGGCTCAGATACAATTTAATTTACACTCTCCTATCATCGAATAAACAATACAAAAATATGGTATCATTAAATAAAATATTTGTCGGAGAGGAGGGATACTTTGAATTTAAAAGACTATCTTGGAGAAACAAATCTATATGACAAAAAAGAAAAATTAGAAAGGAACAAACCAAAGTCTTGGTTAAAATCCGTATCAGCCTTTGCAAATGGTCAAGATGGGAAATTAATATTTGGAGTTAAAGAAGATAATACAATTATTGGACTTAGCGATTATCAAGAGACTTCCGAAAATATTTCTGAAATCATAAAAACTAAAATGGATCCAAATCCAGAATTTGATATGGAAATAAAGGAAATTGATGGAAAAGTTATATTGATTTTAAGTGTATTTGCTGGAAAAAAATACTCCATACTTTGTAGTAGATGGCGGAACGAGAACAGCCTACAAAAGAGTTGGAAATCAAAGTGTCTCTGCCAATAGAATAGACTTATTTAATCTATCATTAAAGGGAGAACATATAAGTTACGACGCATTAGAATCTAAGAAAAGATTAGAAAATTTAACTTTTAAAGAACTTAGCATAGAATATAAAAAGAGGACAGAAAAAGAATTTGAAGATAAAGATTTAAAATCCTTTGGACTTGTAAATGATGAGGGAAATCTAACTATAGCAGGGGCACTCTTTGCAGATGACTATCAAGTTTATCAATCAAGAGTATTTTGCACGAGGTGGAATGGACTTACAAAGGCAAACGGAAGAATAGATGCCTTAGATGATGCCGAATTTGAAGGTAATATAATTTATCTTTTAAAAGCAAGTTTGAACTTTGTAAAAAGAAACACCAAAAAGATGTGGAAGAAAGGCCCAGTATATAGAATAGAATATCCAGAATATCCCGAAAGAGCAGTACAAGAAGCCTTAGTAAATGCCCTAATCCACAGAGATTATTCAGTAATTGGCAGTGAAGTCCATGTAGATATCTATGACGACAGGTTAGAAATATATTCTCCTGGGGGTATGTATGATGGAACTTTTGTCCAAGACCTCAATCCGTTAAATGTATCTTCCACAAGAAGAAACCCAATCATAGCAGATGTATTTGCAAGAATGGATTTTATGGAAAGACGCGGATCTGGACTTAGAAAAATCATAGAAGCTTATGAAGCAGAAGAAAATTATAAAGAAGAGTTAACACCAGAGTTTAAGTCAACAGAGTCTTCTTTTACTACAATTCTAAAGAATTTAAATTATGACACCCAAAATGTCACTCAAAATGTCACTCAAAATGTCACCCAAAGTGAGGAACAAAACGACGGTCAAAAATTAAAGCCAAGTGATAGGCGTGATAAAATTCTTGAAATAATAAAGAATAATCCTAAAACAACTGCCTATGATTTATCTAAACACTTTAATGTAACCGATAGAACTATAAAAAGAGATTTAAAAGTTCTCACAGATGAAAAAACAATCGAGTATACAGGCAGTGCTAAAGATGGACATTGGAAAGTAAACAAATAAAGTTAATAAAAGAATCAAATTTTCCGAAAATAATATAATATTCGGGAGAAATACTTTGAGCGCTAGTGTCAATAAATGTTCGCAAAAGTGCTTCTGTTGATCGCATCATGCAGCCATCCCCAGCATTTCCTGAATGGCAGGCTGCTTGATGTAGACGTTGGATGTCGACCAGTCTTCGGAATACTCCATCAGATCGGTCGTCACCAGACATATATAGGAATCCTCTGTGGGGAAAATTCCCACCATTTTCGTCCGACGGCGAATCTCTTTGTTCAGCCGCTCAATCATGTTTGTGGAAGCGATCTTTCTGGCATCAATGCTTGGAAACTGGTAGAACGACAGCGAGTCATCCAGCCCCCCTTCAAGGCAATCAATTGCTTTTGGAAAGCGATCTTGATACTTCGCCATGAGTTGTTTGGCACGTAATTTCGCAAGCGCCTCATTGAGTGCCAGCCAGATTTCTTTGAGTTTAGCGGCAAACTCTTTCTTACTGCGCTGTGGTACATGAGCCAGGATATTGCGTATAAAGTGCACTTTGAAGCGCTGCCAGGAAACGCCGGTAAAACCTTGCGAATAGCCGCAACAATACCTTTATGTGCATCTGAGACAATGAGTTTTGGTGTACTAAGACCCCGCTCTTTTAACCCATTGAACACACAGGTGTAGGTATCTTCCGATTCGAGAGTGTAAATTAAATTGTGTCTGAGCTCAGAAGATAACCATACAAAAAGGGACCTTTATTGAAAACAACTCCAGCGCTTACATACAATTTAACGGTTTCGTTGCGTAGGGGTACTCACGGAGATTCTGGGGTACGCATTTTACATAGCCATGGAGGTGATTAAATGGGCTTTTTAGATAAGCTGTTTGGTAAAAAAAATACGCCTACTCAAAAGCGGCAAGATTATTCTTCGGATGCGTATGCTAAAAAAATCCAGAAGCAGTACTATTCGGATTTCTCAGAAATTCCTTTTGTGTCTCCAGCACGAAAGCAAGACATAAATTGGATAGATATGATTACCACGTTTCCTAACATGTTGGTACAACGAGAAATGATGGAAAGAAATCCAGATGGCTTATTACCGGGTGAGGTGTATCTACTTTATTGGATTGACCACTTTAAGGGAAAGAAAGATTATCCCGTGTATTTTGAATATCGATATGGGATTGATCCGTCTGACTCAAAGACGCTCTTAATGGATAAAGATTTACTTTTTGAAGATCACGCAACAGAAAAAGGACAAGCCATTCTTTCCAAATACAACCACGTACTTGAAGCGCACTCGCCCAGCAAAATAAGCTCGGAAAAATCAAAACGCGAGTCTCAGGACGAACCGTTCATCGCTATAAAGCCTGAAATAGATCATCCTCTTTTTTCCATCTCTGACCCATTCGAAGAAAATGGAATGAAGATTTCTATGATTTCATCAGATGAACAAGTCTGGTTAAAACAGGACTTACATGTGATTAATAGACTGTTGGCTATGTTTATTAAGCGATTACCGAAGAAGTCCGTATTTGAGGTTAAGACAGATTTAATTCTATTCCGTGAGCATAGAAATGAACCCTCGTCATCTACGTATTTGAGCAGTCATCCCACTACACCCAGTGGAAAGAAATCAAAATATCAACAAACAATATACTTTGCTACACAGGAACTTCCCTCGAAAGAAATACATGAAGGAAATTCAATCTATTTTCTCTCAGAATACGAAGCGCATGGCACAATTGACTATTTGGAAAATGGCTCCATTGGAAAAGCATGGCTTAATATATGGCATTATCGACAGGGCTATCATATCGATATAGCACAAAGTGCGGAAGGCTTAACTCTGAAAAAAGTACGCTCCCTATTAGGCGGAGAAGATCGAACTATTTATCAGAAAAAGTTTAAATAGTGGAGGACTTGGATGCATCATATTTATGATCAAATGTAAAAAAAGAACCGGTCGCAATCTGAGGTGATCCCCAAAAGTTAGACTTTTACTCCAGCGAGAAATCGCTGGAGTTTTTCTATGCAGCGAGCATATATTCTCTGTACTCAATCGGAGCGTTATCGTAGCCATTTCCCTTGCGGGACATACTCTGAAAGATATGACTGCTCTTTAGCGTTTGACGGTAAGCTCTCATCTGATATGCCCAGCCACGATTAGAATGGAAGATCCAGAAAGATTGATCATAAAATAACGTTTTCTAAACCGCGCATTGATGATGAATTTGTCATCTTTATTTTGAATGGATGTTTATTTTTTGAAGCGAAGTCGGAAAAAGGATGAGAAAAGGATGAGAAAGAAGATTTTAGGGATGATAAAAATCGTTCTCCAGTGATGATAAAGGTGGGATGAACAGCAATTGAAGCTTTTTTATAATACGAGGTGAAAAGGTTTCGCTAGCGGAAATCATGAACTTGGAGGAGGAAACGATGGTTCAGATTGAAATTCCAATGTTGGGACAATCCGGTTTGGATGTGACGATTGAGCAGTGGTTTATCAAAGA
>JAEXBN010000003.1 GCA_023394045.1 Bacillota bacterium | reverse complement strand
CCCCCCCCCCCCCCCCCCCCCCCCCCCCCCCCCCCCCCCCCCCCCCCCCCCCCCCCCCCCCCCCCCCCCCCCCCCCCCCCCCCCCCCCCGCGGCTATGAAAAGGGAGAAAGCCAGTCTTTCTGGTTGGAGCTGTTGCAGACCGTGTATGGCGTGGAACAGCCGACCAATTTTGTGGTTTTTGAAGAACAGTCCAAGTCAGAAATATTTACGGAAGATTTGAATGGAAAAGCGTGCACGACGAAAAGGAAAACAAACTTTATTGACGCGCACATCCCTTCCACAAAAGTTCTCATTGAACAGAAGAGCTTGAATAAAGATCTTAAACGCGCTATCCGCCAGTCTGATGGCTTGCTCCTCACGCCTTTTCAGCAGGCTAAGCGTTATGCTTCGGAGATTCCTTACTCACAGCGTCCACGCTGGATTATCGCTTGCAACTTTGCTGAGTTTCACATCTATGACATGGAAAAGCCCGGAGGGGAACCAGAGATCGTCTATCTGAAAGATCTGGAAAAGGACTATTATCGTCTGAACTTTTTGGTGGATACCGGCGATGAACACATCAAGAAGGAGATGGACATTTCCTTAAAAGCCGGCGATCTCGTTGGTGTGCTTTATAATGCGCTTATGAAGCAATACAAGAATCCGGACGACGAGAAGACACAGAAAGATCTGAACGTCCTTTCCGTGCGCTTGGTCTTTTGCTTCTATGCCGAAGATGCTGGTCTTTTTGGCAAACACGCCATGTTTCACGATTATCTTGCGCAGTTCCAGAATAACCCCAGTGTCTTCCGCAAAGCGCTGATTGACCTTTTTCTCGTCCTCGACCAGAAGCCGGAAGAGCGCGATCCCTATTTGGACGATGACCTCGCGGCTTTTCCTTACGTCAATGGCGGTCTTTTTTCTCGGGAAGACATTGAAATTCCGAGAATGAACGAGGAAATCATCGACATTATTCTCAACAAAGAGAGCGCCGAGTTTGATTGGAATGAGATCAGCCCGACCATCTTCGGTGCCGTCTTTGAAAGCACCCTGAACCCTGAAACACGCCGCGCTGGAGGGATGCACTATACCAGCATTGAGAACATTCATAAGGTCATCGATCCGCTATTTCTAAACGACCTTCACGACGAGTTTGAAGCAATTAAAGAGATTCCGGTGCTCAAAACGCGTAACACAAAACTCAAGGAGTTTCAGAAAAGGCTGGCTTCACTGGAATTTTTAGATCCGGCGGCCGGAAGCGGTAACTTTCTTACGGAGACGTATCTCAGTTTGCGCCGCTTGGAGAACCGCGTACTGGGCTTACTTTACAATAACCAGATGATGATGGGTAAAGCAATCGATCCGATTCGCGTATCGATTGCGCAATTTCATGGTATTGAGATCAATGACTTTGCTGTCACGGTTGCTAAAACGGCGCTTTGGATCGCAGAGAGCCAGATGATGAAGGAAACAGAAGCTGTCATTTACCAGAATCTGGACTTCCTGCCTCTGAAGACGAACGCGAATATCGTGGAGGGCAATGCCCTGCGTATGAACTGGGAAGAGGTGGTGTCGAAAGATCGGCTGGATTATATCATGGGCAATCCGCCGTTTGTTGGCGGGATGATGATGTCACGTGAGCAGAAAGATGAGATACGCGCACTTTTCCCATCCGTCAAGGGGGCTGGGGAGATCGATTATGTCTGTGCGTGGTATCTGAAGACTTGCGCGCTGATGCGTGTCAATCCAGATATTCGAGCCGCTCTCGTTTCAACCAACAGCATCACTCAAGGAGAACAGCCAGGGATCTTCTGGAATTATCTGTACAAGCAGTTTTCTCTGGAACTTATTTTTTCCTATAAAACGTTTCGTTGGGACAGCGAAGCGAGCTTAAAAGCGCACGTGCACTGCGTTATTGTCGGTTTTCATCTGATAGAGGATCGCCACCCGGTCAGGCAGAAAGTGCTCTACGATGGCGATTCCTTGAAGTTAGTTTCACAGATCAACTCCTATCTGATGGAAGCTCCAGACGTTTTTATCGAAAATAAAGGCACGCCTCTGTGCACAGTTCCTCCTATGCGCTTTGGCAATATGCCACGTGATGGCGGAGGATTTATTCTCACTGAAGAAGAAAAAGAAGATCTCATCAAAAAAGAACCCATTACTGAATCATGGATTCATCTCTACTTGGGAGCGGAAGAATTTATCAACAAAAAGAAGCGCTATTGCTTGTGGTTGGACGGTGTTAGCCCGACAGCCTTACGCCAGAGTCCGACGGTTATGAAACGTGTGAATGCGGTGAGAGAAATGCGCCTTGCCAGCAAAGCCGCCAGCACGCGTAAAATGGCAGATATGCCGACATTGTTTGCACAGAGGACACAGGATGTAGGAAGGGCATTTATTATGGTTCCGTGTGTATCTTCAGGAAGGCGAAGCTATATTCCCATTGGTTTTTTGCCTGGGGATGTAGTAGCCAGCAACGCTACACTTGTAATATCTGATGCCTCTCTCTATCATTTTGGGATTCTGACCTCCAATGTCCATATGGCCTGGATGCGCACGGTTGCAGGTAGGCTAAAAAGTGATTATCGATACTCAAAAGATATCGTCTACAACAACTTCCCATGGCCGGGTGTGACTCCAGAAAATTGTGAAATGCCTGTAGAGCAACTGATTGCGCCCGCACTGCGTTCTAAGATCGAACAGACCGCCCAGGCCATCTTAGACGCCCGCGCTCTCTATCCGAATGCGTCGCTTGCCGATCTTTATGATCCGCTGACGATGCCACCGGAGCTGCGCACTGCGCATCAGAATAACGACCGCGCCGTTCTTGAGGCTTATGGAATCACCCGGAACGACGAGGCCTTTCAGAGTGAATCCGCTTGTGTCGCTTTGCTGATGAAAAGCTATCAGAAACTCGCAAAGCCTAGGTCGTCGAGTTGATTGAGATCATCTTAGAAGTGTGCCGGCGAAGGGATTATGATTGAAATCGGACGACGGATAAGATCAGGGAGCCGCTTTTGGTTTCTCGGCGGATCTGCTCAAATTGGACTTTTCCTTTGTGGCGCATGCTGATCCGCTGTCCCGGCTTGAGAAGCAGGTGGGGGCGTTTTTCGATGACTCCGTCGATGGCAACCTGACTCGCTTCAATGGCTTCCTGTGCGGCATTGCGCCCTAGGTGAAAGGCGGTGGAGACAAAGCGGTCGAGGCGGAGCGAGCTGACGATGACTTCGTCTGAAATGGGATGGGGCATCGTTTCATCAGGAAGAGCGTCCAGAATTTCAATACGAACTTGTGATCGCCCGACTTCGTGCAGTGTATTGGCGAGGAATGATGCGATGTGCTTTTTTACGATGGCATAGCAAACATCCGGCTGAACGATCAGATCGCCGATCACGCGGCGTTCAATTCCTGTTCCAATCAATGCCCCCAGATAGTCGGGATGGCGCAGCCCGGCGTTAGCGCCGCCATGCGGACGGATGCTGAGAACGGCAATATCGGGCGCATCGGATCCGAAATGGATGACTTTTCGTTCCCATTCTTCGCTGAACACATGGGGATCGGCATAGTCCACCGAACGCAAGAGAGGCTGAAGCGACGAGAATTCTTCTGGGGTCAGAAAATCCGTTTCTGTCTGTCGGTTTTGCGTATAATGTTGTTCAGCAAGATCATAAAGATGCTCTTTCATGTGGATTCCTTTCGTGCGCTGGCGATTCTTCAGTATGACATGGGAAAAGGATGGATGCAAGGCGAAGGAGCAACAATCGGAATGTAGATTCCTATAGGGAGGCTATGATGAACATTTTAGAGCGTGTGATTCACTTGATTGCAACCAGTTTGGAAATTCCTGAAGAACGTATCACCGTCGATACGGACATCATGAATGATCTTGATGCGGATTCTCTGGATCTGGTAGAGCTGGCGCTGACCATCGAAGAGGATTTCCAGGTGGAAATGGATGATGATGTCGTGGCTCATTTGCGGACGGTGGGCGATGTGGTCGCGGAATTGGAACGTTTGGAAGACAATCAGTAAGACGCGGGGCGCGACGGACGGGAAGCCCCTTTCTCCTTTTTTCAAAAAAAGGAGAGGGAAGACTTGTATCAGAGGTTCCTTTTTGTTATACTCTTTGAGTCAACTCAATTGAGTGCTGGTCGAGAGGCACCTCAATGACGGGTATAGGGGCATAGTTCAGTTGGTAGAACGTCGGTCTCCAAAACCGAATGTCGGGGGTTCGAGTCCTCTTGCCCCTGTATGGGCCTGTAGCTCAGGTGGTTAGAGCGCACGCCTGATAAGCGTGAGGTCGTTGGTTCAAGTCCATTCAGGCCCATACTTTCCTACGCCGCAAGGCGTAGGATTTTTTTATCCCATGAATTCGAGCTCTTCGCCTCGTTCTTTTCAGATTGCCCACTCCGAAGCCTATCGATTTCGGGGACTCTGGAGCGGAAAACGGTGAAACGTTTAGCACAGAGACCAGACCTCTTGCAGAAGCGTGTGCCAGTTCGCCGGAACGCCGCCTCCGGGTTCCTGAAGGGTGAGAAAGGGAACCGGAAGAGGGGTCTCAGCATGATCTTTTGAAGCTTGAGGGCTGACGGCAGCGAGCCGGATTTCCTGCTTCCGCGGGATGCGGTGAACAGGAACCGTCAGCATCAGTGTATGGTCGTTCCAGACGAGATGACCGAAGCTGGTCTCCCAATCCATGCGGGGAACCGCTTCCGCTTCCGTTTCATAGGTTGCGGTAGCGAGATCGCCTTGCACGGAAACGCTCTGAAGTTCGGCAGCAAGAGGGAGAGTCGTGCGCAATTTCTGTCGCCATTGGCGCAGGGAGGAATGAAGGGCGATGGTGCCTTCCACGTCCTCTTGATTGTGCAGCATCAGAAGGGACAGAGGCGGGCGGCACGTCCAGTCTTTTTCCCAATCTTCTGAAGCTGGACGAAGCGGCGTCCGCTCTACATTCGACTCTTTTAGAAAGCGGAGATATAAGCCGGCAACCTCAGCGCCTGAGAGGGCATCCGTGCGCAAAAATCCAGCCTGCTGTTCGAGTGTTTTGAGCTTGAGATCGGGAAAGCGGAACAAGCTGCGGCGAGGCCGCAAAAAGGCGTAGAGATCGTCGGAATAAAAAGAGGGGACGGATAAGCCATGGACTTGCGCACGTGCGCGGAGAAAGGGGAGATCAAATCCATCACCGTTATAGGTGATGAGATGCTGATGGTCCAGAAGGGAAAAGAGTTGCATGAGAAGCTCCCGCTCATCGCAGGGACTCTCTGCCAGAAGCTGGATGGATTGCGTGGACGTGCCTAGTCCGGCGAGAAAAACGATGTCGGTTGCACGGGAGAAGCCGCTCGTTTCCAGATCCAGGACGATCTCTTTTTTGGATGCGGATAGAGAAGGGTGTGCTTTTTGAAGAGTATGGACGCGGAGCATAAGACCTCCTGTGCTACAATACGAAATGGAGCGGCTGATGGCTCGCTCATAAACAAAAATAGTATAGCGCAAGTTGGTTTGGAGGGGATGGGCGGATTCGCGCTTGAGATTTGTGCTTTATGTGATTGATAAGGGAAGGGAAACCATGATTTATTTTGATAATGCGGCCACAACCCCAGTGGATCCGGAAGTTCAAGCGGTCATTATGAATGCGCTGCGTGAAGAGTGGGGCAACCCCTCCTCGCTTCACCGCAAAGGGTTTGCGGCGGAGAAGCGGATCAAGGCCGCTCGATCCGAGATGGCGGAAGGGCTAGGTGTCGATCCCTCCACGCTGATCTTTACCTCGGGGGCCTCGGAAGGGCTCAACGCCGTGCTGCGCAGTGCAGCGATGAAAGCGCGGCGGAAAAGCCGATCCCATGATTTAGCGGGGGCGAATCTCGTTCTGAGTGCCGTGGAACATGCCGCCGTCTATGAGACCGCCCGGTCGCTGGAACAGGAAGGGATGACGTTGCATGTGGTTCCGGTGGATGCCTTTGGACGGGTGTCCGCGGAAGACGTTCTGGATGCCGTGGATGATCAGACGGTTCTGGTGGCGCTCATGCACGTGAACAACGAACTGGGGACGATCATGCCCGTGGAAGAAGTGGGCGCGGCTTTGCGTGAACGCCATCCGGAAGTGATGTATTTGGTGGATGGGACGCAGGCGTTGGGAAAGATGGAAGTGCATCCGGAGCAGATTGGGTGCGATTATTATGTGGGAAGCGGACATAAGATGCATGCTCCAAAAGGGATTGGTCTGCTTTACCGAAGAGAGGGGGCACCGTTTTATCCTCTGATCACCGGAGGCCCGCAGGAAAACGGGCAGCGCGCAGGGACGGAAAATGTGGCGTATATTCTAGGCTTTGCTAAAGCCTTCAAACAGATGAGCTCACGTCGGCAAAAGAAGACTTGGAATCCCGAGATTGTTTCCCTCTCCGAGGCAGCGCGTCAGCGCGCGCTTCGGATGGAGGGGGTTCGGCTGAACAGCCCGGAGCAGGGGGTCAGCCCTTATATTCTGAATTTCGCGCTCACGGGGGTTCGTGCGGAAGTGATTCTGCACTTTATGGAGCAGAAGGAAATGTATCTGTCGTCGGGATCCGCTTGCAGTCTGGGGCAGCCAAGCCGCGTGTTGCAGGCCATCGGGCTTCCGGAGGCGTATCGTGAAGGGGCGCTGCGCCTTTCCTTTGGATCGGAAAATCGTCTCGAGGATGTGAATCCGTTCTTTGATGCGTTGGAAGAAGCAGTGGCGCAAATTCGACTGTTGACAGGAGGGCGTGCATGAGTCAATCCGTTCAGCCGCAATGGGCGGTTTCCGTTTCTTATGGAGAGTTGATCTTAAAAGGAAAAAATCGAAGGAATTTTATCGCGGCCGCTCGTCGCCATTTGCATAAGGCGTTAAAGGGCATTCCGGTAAAGGAAGAATTTGAACAATTTGGAAAACTTTTCTTTGTTGTGGACGAATCCGACGTGGCGCGTGCGGTGGCTGCGGCGCGGCGGGTGTTTGGTTTGCTCTATGTGACGCCGAGCGTGCGGGTGACCCGCGATGAAGAAGGCATTCGTCAGGCAGCGGCAAAGTTGATGCGGAAAAAGGCACAGGATCTTGCCGGGTCTCAGGGAAAACAGAAGATGGCTGAACCGATTTCTTTCAAGGTGGAGGTCAAGCGAAGTGATAAATCCTTTCCCGTTTCGTCTCCCGTGTTTGCCGCACGGGTCGGAGGATGGATGCTGGAGGATGTTCCGGGATTGCGGGTGGAAATGAAGCATCCGGAGATCGTTCTTCGCGTGGAAATTCGTGAGGACGCCTTTGTTGCGGTGGATCGGTATGAAGGCATGGGTGGTCTTCCGGCAGGATCCGGCGGACGCGGCCTAGTGCTTTTATCTGGTGGGATCGATTCCCCCGCGGCCGGCTTTGCCTTGGCACGCCGCGGGCTATCGCTTGGAGCGGTTCATTTTCATTCCTATCCGTTTACCAGCGAGAGAGCACAGGACAAAGCGCTGCGGCTGGCGGAGCAGATGGAAAAGTATGTTGGCCCGATGCGCGTCTATATGGTCAACCTCGTCGATACCTATACCGCGATTGCACAAAATTGTGACCGCCGCAACACGACGGTACTTTCAAGACGCATGATGATGCGCATTGCAGACCGCATTGCGGAGCGTGACGGGTATGATGCGCTGATTACCGGAGAAAGTCTGGGGCAGGTTGCGTCCCAGACGGTTCAAGGGATTCATGTCGTGAACGATGCCACGGAGCATCCCATTTTGCGTCCGTTTATCGCGTCAGATAAAACGCAGATCATCGATGTCGCTCGCGAGATTGGAACCTATGAGATTTCCATTGAGCCGTATGATGATTGTTGTTCCATTTTTGCTCCGGAGCATCCGAACACCAAGCCGTCGCTGGAGATGATCCGGAAGGATGAAAAAAAACTGGATCTCGAGATGCTGATCGAAAAAGCATTCGACAGTCTCGAGATCCACCATTTAGAAGATGAGAAATGAGGGAATGAAAGGATTTAACCAATCAGTTCGCGTGCGACATCCAGCGCTTGATCATAGTTCGGCTCTTCGGTATTCTGCTCCACGTATTGGACATAGCGGATGATGTTTTGCTGATCCAAGACGAAGACAGAGCGGTTCATGAGCTTCAGCTCATCAATGAGAACGCCGTAGGCTTCCGCAAAAGCGTGCGTTTGGTAGTCGGAGGCCACGATGGAATTTTCAATTCCGTGATTGGCGCAGAAACGCGATTGGGCGAAGGGAAGATCCATGGAGGCGGTTAAAACGACCACGCCCTCTCCCAGTTTTCCAGCCTCTGCATTAAAGCGGATCGTTTCAATCTCGCAGACGCCGGTATCAACAGAAGGAAGCGGGGTGATGATTTTCACCTTGTTTCCGAGATCCGCCAGCGTGAGGGGCGAAAGATCCTGTTGAATCAGCGTGAAGTCCGGAGCCTGATCGCCAATATGCAATTCGTTTCCGAGTAAGCTCAGCGGGGTATCCCCCATCTTAAATCCAGTACGTGCCATGTTTCCTCCTGAATAATCTTCTCTGTTTTTTCGGATGCACCTTGCAATCCGATCCGCCTCATTGTTACCCCAAATCAAATAAAGCCCCTTCCCGAGTTTCAGATTTTGTCCTTTTGAAACGGGGAAGGGGCTGATGTTTAGGATGCGGAGATCCCGTAGGCCGAAAACGCTGCTTGAGGTGTGATTAGAAGAAGAGCAGCAGAACGGGGATCGTGATCAAGATGCTCAGAATGACGCGCTCGACCCAGATCACCAGATAGTCGGTGAATTTGATGGGGATATCCGTACCCATCATGACCGGGATGGATGCGGAGAAGAACAGAATTTCCGAGACGCTGACGATGGCGACGAGCATCCGGGTAATCAAGTCGGCGCCCGCACCGGCAACGACGGGAGCTGGAAGCAGCATTTCAGCGATACTCAGGGAGAGGGCTTTTGCCGTCAGCTGTGCATTCGGCATCTGGAAAAGCGCCACGAAGGGATAGAAAATGTAGCTGATGATGTCGAAGACCGGGGTGTAGGTTGCGATCACCAATCCAACCATACCGACGCCCAACAGTGAAGGCGCGATGTTGACGGACATCTTGAAGCCGTCCAAGAAGTTGTTTTTCATGACGGTGAAAACAGACGGTGCCTTTGCGTACGCTTCCATACCGGCATCCAGAGCTGCGCGGAACGTGACTTTTTTCTTTGGTTCAGGCACATAGGGTTTTCCCGAGAAGTATTCCTGCGGCTTGCCGCGAAGGGGATAGATATGTGCGGTGATGGCGGTCACGACGAACGTGATGATGAGGGTGGCCCAGAAGTAGAAGAGCCAGTGATCCATCAGATCCAGCGTCCCTGCCACGATGACCATGAAGGTGGCGGAAACCGTGGAGAATCCCGTTGCAATGATGGCGGCTTCTTTCGTGGTGTAGCCGTCTTCACGATACACGCGATTGGTGATCAGGAGAGCCAGCGAGTAACTTCCGACGAAGGAAGCCACCGCATCAACGGCAGAGCGTCCCGGAGTTTTGAAAATCGGACGCATGACCGGCTCCATAAACACGCCAATGAATTCCATGAGGCCAAATCCAACGAGGAAGGCCAGGAAGATGGAACCAATCGGAACAATCGTGGCGACCGGAACCATGATCGAATTGTAGATCATCGGAAGCATATCACCTTGGTGGAGGCGCTCCGGGCCCCATCCGGTCAGCTGCATGAAAAGGAAGAAGAGGGCGACGACTTTCAACAGGAAGAAAATAGCTTTAATAATGCCGCCTTCCCACTCTTTTTTGCGGATGGCAGTAAATACGCCGTAAAGCACCATGAATGTACCAAAGACGATGGGATAGTTCGGAATCGCTTTGATCGCATTGACGATATGATCGATGGGAATGGTGTTTTTTCCGCCAATGGTGATCGGAACGAAGAACATGAAGATACCAAAGAGAGCATAAATCACAAAAAGTGCCAGATCTTTGGCGGGGTATTTTGTTTTACTCATCATAGCTCCTATCTATGGTTCATGGGGTTCTGCGGGCAGAGCCCCGAGGGGGAATTCACTTCGGCCAGATGAATTCTTAAGATTTTCTTAAGCTAAATCATATCATATCGACAAAATATATATTTATAAATATGACGAAACCGATAGAGGCGTGTAAACGTTAGCTAATTATTATACAGCCGTAAAATTTCAAGGAATATTCAAGATGATTTTCAAAAACGGACAAAGAAAACGTTAATGAATTGACGAAATACGAAAAAAGAACAGCGCATTTTTTTGAGAATATGCATGAATAAATAAATATTTATCAATTTTGCAACACCTTATCCGGCGCAGGGCGCTGATTCCGTTCTGAACCAGGCGGAATCAGCGAATGAATCCGAAAGAACAGCGCAAAGAACAGAACTCCGTTAAAATAGGCATGGTCGGTTTTTATTACTGCCGGATACCGATACGCTCAGGACTCCGTTTATTGTTCAGTGGGATGAACACACTGTTGTGCATCGACGGAAGAAAGGAAAAAAATTGAACCAGATTCAGCTGCGCCATATCACCAAATCCTTTGATCAGACGAACGTTCTTTCCAATTTTGATCTGGACGTGAAGGAGGATGAATTTCTTACCCTTCTTGGTCCTTCGGGATGCGGAAAGACAACGATTTTGCGTTTGATCGGTGGGTTTGAAGCACCGGATGATGGTGACGTGTTGTTTGAGGGACGAAAGATCACCCTCGATCCGCCGCATTTGCGTCCATTCAATACTGTGTTTCAGCAGTATGCGCTGTTTCCGCATATGAATGTCGAAGAAAATGTGGGGTTTGGTTTACGCATAAAAGGAATGGGGCGCACAGAAATTCGCAGCCGAGTCGGGCGTCTGCTCGAACTGGTCAACTTGTCCGGCTTTGAGAAACGGCGGGTGGATCAACTTTCCGGCGGACAGAAGCAGCGTATCGCGATTGCCCGTGCGCTGGTCAATGAGCCGGAGGTGCTGCTGCTGGATGAGCCGCTGGGGGCGTTGGATCTGAAACTGCGAAAAGAGATGCAGATCGAATTGAAGCGGATGCAGCAGGAGCTGGGCATCACCTTTCTTTTTGTGACCCATGATCAGGAGGAGGCGCTGACGATGTCGGATCGGATTGTGGTGCTGAACCACGGCGTGATCCAGCAGGCCGGCGTTCCCAAAGATATTTATGATGAGCCCGCCAACCGCTTTGTCGCGGATTTCATTGGCGAATCCAATATTTTCGAAGGCGTGATGCGCGCCGATTTTCGCGTGGAATTTTCCGGGCATGTGTTTGATTGTGTCGATCAGGGCTTTCGGCCAGATGAGCCGGTGGATGTCGTTCTTCGTCCCGAGGATGTGCAGCTGGTGGAAGCCTCTGAAGGGATGCTGGTGGCGCAGGTGCGCAGCTGCATGTTCCGGGGCGTTCATTATGCGATGGAGGCCGAGGTCAATGGACAGATTTATAAGAGCCAGAGCACCCGAGCCTTTGATGTGGGCAGCGAAGTGGGGATTTGGTTGGAGCCGGATTTGATTCACGTGATGCATCAGAGCGCGAAGGGGGTGCGGTCATGAAGCGCTTACGCGGGTGGAGCAGCCCGTATTTGCTGTGGGCGCTGATCTTTGTCCTGATTCCGTTGGGGATGATTTTCTATTATGGTTTAACCTCGGCGGACGGAAGCCTCTCGTTGGCCAATTTTCAACAATTTTTTTCGGGAAATGCGGTAAGAACTCTGTTTCGATCGATTCGGATTGCATTGACCACCACATTGCTCTGCTTCCTCATCGGGTATCCGATGGCGTATTTTATGGCGCATTCCGGAGTGCATCATCGTCCGATTCTTCTGATGCTGATCATTATTCCGATGTGGATGAACTTTCTTTTGCGCACCTACGCCTGGATCACCATTCTTTCGCGAGAAGGGATTTTGAACACGCTGCTGACGGCGCTGGGATTGGCGCCGGTCGATGTGCTTTACACCGAAACGGCAGTCGTGCTGGGGATGGTCTATAATTTTTTGCCCTTCATGATTCTTCCAATTTTTACTTCATTGGAGAAGATGGATCGAAGCTTGTTGGAGGCGGCGGCGGATCTCGGCGCAGACCCGAAGCGCTCGTTTTTTTCCGTGACCTTGCCGTTATCGCTTCCGGGGATCGCTTCAGGCATTTCCATGGTCTTTATTCCGGCCATTTCGACCTTTGAAATCACGGCGCTTCTGGGAGGAAACAAGACGAACCTGATTGGAAATGTGATCGAACAGCAATTTACGGTGACTGGGAATTGGCATTATGGCTCATCCATGGCGATGCTACTCATGGTTTTTCTGGGCGTTTCATTGATTTTCGGACGAGAGAAGGAGACGCATGCGCAGGGCTCGTTTATGACGGCGGCAGAACTTGAAGAGGAAGCAGAGGAGGGCGTGATTTATGACTAAGATGTTGCGGCGCTTTTTTCTGGTGCTGGTTTATTTGTTTCTGTATGCGCCGATTGCGGTTCTCATCGTTTTTTCTTTTAATGCCGGACAGACGCGGGGCGCATGGGAAGGGTTTTCGCTGACCTGGTATCAATCCTTGCTCCATAATGATGAAATTTTGAATGCTCTGAAAAACACGATATCGATCGCGGTGATCGCTACGGCGGTCGGGACGGTGATTGGCACCTTCGGAACGATAGGAATCGCCTATTTTCGGCGCCGCTCACGCACGGCCATGCTCCTGATCAATCAGGTGATCGTCTTAAATCCGGACATCGTAACCGCCATTGGATTCATGGTCTTGTTTGGCGTGATCGGAATGGAGCCGGGGTACACCTCTGTGCTTCTGTCGCATATCGCTTTTGTGATTCCCTATGTGGTGCTGTCCATTCTTCCGCGCATGCAGCAGATGCCGGATGAATTGCCGGAAGCGGCGATGGATTTGGGCGCTACGCCGATGCAGACCATGCGCTATGTGATTTTGCCTTTTCTACAGGGCGGGATTTTGTCGGGAGCCTTGATGGGCTTTACGATGTCCATTGATGATTTTGTGATTTCTTTCTTCAATACGGGAAATGGCGTGGAGACCGTTTCGACGCTCGTCTATTCCATGGCGAGGCGAGGCATCAACCCTGAAGTGAATGCGCTGTCAACGCTCATGTTCGTGACGATGTGTCTGCTTTTGGTGGTCATGAATCTGCGCTCACGCAATGAGGAAGGAAGTGAAGGATGAGGGGCGAAAAGAGAAGGTGGGCCGGTTCCTTCGTTCTCATGGCCATGCTGCTGGCGCTGATTCCCAGCCTTGGAGGGTGCCGTTCGGAACAGGTGTCCGAAAAGAATGAGGCGGTCGTCAATGTCTACAATTGGGGGGAATATATTGATCCGGAACTTGTCGATCGTTTTGAAGAGGAAACCGGCATCGATGTCATTTATTCCAATTACGCGACCAATGAAGATATGTATGTCAAGCTCAAGAAGGGCGGCGCCAGCTACGATGTGGTTGTTCCCTCGGAGTACATGTTGCAGCGGATGGTGGAGGAGGAGATGCTGCTGCCCATCGATGCAGCACGTATCCCCAACCTGAAAAATATTGATGCGCGTTTTATGCATATGGACTATGATCCGGAACAAAAGTATTCCGTCCCTTATTTTTGGGGGACCGTGGGCATTCTATATAATAAGAAGCTGGTGTCGGATCCGGTTACTTCGTGGGATATCTTATGGAATCCCAAATATGCCCGACAAATCATCATGCTTGATTCTTCCAGAGATTCTCTGATGATCGGGTTAGTGCGTGCGGGGGCATCGCCGAATTCAAAAAATATGGATGAGCTGAATCAGGCCAAAGAGGATTTGATTCGCCAATATCCGCTGGTTTATGCCTATCTTGTCGATCAGACGAAAGATATTATGATTAATGGCGAAAATGCGATGGCGGTGATGTATTCGGGTGATGCGCTGGCAGCGATGCAGGAAAATCCGGATTTGGATTATGCGATTCCGCACGAGGGCGGGAATCTCTGGTTTGATGTTTTTGCGATTCCAAAAGGCGCCAAACATAAGGAGAATGCGGAAAAATTCATCAATTTCATGCTGCAGCCGGATGTGATGGCGCAAAACGCGGAGTGGGTCGGCTATTCGCTGCCGAGTGAAGCGGGACGCGCCCTTCTTCCTCCGGAATTGAGGGATTCCCCGGTGGCCTATCCGGATCCGGAAGCCTATCGAAATGCGGAGGTGTTCACTTACCTGAGCGATTATGTCGAAATTTACGACCAACTCTGGCAGGATGTCAAAAATCAGTGAGGCGACGATGAATTATGTTGAATGGATTCGGAACGTTGATGCGAACCAGCCGGGACGCTTTCTTCTGTGTACGGTGACGGAGCCGTTCCTTTGGGAAGGCATGAAACAAGTTTTGCAATCGGATGTGCTTGGCGGAGAGCGCCTTTCCTTCAATTATGTTTGCCTCAATGGACGGGCGCTGACCGCGGAAGAATTTACGGCAGCGGTGGAAACTTTGCCCCTTTTTGCGCCACGCCGGGTGGTTGTGGTGGAGCACACGCCATTGGATAAAGAGGATGTCACAAAGCAAGGTGCGTTGCTGCAGGCGATCGTGGATTGCGTGGTCTCCCTCCCTCAGCATGTGCTTCTCGTTCTGGAGTACGATGGAGAAAAGCCCTTTGCCGGGAAACTTTATAAACAGATGCAGCCGGAGCTGGAGCGTGTGGAAATCTTACGCTTAAACGCCCTGGCGCTTTCACGTTTTATTGAAAAGCGGCTGCGTTCGATGGGGGTGCGCGCCGATTCACGCGCCATTGCGCTGCTCGGGGAGCTCAGTGAATATTTGGAGCCCAAAGCGGGAAAGACGCTGTATGATGTGGCGAATCTTACGGATCGTGTTGCGGCGCTCGCGGATCAGGGCGTTTTGTCCTCAGACCAGGTTCGCGAGGGGAGCATGACTCCCCAGGAGAGGAATGTTTTTGCCCTGATGGATGCCATTACGCTGCGCCAGGCGGATCGCGCCCTGCATCTGTATGAAGGTTATCTGGCACTGGGAGAGGATCCTGTTGGATTATTTTACCTTGTCGTTCGTCAGGTGCGGCTGATGATTGGCGTGTCGCGGGCGGCGCGCGCGGGAATCAGTCCGCGCGATATTCAGCAGAGGCTTAACTTAAAACCATTTGCATATAAAAAGATCCGGATGGTCAATGATTCCTACCATCCGGAAGAGCTGTTGAACTTGTTTGATTTATTGTTTGATATGGAACGGCGGATGAAGACGGTCCCCTTTGCCATGGATGAAGAGCTGAGGCGCTTTTTGCTGCGCTTGGATCATCCCGTTGAACCGCAGCGCTTTCATTTTTGATCTTGATCCGGTCGAAGCGGATCAAGTCAAGGCTCCTGAGCCTCTTCCGGAAGAGGCAGATCTGTCCGAGTGGAAGGCGGAAAAAGCAGTGCGCGGCAGGGGGAGGCATCGCGTCCCGAGAGGCGAAGCGGAATCGCCATGATTTCCCAGTCGCCCGCCTTTACATTTTTCAAACGGATGTCTTCGAGGATCCCGATGCCGGCATTCAGAAGAATTTCATGCACCGGATGTGCAGGATCATCGCGTTCCACGCTCATCGCGTCGATGCCGACTCCACGGATGCCAATATGGCGGAGATAGTCAGCGGCTGAGGGAAGAAGGCAAATGAACGAGGGGGAATATTCCTCTTCCAGAGAATTGCGGGTTCGCAATAGAATGCATTCTCCTTTTTGAATGTGATGAGGGCTCAGATCCTCGGCTTCAATGCGGCGCTCCAGAGCGGATAGATCGATGACTCGGCAGGGTCCGATGAAGAGCGTGGGATCCACGGCATCAATGGTTTTCCCATGGGGCAGCCGGTGATAGGGGGCATCCATGTGAGTTCCGGTATGAAGGTTGAGGAAGATCGCCGATTCATTGATCCCCGTTTCGTGATAGCACGATTGAATTTCAATGCGGGGCTGCTTATTTTTACGGTTTTTATAAACGGCCATTCCTTCTTCGATGGGGCGGCTGATATCAATCCACATGTTCTTCTCCTTGTGATGTTGGGGTGCTCTGTTGTTTTTGCTGTGAGCATGGTTCCGATCGAGAGATTGCCGGATAGACGTTGTGCCAGTGCATTCCATCGCGCGCCAGCAGAAGATCCGCACCTTTTGGACCGGCGCTGCCTGGAGCATAGATTTCAGGCTGCATGTGAGCTTGTTCGGCTTCCCTTCGAAGCAGATGCATCCATGTCCAGATTTTTTCAATTTGCATCCACGGAGAGAAATATTCTTTTTTTCCTTCATAGGCAGCATGAAGAAGGCGCTCATAGGCCTCTGGGGTGTTGGCCTGCGAATTCATCATTTGGTCATGGTGAAAATCCATCGTGACGGTTTCGGGCCGGCGGCTGTCTCCCGGACGTTTCATGGAGAAAGAGAGCTCCATGCGTTCGTCGGGCTGAATTTCTATCGTCAGGAGGTTGGGATCCGCGTCTGCGAAGGGCTTGAACTGTACGACAATGAACGTTCTCTGTTCGGTCAGCGCTTTTCCGCTGCGCAGATAGAAGGGAACGCCCAGCCAGCGGGCATTATCAATATAGACTTTCAGCGCGGCAAAGGTCTCAGTGCGAGAGTCCGGCGCCACATTTTTTGCCTCCCGATATCCTTGATATTGTCCAAGGACGAGGTGATGCTCCACATCCTGCGGCGGTCTGAGGTCGTCCAGAAGCTCAATCTGTGCCTGCTGGAGCGCCAGGGGATCTTCATCGGATCCCTCCATGGCAAAGACGGTCAGGATCTGGAAAAGATGCCCCTGGATCATGTCTTTCAGCGCTCCGGTTTTATCGTAGTAGCCTCCGCGCTGACCGATATCGAGCGTTTCCAGTGCGCTGATCTCCACGGATGCGATGGATCGCCGATCCCAGGCAGAGCGGAAAATTGCATTTTTCTGTCGGAGCGTCAGAATGCTCTGCACCATTTCTTTGCCCAAGTAGTGATCGATATGGAAAATATTATCCATGCCAAACACTTGGGATAGTTTCCAGGTGATTTCCTTGGCATCGTTGAGATCTTCTCCGAATGGCTTTTCGATGATGACGCGGCGCGTCCCCGTGAGTCCGACGCGTGTCGCAAGAGCGTGGCCGATCAAGGCGAAATATTGAGGGGCTACGGCGAAATAAAAGATATGCGTGGTGGTACAGCATTCCTTTGCGTAGTAGGCGGTGAGCAGATCATAATCGTTCAGCTCGGTAAATTGCATTTTGAGGTAGTCCACATGCTCCGCGAAGGCATGAAAAGTTTCATCGCTCACCGGGAATCGGGCGAACTTTTCGATCCATGGGCGAATCTGATCCAGATAATCGCCGCGCGACCATTCGCGGCGCCCCAGCGCAAGAAAACGCACCTGTTTTCCGATCATGCCGCGGGAAAACAAATTGTAAAAGGCGGGGAAAAGCTTGCGATAGCTTAAATCTCCAGTGGCGCCGAAGATCGTATAGGTGACCTGATCCATGGTTATTCCTCCGTGGCGCCCGGCCATTTGTGATGGTAGAGCCCAGGACCTTCAATGCGGCGGAATTGATGCGCCCCAAAGTAATCGCGCTGTGCCGCAATGAGGTTCCCGGTTCCGCGCTCTTCGCTCAAGGCATCCAGATAGGTGAGGGAAGCGTTGAAGGCGGGCAGGGCAAGGTGATGCAGGCGCCCGAAGATGCTTAAACGCCTCAAGGGAAGGAGACCTTTGGACAAGATGCTCATAAATTGTTCTGAAAGCAGAAGATGAGGAAGGTCTGGCTGCTCATCAAAAGCCTTCATAATGGATTCGAGGAGGGCGGAACGGATGATGCAGCCATTTCGAAATGTTGCGGCAATGTCTCGATAAGGAAGCGTCCAGCCGTAGGCAGCAGATGCCTTGCGATAGAGATAAAATCCTTGTGCATAGGCGGTGAGGCGGGCGAGAAGGAAGGCGCGTCCGATGTCTTCTTTGCTCCACGGGTTTTGTTTGAAACGAGAAGGCAGGGTGGCTTCGTCTTTGTCCGCCTCTGGGGGCATCATCTTGGACGACCAAAAGGTTGATGTTTCAACGCGGAGCTCTTTTTCTTCGCTCATGAACCGCGCGTTCAAGCCGGAAGCGAGAACCGACAGATCGACGCCGAGGTGAATGGCCTCCTGATTCGTCCATTTTCCGGTGCCTTTTTGTAATGAAAGATCCAAAATATGGGAAAGCAGCAGTTTGCTTTTCGGATCGGATCCGGCTGATCGTGCCGTGGGGCTCAGCGCAAAGGAATCGGGATCCGGAAGACGGTCGCTGGCGAGTCCCGGATCTTTTTCACGAAGAATGATTGCGGTGATTTGGCTGAGATATGAGGCGAGGTCACTTTCTTCCCAAGATTCCAGCCATGAAGCGATGGCCTCTTCCGTCCACCCTAGGGCACGCAGCACCTGAACCAGCTCGGCTAACAGCTGCATATCGGCATATTCAATCCCGTTGTGAACCATTTTGACATAGTGTCCGGCGCCTCCTGATCCCATATACGCACAGCATGGCGTTCCATCTGGAGCCTGAGCGGCGATGCGTTCCAGAAGGGGTCCCGCAGATGCATAGGCGCTTTGACTTCCCCCAGGCATGATCGCCGGTCCCCTTCGGGCGCCTTCTTCTCCTCCGGAGACTCCGACCCCGAGGTAGAGAATGCCTTTGGATTGCACGGATGCTTCTCGGCGCGCGGTGTCTTTGAAGTAGGAGTTTCCGCCGTCCATCAGAATGTCTCCAGGTTCCAGCAGCGGAATCAGCTGTTCGATCAGCATATCGACCGCTTCGCCTGCTTTCACCATCATCAGAAGGCAGCGAGGGCGCTTCAGCGAGGCAACGAGTTGCGGGAGCGTCTCGCTCAGCATCAGGTGCTGTTCGGGATGCTGTATGGCGGCATCTTGTGCGCGGGCAGTGGTGCGATTATAGATGGCGACTTGGGCTCCATGATCGGCGAAATTCAGCGCGAGATTTTTTCCCATGACCGCCATTCCCAGAACAGCGATATCGCAGGATGATGCTTTCCATTCCATTTGGTTCTCCTTCTTTTCTGTCTATGTCCGGATGGATCCAGGATGTTCCAGTAAGTGGATCTTGCTTCTTTATCTATTATTGATCTATTATTGCCCAATCGAAGAGAAATTTTTCAACGATCTTGGCGAATCGACATGCCATTGGAATTTCAGGGAACGGCTTGCGCGGAACGCCATGCTATGTTATGATTTCTCGGTATCTAAAATTATCACACCGAAGGAGGTGAGCACATTGGCAAACATTAAATCGGCAAAAAAACGTGTCGAGGTGGCGGAACGCAATCGGATGCGCAATCGCAGCAAGCGCTCAGAGATCAAAACATACATTAAGAAGTTTGATGCGGCGTTGCAGGAGAACTCACCTCAGGATGCGCAGGAAGTCCTTAAGGTCATCGATCGCAAGCTGAAACGCGCCTCGCTGGGCAGCGCAGTTTCGAAGAATGCAGCCAGCCGGACCATCAGTCGTTTGCAGAAACGCCTGAATACCGTATCAGCAGAATAATCGAACTGAAACCATGTGGAGAAAGCTTTTCGAAGGAAGGGCTTTCTTTTTTTGTACTTTTGCGTGGAACTAAAATTCGGGGTCAGTCGATGCGTTTCGCGGGAGCGGGTATGTTATACTTGACTAGGATGTGTCGATGAAGAGAGGCTTGTACAACATGACAGAGAAAAAGACAGAGAGACAGCGTATCTCGCTGGATGATCTATTTATGGAAAATGAACCCGATGGTTCCGATGAAACTGTGAAAACATTCGAATCCGTGCATGAGCCTGAACCGGAGGTATCGCTGGAACCGGAGGTATCGCCTGAACCGGAAGCATCGCCTGAACCGGAGCAGGAGCCGGTATCGGATGCAACGATTCCTCTGCCAACGTTGGGCGCACACGATTTTTTCACGGAGCCAGAGCGTGAAAACGTGCGGAGCGCTTGGGGGGAGGAAGAGGCGGATGGTTCTGATACGGAGGAAGAGAGTGAATCGTCTGAGCAGAAACCGGCAGCTTATCACCTCAACCAGGAGATGGATGAGGCCGATGACCGGGCAGTTTTGGCGGATATGAAGCGTCGGCGCCGCCGCTCTGAAGAAAAAAAAGAGTCGGAAGAGAAGGAACGCGGCGGTGTTTTCGGTTTCTTTTATAATTGGGTGCTGCCCATTGCGGTGGCTTTGGTGCTGGCGTTTCTGATTCGGACTTATGTTGGTGGAGCGACGACGGTTCAGGGAACGTCCATGGAGCCGACGCTGCACGATGGGAATGTTCTTCTCGTCAGCAAGATCCCAACTTACTTGGGAAAGGTGAAGCGCGGAGATGTAGTGATCATTGATGCCCCGGATCAAGTGAAATTGTATGTCAAGCGTCTGATTGGACTCCCGGGAGAGACGGTGGAGATCCATGACGGAAAGGTGTTCATCAATGGCCAGTGGCTCAAGGACACCTGGACGGATGCGGATACCGTGACCTATTACGACAGCTCCTGGAAGCTGGGTTCGGATGAATACTTTGTTCTCGGAGATAACCGAAAAGAGGGCGCTAGTAATGATAGCCGTCTGTTTGGACCGATCAAAGGAGATGCGATTGAGGGCGTGGCACGGCTGCGGATTTGGCCGATTTCGCAATTTCAGAGCATGTATTGATGGATGGATGGCTCAGCAGAGGGTGCTGCGGCCGTTCATTGAGCACAGGGTCGGAAGGCAGAGCGAGGATTCATGAAAGGAAAACGTAGACAAACGTCGGCTTCCTCTGCGAAGCCGACTTCTGAATTACAATGGAAAGAAATCATCCGCATTGTTCTGAGCGCGATTTTGATTGCTTTTCTTATTACGCATTTTATTGTGTCCAGCACCGTCGTGGAAGGCACGTCGATGCACGATACGCTTCAGGACGGGGATCGTCTGTTGATGATGAAGCTGGGGCTCTCGCTCAACGAGTTAGAGCGCGGCGACATTGTCGTTTTTCATGCGCCGGATGAACAACGCGATTATATCAAGCGGATCATTGCATTTCCGAATGAGTATGTACAGATTGAAGACGGCATGGTCTATATCAATGGAAAACGGCTGGATGAACCTTACGTGAACACGTCTTATACGCATACAAGCGATAAGGCGGACTGGCTGGTTGGCAAGGATCAGGTTTTTGTTTTGGGCGATAACCGGGAGGAAGGAGGAAGTCGGGATAGCCGCATCTTTGGCCCGATTCCCGCATCATCCATCATCGGGAAAACCACATTTCGCTATTTTCCGTTTTCTTCTTTTGGTGGGATTTGAGGAGGCTGCATGGGAGACGTTCAGGAAAGAATCCGCAATTTTTCGATTATCGCACATATCGATCATGGCAAATCGACCCTAGCGGATCGCCTGATTGAGGCGACGGGTGCGGTGACCCAGCGGGAAATGCAGGATCAGCTGCTTGATTCCATGGAGTTGGAACGCGAGCGGGGGATCACCATCAAGTTAAAAGCGGTTCGCCTTTTCTACGAAGCGCAGGACGGGGAGGTGTATACGCTCAACCTGATCGACACGCCGGGTCATGTCGATTTTAATTATGAGGTGTCCCGCTCTCTTGCGGCCTGTGAGGGTGCCATTCTCATCGTCGATGCCTCACAGGGCGTTGAAGCGCAGACTCTCGCGAATACCTATCTTGCCCTGGAAGAAGATTTGGAAATTCGCCCCGTCATCAACAAAATCGATTTGCCCAGCGCCAATATTCCCATGGTGAAAGAAGAAATTGAGCATGTATTGGGATTTGAGACGGAGGGCATTCCGCTGATTTCCGCTAAAAACGGAACCAATATTGGAGATGTTCTCGAGGATATCGTCAAACACATTCCCGCTCCGGATGGGGATCCGAAGGCGCCGTTGAAGGCGCTGATCTTTGATTCGGTCTACGATCCTTACCAAGGGGTCGTCATGTTTGTCCGCGTCGTGGATGGTTCCATTCGTCCGGGTTCACGGATTCGGCTGATGGCGACGGGCAAAGAGTATGAAGTGGATGAAGTGGGATATGATGCGGGAAGCCGTATGGTGACAGAGGAGCTGTCGACCGGAGATGTGGGATTTGTTGTTGCGTCCATAAAAACAGTGGGCGATGCGCAGGTGGGCGATACGATTACGGAGGCGCTGCGCCCGGCGGCGGAGCCCCTTCCGGGATACAAAAAAGTCGTTCCAATGGTCTATGCGGGAATTTATCCTACCGCCAATGAAGAAGTGAACAATATTCGTGATGCGTTGGAGAAACTGCAGGTGAATGATGCAGCGCTCGTGTTTGAAAAAGAGAGCTCTGTGGCGCTCGGTTTCGGCTTCCGCTGCGGTTTTCTTGGCATGCTGCACATGGAAATTATTGAAGAGCGTCTGGAACGCGAATTTGGCTTGGACATTCTTGCAACGGCTCCCAGCGTGATTTACAAGATCCATCTGTCCGATGGAACGGAGCTGGAAATACAAAATCCTTCCGATTTTCCGGATCCGACGGATATCGCCTGGGTGGAAGAGCCGGTCGTCGATGCAGATATCATGACCCCGAAAGAATTCATCGGAACGGTGATGGAATTGTGCCAGAGCCGGCGCGCGACCTATAAAACCATGGAGTATCTCGATGAGCAGCGCGTGAGTATGCATTACGCGATGCCGCTGAACGAAGTGATCTATGATTTTTTTGATGCGCTGAAATCCAAGACGCGCGGATACGCTAGCTTGGATTATGAATTGTCGGGATATCAAAAGTCGGATCTCGTCAAAATGGACATTTTAGTCAATGGCGAAATGGTTGACGCCTTGTCGCTGATTGTTCATCGCGAAAAAGCCTATGAGCGAGGAAGAACCATTTGCGAGCGGCTGAAAAAAGAAATTCCCCGGCATCAGTTTGCGGTTCCGATTCAGGCTTCGATTGGGGCAAAGATCATTGCACGTGAGACGGTGTCCGCGTTGCGCAAGGATGTGCTATCCAAATGCTATGGCGGGGATATTTCGCGGAAGAAGAAGTTGCTGGAGAAACAAAAAGAGGGAAAAAAGCGGATGCGCCAGATTGGGAATGTGAGCATTCCGCAGAGTGCTTTTTTAAGCGTACTGAAATACGATGAAGACAAATGATACCACAAGAAGAACGTTCTTTTCTCATCCCTAAGCCTGCAGCCTCTGAACTGCAGGCTTCTTTGCGGTCAAAGCGGAGCGATTCCACAGAAGCGCTCCGGCCGCGGCTTGGAATCTATCTGCACATTCCGTTTTGCGTGCAACGCTGCTACTATTGTGATTTTCTGGCCATTCCGCATGGAGAGCGGCTCATGGAGCCCTATTTGGAGGCGCTGCACGCTCAGATGGAGCGGAAAGAGGTGCGTGATCTGGCATCATGCTACCTCGTTGATTCCATTTTTTTTGGCGGGGGCACGCCTTCGCTTCTTCCGCCAAAAGAGGTAAACCGCCTTCTCACTCATCTCGGTCAGATCTTCGAGGTGTCGCCGTTCGCAGAAATTACCCTGGAGATGAATCCGGGCACGCAAACGAAAGAGGAGATGCGGGATCTTCGGAAGGCTGGCGTCAACCGCCTGTCGTTAGGCGTTCAGACCATGGATGACGGGCTGCTTCAAAAGATCGGACGGACGCATACCGCAGCGGATGTTGGGCATGACTTGAACGCGCTTCGAGAGGCGGGGTTTGAGAACATCAACATGGATTTTATCAGCGGTCTGCCGGGGCAGACATCGGCACAGTTGAGCCGCGATCTGGATCTGATTGGGCGGGCTGCGCCGGAGCATGTGTCTTGGTATGCCATGATTCTGGAAGAACAGTCCTGGTTTGGCTTTCAGAAAAAACAGGGATTGCTGGATTGGGATGAAGAGGATCTGCAAGCGGATCTCATGGAACAGGTTTTGGATGGGCTGAGTGCCTTGGGATATGAGCGCTATGAAATTTCAAATTTTTCGAAGCCCGGCTTTGCCTCAAAACATAATCTCAAGTATTGGAGCGGATCAGATTATCTTGGATTGGGGATCGGAGCGGCGAGCTATCTGGAGGGGGAACGATTTGAGGTAACGCGGGGGATTCATCGCTTTATCCGATACGCGGGAACCGATCGCCCTCTATTCAAACGAATTCCCCGCTCAAGGAAGGACGATCTGTTTGAACAGCTGATGACGGGGATGCGTAAAATCAGGGGAATGGAGCTGGAGCGTTTCCGAGAGCGGAATGGCATTTCGCTCAGAGAGCTGGCGCCACGCACTTTTACTAAAGGCGAAAACCGAGGATTGATTCTGGAGCAGGAGGGCAGGCTGGCGTTTACTTCAAAAGGGATGATGCTTTCCAATGATTTTTTCTCCGATGTGCTGCTGGAGATGGAACAAATCGAAAAAACAGACCGGCAATAAAAACGCGTTTGACATTTGTTTCGGACACGTGTATCATAGTTTTAGCACTCAAGGATAAAGAGTGATAATAAAAAAGATTCTCCATCGGAGTGAAAGGAGGTGGCATGGACGAACGTAAGATGTTTATTCTCGGAGCGATTCTGCAGTCCTATATTCAGGAAGGACAGCCCATCGGTTCCCGGACGCTGCAGCGGGATTATCAGATGAATGTTTCGGCAGCGACCATTCGCAATGAAATGAGCGATTTGGAGCATATGGGATTTCTTGAGAAGGCTCATACGTCGTCAGGGCGCCTGCCTTCTGAAAAAGCGTTGCGGTGGTATGTGGATGAGCTGTTGCGGAGAGGACCGGATCCGGAGATGGTTCCGGCGCTCGGGAGCAAAAGCCTTTTGAAGCAATCGCAGGATTCGCATCACCTCATTAGCCAGGTGCTGTCCATCATGTCCGATTTAACCGATTCCGTCAGTTTTGCCCTCGTTCCGGGCCGCGAGAATGATGTTCTGGATGCCATCCGGTTCATTCCGCTGTCGGGGAATGAGGTGATGATCGTTGTTGTTTACCGCAGCAAGTTCGTTCAAACGGAACTGATTCGCTTGGGAGCGGATTATGGCGATGCGCGTCTCATGCGCATCGGAGAGATTTTTCAGGAGCTGTTTGAGGGACGAACGCTTCGATCGGTGGCGGATTTTCTCCGATCGGATTATTTCAGCAATGCGTACATCAAAGGCAATTTGATGAGCGAAATTGTTCCGACGTTTTTGGAGCGGCTGGAATCGAGCCGCAAGCCGCAGCTTTTGTTTGAGGGGCTTGGAAAATGGCTTCGCTTGGGCGATGCAGAGCAGCTTCCGGATGGATTGAATTTTTTGGATGCCCTGCGGAGCGATCCGTACGTGGAAGAGTACCTCAGCAGCATGTCCGGAGAACGGGGTGTGCAAGTTCGCATCGGCCGCGAAAACACGTTGCCTCTATTTGAGCAGACGGCGGTGATTGCCGTTCCCTATGAGGTCAGCGGGTCTTCCCCGGGTCTGATGGGAATTATCGGTCCGATGCGGATGAATTACAGGCAGGCGATTGGATACGTACAGCGCATGGGTCGGTATTTGGATTCCATGACCATACGTTCTTCATAGAGATGGTAAAACGAGAGGAGGAAGCGTGAAAGAAACAGGATTCGATCCGCAAAAGGATCAAAAGCCTTCGGATAGGGAAAATGCATCAGAAGCATCGGAACAGCCGGAGCAGCCGAAGGCGGATTCGACGGAAGAGCCGGATGCGGAGAGCGACGAGCGGAAGGATGCGGAGAGCGAGGATACTGTGGAAGAAGAGCCCGTTTCGGAGAACGGCTCTGTCGAGGAAGCGGTTCCGGAAGATCCGATCAAGATGCAGCTTCTGCGGTTGCAGGCGGATTTTCAGAATTTTCGCAAGCGCGCTGAACGGGAGAAAGAAGGAACGATTCGTTACGCCAATGAGCGCCTTTTGATCCAGCTTCTGGATGTCGCAGATAATTTCGAGCGTGCGCTGGGTTCTGAAAAGGAACATGACAACTTCTATCACGGGATGGAGATGATTCATACACAATTGGTGGAAGTGCTGACGAAGAATGGTCTTGAAGAGATCGAAAGCGACGGAGAGCCCTTTGATCCGGCGCTTCATAATGCGGTGCTGGTGGAAGCAAGCGATATGGTGAAACCGGATCACATTATACAGACGTTGCAAAAGGGCTATCGGTTGAATGGAAAAGTGGTGCGGCCGGCGATGGTGAAGGTCGCAAAGTAATTAGGAGGATATTATGGCTAAAATTATCGGCATTGACTTGGGAACAACGAACTCGGCCGTTGCAATTATGGAAGGTGGCCAGTCCACGATCATTCCAAATATTGAAGGAAATCGCACCACCCCGTCGGTGGTTGCGTTTACAAAAGATGGGGAGCGCTTGGTCGGAGAAACGGCGAAGCGTCAGGCGATTATGAATCCGGATCGAACCATTGCTTCAATTAAGCGCGATATGGGAACCGATCGCAAGGTCACCATTGATGGAAAAGGCTACACCCCGCAGGAGATTTCGGCGATGATTCTCCAGAAATTGAAGGCGGATGCGGAGAGCTATCTGGGCGAAAATATTTCTGAGGCAGTGATCACGGTTCCGGCTTATTTTACGGATGCGCAGCGTCAGGCGACGAAGGATGCCGGAAAGATCGCCGGATTGGAGGTCAAGCGCATCATCAATGAACCGACGGCAGCGGCGCTGGCTTACGGGGTCGATAAAGATTCGGGACAGTCCAAGATCATGGTTTATGATTTGGGCGGCGGGACCTTCGATGTTTCCATTTTGGAAGTGGGCGATGGCGTCTTTGAAGTTCTGGCGACCCGCGGAAACAACCGCCTGGGCGGCGATGATTTTGATAACAAACTGATGGATTATATCGCCGATTCCTTCAAGAAGGAAAATGGTGTGGATCTGCGTTTGGATCCCACCAGCGATCAGCGCCTGAAGGATGCAGCGGAGAAGGCGAAAAAGGAATTGTCCAGCGCCATGACGACCAATATCAATCTTCCGTTCATCACGGCGGTCAATGGCCAGCCTGTGCATTTGAACATGGACATCACTCGCGCAAAATTTGAAGAGTTGATTTCCGATCTGGTGAAAAAGACGGAGGAGCCGGTTCGTGATGCACTGAAAGATGCGGGGCTGTCGGCTTCGGATTTGAATAAAGTGCTTCTGGTCGGCGGATCCACCCGTGTTCCGATGGTGCAGGAACTGGTGAAGAAACTGACGGGGAAGGATCCTCAGAAAGATATCAACCCGGATGAATGCGTGGCTTTGGGCGCGGCGATTCAGGGCGGCGTTCTGACGGGAGAGGTGAAAGACTTACTGCTGTTGGACGTGACGCCGCTGTCGCTGGGTCTGGAAACGCTGGGCGGCGTGACGACGGTTCTGATTCCGAGAAATACGACGATTCCGACGAAGAAAAGCCAGATCTTTACAACGGCGGCGGACAATCAAACGTCGGTTGATGTTCATGTCCTCCAGGGTGAGCGCGAGATGGCAGCGGATAATACGACGCTGGGACGTTTCCAGCTTTCTGGAATTCCAGCGGCTCGCCGCGGCATTCCTCAGATTGAGGTTTCCTTTGATATTGACGCCAACGGCATCGTGAATGTTTCTGCAAAAGATCTGGGAACGGGAAAGGAACAAAAAATCACGATCACCTCGTCGACGCATCTGTCGGATGAAGAAATTGATCGCCGCGTGAAGGAAGCGGAGCAGTATGCGGCCGAAGATAAGAAGAAGAAGGAACTGATTGAGGCAAAGAATCAGGCGGAGTCGCTGATCTACCAGACGGAGAACACATTGAAGGAACTCGGAGACAAGTTGTCTGATGAGGAGAAAAATGGGGTGAACGATAAGATCACCCGCCTCAAAGATGTTGCTTCCGGAGAGGATGCGGAAGAGATCCGCAAGCGGACGGAAGCGCTGACGAGCGAACTCAATCAGCTGTCGCAGAAGCTTTATGCGCAGACGGGCCAGCAGCCGGGCGCGGAAGCATCGGATGCAGCGCATACGCAGAGCAGCGACGATGTTGTGGATGCGGATTATGAAGTGGTCGATGATGACGAGGAGAAAAATAACTGATTTCTGGGATTCATCGAATGGGGAAAGGGCACTTCTGTGCCCTTTCTTTTGTGCTTTTATTCAAGTAAAATAGGCCCCAGCGAGAAGGGAGCGGTGTATTGAAAGATCCGTATGAAGTTCTTGGCGTTGGCAAGGATGCGCAGCTCAGCGATATCAAGCGTGCTTATCGCCAGAAAGCAAAACAGTATCATCCTGATCTCAATCCGGGAGATGAGGAGGCGGCAAAAAAATTTAATGAATTGAGCGAAGCGTACGGAATCCTTCAGGATGACGAAAAAAGAAAGCTCTATGATACGTATGGGGCGGCGGCGTTTGATCAAAATGGACAGGCTGGAACTCCGGGCGGCTACGGCTTTGGGTTTGATATGAACGATATTTTCGGGGATCTGTTCGGCGACCTGTTCGGACGCCCGCGCGGCGCTCAATCACAGAGCCGGCGCCCAAGACAAGGCGGCGATATCCGGATGGAAGTGCGTCTGAGCTTTCGCGAAGCCTATGAGGGAGCCGACCGAACCATTACCGTGCGCCGTGATCATGAATGCTCTGCGTGCCATGGAACGGGCGCCAAAGATGGGACGGCGAAGAAGGTCTGTCCGACTTGCCAGGGGAGCGGCGTGATTCACCATGAGGTCAATTCTCCGTTCGGACGGATGGTTCAGCAAACGGCTTGTCCGACTTGCCATGGGACAGGAGAAGTGATTGATGAAGAGTGTCCTGTGTGCCATGGTAAAGGCCGTGAAACTGAAACGGTGAAGCTGAGCGTTCATATTCCGGCGGGCGTGGCGGATGGGAATATCCTTCCGATGCACGGAGAAGGCCATGGAGGAGCCAATGGCGGTCCCGCTGGAGACGTCTATGTGATTCTTCGAGTCGAGCCTTCGTCGTTCTACGAGCGCCATGGCAATGATTTATATTTTAAGATGCCCATTACCTTTGTTCAGGCGACCTTGGGCGATGAGGTGGATGTCCCGACGATGGAGGGAAAAACATCATTTCATATCCCCGCAGGAACGCAGACCGGGACGCAGTTTACGATCCGGGAGGCCGGCATGCCGGATGTACGCTCCAAGCGAAAAGGCGATCTGCACTTCATCGTCGAAGTGCAAACACCGAAGAATCTATCGGATAAGCAGGCCAAAGCCCTCCGAGCCTACGCGGAGGCGATGAATGATCATGTGGAAGAGAAAGAAAAAAATTTTTGGGACAAAGTGAAGGATTTGTTTGAGTGATGAATCGACAATTCGAACAAGTGAAAATTGCCTATCCCCGTGTGCTGGAAGATGCGGTCGAGAATTTGATTGCAGAATCCGGAAGCATTGGAACACAGATCCTCGACCTCCAGGCGATCCAATCTTATGAAGCGGATCGGCCGGAGTGGGAACTGTCGATCCATGAAGAGCTGGTGAGCGCCATGCAGCAAAATGCCGGACAAGAACTCGGCGAGGAAGATGTGGTTCAGCTGGTGTATTTTGAGGCGACGGTAGCGGGGCAGGAGCATGCCGTCGGTTTCCGAAAAGCATGTATGGAGCAATGGGACGGCATGGTGCATGTGCTGGACGTGCGGCATATCGACAATTCCCATTGGGATCAGGAATGGAAAAAGACGTATCATCCTTTGCCGATTGGCGAGACCATCGAAATTGTTCCGGCGTGGATGCTTCCCGAAGATGCTGGGCGGATGCCGATTTATATCGATCCGGGGATGGCGTTTGGAACGGGGACGCATCCCACGACGTCGCTTTGTCTTGAAACGCTGGAGCGCTTGGATCAGTCGGACTCTTCCGCGCCGCATGCGCTTTCCGGACGAAGAGGTTTGGATTTGGGGACGGGATCCGGCATACTCGCGATTTATATGGCGAAGTGTGGGATGGCGCATGTGCTGGCGACGGATATTGATGAAGACGCGCGACGGGCGGCGGCGCATAACGCTGCGTTGAATGGGGTTTCCTTTTCGGTGGAGAACTGTGATTTGCTGCAGGGCGTTGAGGGGCGCTTCAATGTGATCTGCGCCAATTTGCTTGCAGATCTGGTCATTCGGATGTTGCCGGATGTTCCGGAACATCTGGAAAAAACAGGACGCTTGATCCTTTCAGGGATTCTGACACGCCGTGTTCCTGATGTGGTTGAAGCGCTGACGGCCTGTGGGTTTGCCGTGCGCCAGGAGAATCATATCGATGAATGGTCTGTGATTGAAGCGGATCGGGTGCAGGAATGAAGACGTTTGAATTTCATACGCTCGGGTGCAAGGTCAACCAATATGAAACCGAAGCGATGGAGGAACTTCTTGAGCGCCATGGCTATCGCCCGCGCAAAGAGGGAGAAACATCGGATTTACTGGTCATCAACACCTGTACGGTGACGCATGTCTCGGATGCAAAAAGCCGTCAGCAGATTCGGAAGATGAAGCGTGAGAATCCCTCGGCGATCGTCGCGGTCGTCGGATGCTATGCGCAGGTGGCGCCACAAGAGATTGAAGCGATTGAGGGCGTGGATATCATCCTTGGGACGAAGGGACGCGCCCGTCTCCCGGAATTGATTCGCCAAGTGGAAGAAACGGGGCTCCGGCAGGTGGATGTTGGCAACCTTGATGAACAGACCGAATTTGATGCGCTTTCGATTTCCACTGAAGAGTCCATGACTCGGGCAACGATTAAGATTCAGGAAGGATGCGATATGTTCTGCAGCTATTGCATCATTCCCTATGCGCGGGGGCATATCGCTTCGCGTCCGCTGGACGATATCGTGGAAGAGGCGGAACGCCTAGCTTCCGGGGGTTTTCGTGAAATTGTCCTGACGGGGATCCATGTGGCCAGCTATGGCCAAGGTCTGCGATCCTCTATGGACGTCAGCGGCGGGTCAGTCCGCGAGCGCCGACAGGATCTGGTGGATGTCGTGGAAGCCATCGCGAAGGTTCCCGCGGTGGAACGCATTCGCATGTCAAGTATTGAACCGCGCTGGGTGACTAGGGATCGGCTGTTTCGGTTGCGGGCGACAGGGAAGGTTTGTCCTCATTTTCATCTTTCGCTTCAAAGCGGGTCGGATTTGATTTTGAGACAGATGAACCGGAAATATGATACGGCTCTTTATGCACAAAAAGTGGATTTGATTCGTGAGGTATTCCCCGATGCGGGCTTGACCACCGATGTGATTGTGGGATTTCCGGGAGAGACGGAAAAGGAATTTGAAGAAACGCTGGAATTTGTCCAGCGCGTTGGTTTTTCGCGGATGCATATTTTTCCTTATTCGCCGCGGGAAGGGACACCGGCGGCTTTGTTTACCGGTCAGGTTGATCCGCAGATCAAAAAAGCGCGTGCCATGCGTTTAGAGAAGGAAGAGGAGCGGCTGCGCTACGCGTTCATGGATCAGCACATAGGATCTGTGCTAGACGTTCTGATTGAAGAGAAGCGCTCGGAAGAGGGATGGCCGACAGGGTATTCCGGAAATTATCTTCGTGTGTCGATTCAAGATGAGGAAGTGAGCACCGGAGAGGTGGTTGGCGTTCAGATTGATGCCCGCAAGGGGGATTTGCTCTTTGGGCACCGGTTCAAGGCGTAAAAGAAAGAAGGAGGATCTTGAATCCTTTGCGGGATGAGAATAAAATAAAGTCGTCACAGAGATGTTGACCATTTCATAAAACAAAGCGACTGGGGGTGCTACGGCTGAGAGGTGAACACCAACCCCAAACCTGATCTATGTAATGATAGCGGAGGGAAGTTGCGCGGATTTTTCGAAGTTCACGAGGCGCCCTTTGGGCGCCTTTTTTCGACCCGTGCAGCGGGCGGATGAAGATCCGAACGGGAATGGAGAAGTGGATGCAAACGAATGAAAAAAGACGGAGCGGACTGTCAACGCGCATGATCGCGGAGGCGGGTGTGATGATTGCGTTAGCGAAGGTGTTATCTTTTATTAAGCTGTTTGAGATGCCGATGGGAGGAAGCGTGACCCTCGCATCGATGGCGCCGATTTTGATTTTTGCGTTGCGCTGGGGGTGGAAGCGAGGCGTGATTGTCGGGGCAGTCTACGGGGTGCTCGACTTTATTCTCGGGGGATATATTGTGCATCCGCTTCAGGCACTGCTGGATTACCCCATTGCTTATGCGATGTTGGGATTTGCCGGTTTGGCGCAGATTAAAGACAGCGAAGGGTGGGATGGATTGCTGCACTTTATTCCGGCATCCGTTTTGGCGGTTCTGCTTCGGCTGGCGATGCACGTGCTTTCGGGCTGCATTTTCTATTCCTCCATTGATTTTGAAGCCGGCGGGACATTGGGACAGGCGCTGACTTGGTCGAATCTGTCCGGCGGTTTTGCTTACAGTCTGGGATACAACGGAAGTTTCCTCGGGGCGGATTTCCTGATTTGTCTCGTGATTTTGGCATTGCTGTGGAAGCCGCTTGGGCGCATGCTCCAAAGGCAAAAGGGATGATTGCGTGTTCTAAAACAAAAAAGATCCGCCCCGCATCGAATCGTGATGCGGGGCGGATCTCTTTTAGAAGCAACCGATGCTCTTGCTGGAACGCGTATTATTGAATTTCGATCGCACGTTTCTTTTGAATTTCCTCTGCGAAAGGCAGCTCGATTTTCAGGACGCCATCCTGAAGCGACGCGGCGATTTTCTCTTCATCGACATCGCCCAGACGGACGGAACGCGACGTATTCATCATCCGGCGTTCACGATGGAGATAATTTTTCTCCTGATCCGCCTCTTCCGTATTTTCTTCTTTATGGATGGCGATGGTCAGCACGCCCTCTTCGACATCGACAGCGATATCCTCTTTTTTGACTCCCGGAAGATCCGCCGTCACGACATATCGATCTGCCGTTTTCTCGACGTCGACCTTAAAGGAATCGAAATAAGAATCGTCAAAGCCACTTTTGAAGAAGTCGTCAATCAATCCATTCATCATGCTGTAGGTGTTGTGCATCGGACTCATACGATAAGGAACCAGTTTCATGTTCATTCTCCTTTCTGATCGGAATGACTTCCGTTTTTGTTATCTTCCTGAGGTCTCTCACCTCGTGACTTAATTATACCATCTTTGATCTTAAAGTCAACATTTTTTATCACTCATTAACATAGAGTGATAACAGAAACGAAAAAAGAGGATAGAGAGCCTCAAATCAGCGCGACTTTTCCTTAATCGGATTAAAATGGTACAATATGAAAAAGATTTTGAGACCGTTCCCCGGTCTCGTCATATCGAGGAGGAAGAATGCATAATATTCATGATGCGGACGAAAATTATCTGGAAGCGCTCGTGGTTCTAGGTCGCGAACTGGGAGAAGTGCGTTCCATTGATATCGCGAATCATCTTTCCCTCTCCCGTGCCTCAGTCAGCAACGCCATTAAGAAGTTGGAACGTGAGGGAAGGGTTCGCATGGAGCCGGATGGCACGCTGGTTTTGACGGAAAGCGGGGCGGAAATCGGAGAGCAGATTGATTTGCGCCATCACTTTTTGAATCGGTTTTTTCAGTCGATTGGGGTTTCTGCACAGCAGGCAGATGATGATGCTTGCAAAGCAGAACATGCGATCTCGCAGGAAACCTTCGATCGTTTGCGCGAGGCATTTCCGGATGGGATGGTGAATACGAACGCGCCTGATCAGCGGGAGGAAATCTGACGTGCAGCAGTTTTTTGTACAAGAGGTGCTGTCGGTCGGTGAACGTGTGGTGCTTCGGGAGCCGGTAGCCGATCAGCTTCGAAAAGTGCTGCGCTGCCGTGAGGGCGACCAGATCCGTCTGATTGATGGATCCGGCCGCCCTTTTCTTTGCGCTTTGGAGATGAATAAAAAGACGCTCAGCGCCAGAGTGCAGGCACTTCTCGAAGAGCGCCGGGAATTGCCGGTTCCACTGATTCTCGGGCTGGCGCGCATTAAAAAAGAGCATTGGGAATGGGCGCTTCAGAAAGCGGCGGAACTGGGGGCGACGACGATTGTTCCGCTTGAGAGCCAGAGAGTCAATGAGCGCCCGATTTCGGATCATCGTCAACAGCGCTATGAGCGCATCGTGGAAGAGGCCGCCGAGCAGTCGGAACGACATCGGGTGCCGCGGTTGGAAAGCGCATGTGCGCCATTGGAACTCGTTCGTCGATACCCGGAAATGCCGGCGATTGTACTGGCGGAACGAAGGGGAGATGAAGCCCCTCTGCTTGGTTCACTTCTTAGGAAGATCCCGATGACATGCGGGATTCTTCTTTTGATCGGTCCGGAAGGCGGATGGTCTTCTGAGGAAATGGATGCCTTTTATGAGCAGCGCCTGCATTTTGCGTCGCTTGGACCCAGAATTCTGCGCGCGGACACCGCAGCGGTTCTGGCGACTGGAATGGCAGCGCAACAGATGGAAGGACAGTCGCCGATCGGTTGCGAAGGGCATGGACTTTCAATATAATTCATCTTGTTTTTAATAGGGGAGGCGAAAGGAGAACGCATGGAACGATTTTTTCACTTGAAGGAGCATGGAACCACCATTTCGACGGAATTGATGGCGGGTCTGACCACTTTTTTTGCAATGAGTTATATTTTGTTTGTCAATCCAAGCGTCTTGGCGGTATCTGGCATGCCGTGGGGAGGCGTCTATTTGGCGACCATCATCGCGGCAGTGATCGGAACCTTGGTCATGGCGCTGTTTGCCAATGTTCCTTACGCGGTTGCACCGGGCATGGGCTTGAATGCTTTTTTCACCTACACAGTGACGCTGCAGCTGGGATTCAGCTGGCAGCAGGCGTTGGCTCTCGTTTTTGTATGCGGAATCATCAACATTATTATTACGGTGACCAAAGTTCGGAAGCTGTTGATTGAAGCCATTCCAGAATCGCTTCAGAAAGCCATCGGTGGCGGGATTGGCATCTTCGTGGCCTATATTGGGATCAAGAATGCCGGACTTTTACAGTTTTTGCTGGATCCGGGGACTTATGTTCAAGCGGGTGAAACCGTGATCGGATCCTCTGCGGCGGTTCCGGGATTGGTTGCGCTGAATTCATCCGGCGTGCTGCTTTCGCTCTTCGCCTTATTGTTAACCGTTGTTCTCGTGGTGAAAAATGTGAAAGGCGCGGTCTTGATCGGCATCATCGTTTCGACGCTGGTGGCCATCCCGATGGGCGTGGTGGATCTGGCGACGGTCGGTTCAAGTGGCGTTTCCCTCGGCGACGCGTTTACGCAATTGGGCATCACGTTTGGGGCAGCATTTGGATCGGAAGGGCTAGGTTCTCTGTTCGCCGATCCGGCGAAACTTCCGCTCCTGTTTGTCACGATCTTTGCTTTTTCGATCACCGATACGTTTGATACGATTGGGACTTTTATTGGAACAGGCCAGACTGCCGGAATTTTCACTGCGGCTGAGGTCGAGAAAATGGAAACGGAGAGCGGATTTTCCACGCGCCTGGATAAGGCATTATTCGCCGATTCGATCGCGACGTCCATCGGCGCCATTGTCGGGACATCGAACACCACGACATTTGTGGAGTCTGCAGCCGGAATCGGTGCAGGCGGGCGCACCGGGCTCACTTCGGTCTTTACCGCGCTGATGTTTGCACTTTGCATTTTGATTGCACCCATCGCTTCGATTGTTCCAGCGCAGGCGACGAGCGCGGCGCTGATCGTGGTGGGAATCATGATGGTTGGATCTTTTGCTGATATTCACTGGTCCGATTTAGAGGAAGCCATTCCCTGCTTTTTCGCCAGTATTTTTATGGGGCTGACGTACAGCGTTTCCAATGGGATCGCATTCGGCTTCTTTGCTTACATCCTCGTCAAAGTGTTTTTAGGGAAAGCCAAAGAGATTCGCCCGCTGATTTGGATCTGTGGCGCATTGTTTATCCTCAACTTTGTTTTGATCGCTCAGTTTTGAGAAAAATCCTCCTATGGAAAGCATAAAAATAGGAGGAACAGCATAAAAAAACGCGGAGACCTTTCGGGGGTTTCCACGTTTTTTTATGCTATTTTTCAAAGAAATGAAAGGATTCATTAAAAATTTCTTGAATTTACAGCATACAATCATTTAGAATATAGAAATACGATTTGACTGTATGTTTTTTTGAACAGAGGACAGAAGGAAAAGAGGATCTCAGTGCATAAGTATATTACGAAGCGAGTCGTACTCGCGGTGGTTGCTCTTTTGCTGATCTGCTTCCTAACCTTCTTCATGATGAATCTGGTTCCGGGCGGACCGTTCAATGGAGAAAAAGCGAAGACAGAGGCAGTAATGAAAGTGCTCAATGAGCGGTATGGTCTGGATAAGCCGGTTCCTGAACAG
>JAEXBN010000039.1 GCA_023394045.1 Bacillota bacterium | reverse complement strand
GTCCTGTAAGGTGCTCACCGCCTGCTTCATCGCTAAGCGCGGTGCTTCCGAATAAATTTGACGCACCTCATCTCCCTGGCGCACATCGCCAGCACGCACCGGGATCAGCGCTCCGCAGGCCGCATCCTCCTTCAACGTCATCGGAAACCAACCGCGTCCTCCCCTTAAGGATAGGATATCTCCCCGATGAAGATCCCGTGTCGTCCGAATCCCAAAACGCTCTTTTTTTCCCGGCGCAGACAGACGTTCGATCGTTCCTGCCTCCAACCCCGTGCGCTGATTCATACGAAAACCGTAATCGAGACCAAAATCATGAAAACCAAATCCTTTGGTAAACGGACGATTCGTCATCAGCCGCAACGCATCTCCATCCGCTGGTTGACCTTCCATGATCTGGCGGCAAGCCCGAACTGCCGCAAAAACATATTCCGGCTTCTTCATCCGGCCTTCAATCTTAAAGGAGTCCACCCCCGCAGCAACATACTCCATCATCTGATCCAGCGTCATCAAATCGGAAGGCGAAAGATAGGTATCCTCCGCACCGATGGCTTTTCCATTGCTGCGCTCCAGGGCGTACGTTTTACGGCAGGGCTGCGCGCAACGGCCGCGGTTCCCGCTTCTTCCCCCTTCGAAAGAGCTGAGCAGGCACTGCCCGGAAACACAAACGCAGAGCGAACCGTGAACAAAAACTTCCGTCTCCATCAATCCTGCATCCACGATGGCCTTCGTTTCCTCGATGCTGGTTTCACGCCCAAGGACCACTCGTTTCAAACCCATGCGGGCCAGCTCTCTCACCCCAGCAAGAGTATTAACGCTCATCTGCGTGGATGCATGCAGTTCCAACCCAGGCACTTCCGTCCGCAAACGTTCAATCAGCCCAAGATCCTGAACAATGGCTGCATCCAATCCACGGGCAGACAAGCGAAAAAGAAGCATGACGGCCTCATCCAGCTCCTTCTCTTTCAACAGCGTATGGACGGTGAGAAAAACTCGGACACCATGCCAATGCGCAAACTGAATGAGATCCCTCAGCTCGTCTTCTGAAAAATTGGCTGAATAAGCGCGTGCGCCAAATTGATGCGCTCCGACATACAACGCATCGCAGCCTGCCGCCACAGCGGCTTCTGCCATCTCCCGATTTCCAGCTGGCGCCAGAATCTCAGGATGATTCATCGATGCGTCCTCTGATACTCCTGAAACTGTTTAGCCAGCTCCAGACGCTTGTTTTCAGAACGTTCAAGATTTTGCTGTACCGCCTGCAAACGTTCCTCTTTCTCTTCATTCGACGCGCTCAACAAGGAGATCTGTTCCTTCAGCTGCGAAACGGTCTGCTCTAATTCCTGCTCACGCGCCTCATGAGAAGCCAGTTTCCCATGCTCCTCTTCCGCTTTCAAAGCGATCTGAAAATATTCGTCCGCCATGTTGATGCAAGCCAGCGTCGCCTGCATCGTTTTGTTATATTTCGTATGTTCAGAAGCAGCCTCATCGATCTTTTTTTGCACGTAGGCCACAACAGTGCGCATCTCCTCATCAGGCCTTGCGCTGCGCAAGACATAGTCGTTTCCAAATATGCGTGCTTTTAATTGATTGCGTTCCACGCTCTCCTCCAGATTGGCTCCTCTTTTTCTTTTCATCCTGCGGTCAAGCGTCGCGCACCTCCGCGCCAACCTTCCTCAGTGCGGCGCGAACGGATGACATTTTTTCCTCGATCTCCTCCGCACTCAGCGTCTTTTCCTCCGAGCCCAGCTCAAAGCGCAGCGTGACGGATTTTTTACCCTCTGGAATCTGTTTACCCCGATATTCATCCACAAATGAAACGTGATCCACATACGAGGCAACGGCCTGTTGCATCTCCTTCCACGTCAGAGACTCATCCGCCAATAGAGAAAGATCCTGGAACACATGAGGATACAAAGGCAACGGCGTAAATTGGTTGGATCTCGAATCAAACACCTTCAGCGACTCTAAGTTGATCGCAAACAGACAAACATCATGATGCTTGATTCCAGCACCTGCTTTAGCGCGATGCGACAGCAGACCCATGCATCCGACTTCTTTTCCATCGGTTTCAATCGTCAGCCACCCATTGATATCTGCCCAGACCGGCTTATCATGCTGAGCAAAATGAAACTCTGCGGTCTGGCATGCCGTTCCGATGCCCTCAAGGGCTCCCTTGACTTCGTAAAACAGCGAAGCAGGATCGCTTCCCACAATACATCCCGCCAATTCTCTGTGCATGGCGGGAAGCACTTCATCCGGAGAAGAAGGACTCATTGCCCCTTTCTGGTACACTTGTCCCACCTCGAAAATACGAAATGAATCAAAATAGCGTATGTTTTTGACGACGGCATCCAGCAAATTGGGAATATGCGTGGTGCGCAACCCCGATTGTTCCGGAGCCGGCGGCTGATCCAGCCGAATCATGTCTTCCTCTTTTACGCCGGAAATTTCGGCCATCTGTTCATTGACCCACGGATAGGACGTAATTTCCTGAAATCCGCATGTAAAAGCCAAATACTCCAGCAAACGGCGCTCCAAGCTGAAAGGGCCTTGATTGACCGCATGATCCAATTTCACCACCGGCGCCTTCATCGTGAAATTTTCATAGCCAATCATCCGGGCAATTTCTTCCAGAATATCATCCGGGAGTGAGATGTCTCCGGTGGAACGCCAAGTCGGCGCCAAGACATGAAGGAGGGTCTCCCCTTCTGAGGGCTCTTCCTCCACATCAAATCCAAGCGGCAAGAGAAACTGCCTCACCTCATCGACGTTCAGCTCCCGGCCAAGGCGCCGAACCAGCCACTCCACGGAAACATTGACCACAGCGCGCTCCGTCAGCGCCGCATCCTCCAATGAAAAGGCCGTCAGCCGAGCTTCTGGAAACAGCTCATGCAGCATCTGATCCCATAAAGCAAACGCCGGTTCCACGCGCTGCGCATCAATCCCCTTTTCATTCCGGCTTGAGGCTTCCGTGCGCAGTCCAAAAGTCTGCGCCGTTTTGCGGATGCTCTCCGGACGGAATGCCGCCGCTTCAAAAACCGTCTCCGTGGTGGAAGAGAGAATCGAATCCTGCTTTCCGCCCATCACGCCAGCAAGCCCCAGCGCCTTTTCCTGATCCGCAATCACCAGGTCGGCGGGCGATAACGTCAATTGCTTTCCATCGAGCAACTCCAGCGTCTCTCCTTCTGCCGCACGGCGCGCTTGAATTCCTCCTTTGAGGTGCTGCGCATCATAGGCATGCGTCGGCTGCCCGACACTCATCATGACATAGTTGGTCAGATCGACGAGGGCGTTGATCGGCCGAATGTCCACCTTCATCAGGGCGACGCGCATCCAAAGCGGCGCAGGTCTGGAATCCACGCCGACATATTGCGCTGCCAAAAAGCGGCGGCACAGATCCGTTGCCTCCAGGGTCAGCGGATAAGACTCAACGTCCGGACGTACAAAGGTTGGAAGCGGATGGAGGGGAAGATGATAGATCGCCGCCAATTCTCGCGCCACGCCATAGTGTCCCCAGAGATCCGGACGGTTGGTGATCGATTTGTTTTCAATTTCAAGAATTTGATCGTTCAACCCGAGAATATCGGCAATCGGCTTTCCTGGCCGCACCTCTGTTTCCCGATCAATCCCCCAGTCGGTCAAATCGATAATGGTGTGCGGTTCATGCGCCGGAAATAAAAATTCCAGACCGACTTCTGCTGCGCCAGCAATCATTCCAAAAGAGGAAACCCCACGCAGCTCCGCCTCTTCAATCAGCATCGGCTCGCCTTCACCGTGCCAAATGGCATGCGATCCCGGAAGCGTCACCACAACGTCATGCCCTTCTTCCAGATTCGCTCCGCCGCAAACGATCTGCTTGGGCTCGTCCAGTCCAACATCCACCATACACACGCGCAAACGATCGGCGTTAGGGTGCGGCTTTACCGATAAAATCCGGCCAGCCACAATATGAGCGTAACGCTCCTGAAGATCGGTCGTTCCTTCCACCTCGACGGTGCGCATGGTCAGATCGTAACTCAACTGTTCCATGGTCAGCGTATCGGGAAGCGCGACATATTTTTTCAGCCATTGAAAAGAAAGTTTCATCATTCCCCCTTAATGGAACTGCGACAGAAAGCGCAAATCGTTGCTGTGAAACAGACGGACATCATCGACGGCATAACGCATCATGACCAAACGATCAAGGCCAATATTGATATAGAACCCCGACCATACATTGGGATCCAGCCCCGCCGCCTTCAGAACATTCGGATGCGGCGATCCTCCCGGCATGACCTCAATCCATCCAATTCCATGGCACGTCCTGCAGCCTTCTCCATGGCAAACCTGACACTCCATATCAATTTCAAATCCCGGCTCAACGAACGGGAAAAATCCGGCACGCATCCGTGTGCGAATCGGATGGCCAAAGACTTTTTCCAAAATGGTATCGATCAGAAGCTGGCCAGAAGCAAAAGAAAAATCTTTTTCGACGATCAGCGCCTCATACTGGGTAAAGGCGCGCTCGTGGCGGGCATCGGTCGTTTCATTGCGGTACACGGATCCAGGATAAATAAACCGAGCCGGAGCACCATGCTTCAGTAAATAGCGTACCGATGCGCCGGTCAGATGCGGCCGAAGCGCCAAGCGCTCAGCGCCCTTCTTCTCCGCCGTGCCTGCCAGCCAGTAGGTGTCCATCGATTCCCTCGCCGGATGATTGGGAGGAAAATTCAGGTGATCAAACGCGTATTTTTCACTCGTGATATCATCTTCACGAAAAATCTCAAAGCCCAGAGACAGAAAAGCATCGTTCAAATCATACATCATCTGAGTAATGGGATGCAGCCCTCCGCGTTGAGGCAAAATCCCCGGGCGCGTCAAATCCAGCGGCGATGCCAAAACGCTGGCATGCTCCATCAGCGCATTGCGTCGTTCATGAATCGCCTCATGTAATTCATTTTTGATGCGGTTAGCCATCTGCCCCACGGAACGCCGCTCCTCCGGCGTGAGCGATTTTAACTGTTTCAGAATATCAGTTAAAGCGCCTTTTTTTCCAAGAACGGAAACGCGCACTTGTTCCAGCGCCTCTTCGTCTTCCGCCTGGCGAATCCGCTCAAGCGCCTCCTCTTTTAATGTATTTAATTGATCGATCATGCTTCCTCCTTTGATCGTCTGTCTCATCCATCCGATTGACTTATTTTATCGGAGGTTTTCCGCCCCTTCAAGCGCTGCAAACGCCATGAGCAATGAAGCAGATACCGCCGCATTCAGCGACTCCGTCTTCCCCTGCATGGGAATCGTAATGCGCTGATCGAGACAGGCATCCATTTCCGGCCGCAACCCCCGCCCTTCATTCCCAATGATCAAGCCAAAGGATGCCGGCCATGCGAAGGAACGAAGATCCGTTCCTGCCAAATCAGCGCCCAGAACGGGAAACGTCCCCCGCTTCTGCATCAGGGATAAAAAGGCATCCACGTGCATCGGACTCAAATCCAGCCGAAAGACGGATCCCATCGAACCACGCAGCACTTTAGGATTCCAAAAATCCACCGTATCCACACCAATCACCCGGCGAAAGCCAAAGGCCTCCGCGCTTCGCAGCATCGCTCCCAGATTGCCGGGATCCTGAATATGATCCAAAATCAGAATGCGTCCTGTCCACTCCTCCGCTTCATGTTCAGCGTACTCCGGTTGTTGAAAGACCGCAAGCCACCCATCCGGTGTCTCCATCGTCGTCAGCGAACGGAACATCGTTTCGGGAATCCGAGCGATCTGCGGAAACGCCTCAATGAACGAGTCGTCGGATGCCTTTTGTCCGCACCAACCGTCCTCTTTTTCCGATTCTAAACAAATCAGCGTCTGCGGTGTCAGCCCGCTGCGTACCGCTTCCCCAATCATCTTCCGCGTTTCAACCAAAAAGCGTCCCTCTTTTTTTCGCCCCTTGGGTGTCAGCAAGCGCGTCCACCGCTTAAACGAGGGATTCTGCACACTTCTGATCTCAAGCACAGGCGAACCGATATCCCTCATCGCTTCAGCCTTTCCAACGCGTCGTTGGGACCGAGTGCGTAAACCACATCGCCCTCCTCAAAATAAAAGTCCGGATCTGGATTGATCTCCAATTCCCCATCACGCTGGATTGCCACAACGCTGATCTGTGCACGGGTGCGCAAATTCAGCTCGTTGAGATGGCGATTCACCCAGCTCTGGGGAAGCGCCAGCTCCTCCACGGAAAATTGATCCGACATCCGGATCCGATCATAGATGGTCTGCTCCACCAAGGAATGCGCCAGGCGCACCCCCATTTCACGCTCGGGCAAAATCAATTTCTGCGCCCCCATGCGTTGCAAAATACGACCATGCCTCTCATTCATTGCCTTGGCGATAATCGTATGAATCTTCTTTTCCCTGCAGATCGTCGTCGCCATAACCGAGGCTTCAAAATCCGAACTCATGGCAATGATTGCTGTATCGACATTATGAAGACCAATGCCGTCCAATGCGCCCTCCTGGGTGACATCCGCCTGCACCGCTACCGTCACCACCTCGCCTAAGGCGTCGACCATCTCCTTAGACTTATCGACGGCCAGCACTTCCTGTCCCATGCTGGATAATTCACGAGCCAAGCTCGCGCCAAACCGACCGCATCCTATGACTGCGAATGTTTTTTTCTGATGCATCGCATCCCTCCATCTTTCGGCAGCGCCGATATCCTCCCCTGTATTCCTGTATATAAATATTCAGACGAAACGTTCGATTTATTTTTGTTTGTTCTCTTGATTGCCTCGCTGCGGCAACTCATTGATCCGCTCGAAGGCCGAGCGAAAGGATCTTCACCCCACAAGAATCGATTCTTCTGCCAAACGGTTGGCTGGAGTTTCCGATGTGGGAATGAGAGCATGTAATAGCGTCAACGGACCCAGTTTGCCAAACAGCATCGTCAGCGCAACCAGCAGACTCCCTACAGAGCTGAGGGATCCTGTGATTCCCCGCGTCAATCCAACCGTCCCATAAGCCGAGATCACTTCAAAGAAAAGATCCCCCAGCGCCTTTCCCTGTTCCGTAAACGACAGAAGCATGACCACGATCAACACCCATAAGAGGCTGAGAAGAAATAAAATGAAGGCGCTTCGGGTCACACGCCGTGGAAAGTTGCGCTGAAAGACGGGGGTCTCCGGCGCATTGCGAAGTTCCGAAACCGCACCAAGCAACAGCACCACCGTCGTGGTCGTTTTGAGTCCGCCAGCCGTCCCCATGGGGGATCCGCCGATAAACATCAAGACGAGCGTGGTGAGGAGACCGACCGGCTGCAACGCATTCTGAGGAATCGCGAAAAAGCCTGCGGTTCTTGTCGTCACTGATTGAAAAAAAGCATTGAGCCAACGATCCGGCTGGCTCAGATGACCCAGCGTCGCTCCATTCGATGCCTCACCAAAATAGAATAGAAGCGTTCCTCCGATCAAAAGCGCCAGCGTGGCGCTCAGCGCGATTTTCGTATGCAAACGAAATCTTCTGCCCTTTTTGTGCGTGATCAGATCGAGATACACGGTGTATCCCAATCCGGAAACAATAATCAATGCCGCAATGGTGAGCAGCACATAGGCATCCCTTTGGAAGGGAACCAAACTGTCTGGTCCGATCAAATCAAATCCGGCGTTGCAGAAGGCGGAAATCGAATGAAAAATCGCGGCATAAACTCCATTTTGCCATCCATAGAGGGGCACAAACCGGATCGACAGGAGGAAGATGCCCATCAATTCGATTCCAAAGGTGGCAAGGAGAATAAAACGGATCAGCTTCACCATGCCGGTCAACTCCGATTGGTTCTTTTCTTCCCGCATCAACAGCCGGCTGGACATGGTGAAGCGCCGGTTGATGAGAAAGCCGAAAAGCGCCATCGCCGTCACAATCCCCAGCCCGCCCACCTGAATCAGGGCAAGAATCACCGTTTGACCAAAAGGCGTCCAGAACGTCTGCGTGACGACCGGCGAAAGCCCTGTCACGCAGACGGCCGATGTCGCCGTAAAAACCGCAATCACCGGCGAAGCTTTCCCCTCACCGGAATAAGCCATCGGGAGCATCAATAAAAAGGCTCCTATGAAGATCAACAGTAAATATCCGATCAAAAAAAAACGCGGCGGGTTCTTTTCCAGACGTTGAAGCATCCCCCGCCCCTGAGCTTTTTGCATTTTTCCTCCTACATGCGCAGGCCACCGATCTGAATGCTCAGAACTCTCCTGCAATCATTCGCCTTAGTATACCTTATTCTGCCCCATTCCGGGAC
>JAEXBN010000020.1 GCA_023394045.1 Bacillota bacterium | reverse complement strand
CCGATACAGCCTCTGCCGGACCCAGAACCAAAACAAATTCTCCTTTTTCCGTCAACGAAAGGCCTTCCGCTTCTTTACCGAGGAACAACATCCGCTCCTCATGGCGCTTCGTCCATTCGCGGATCAGCGCGAACTGGCGATCTGGCCAACGTGCTCCCAGCTCTTCCATCGTCCTGCGAATGCGGTGCGGGGCTTCATAAATCACCGTTGCGACCGGCATTCGGTCCAAAACAGACAGAGCTTCCCGGCGCTCTGCTCCCTTCCGCGGTAAAAAGCCCCAAAAAAGATAGCGGCCATCTCCCAGACCGGAAGCCACCACAGCCACCACACCGGCGGAGGCTCCTGGAAGAACCGTGAAGGGCAGTCCGCGCGCTGCGCATTTTGCCACTAAAACCGCGCCGGGATCCGACACTGCCGGCATTCCCGCATCCGTAATCACGGCAACAGAAGCTCCCGCTTCCACTTGATCTAGAAGCTCATCAGCCCGGCTCTGCTCATTAAATTTATGATAGGAAATGAGAGGACGATCAATGCCAAGCCGCTCAAGCATCGGCCGCGAATGCCGTGTATCTTCACAAGCGATCAAATCTGCGGATTGCAGCAAATCCAGCGCGCGAAGCGTCATATCCCCCAAGTTTCCGATGGGGGTGGGGATCAGCGCAAGGGACCCGTCTTTCGGCCACTGCGCTTCCGGAATCCCCTCAATCATCATCATCCGTTTCTGCGCCGCTTCAAGTTTTGCATCCGCATCCATCCATCGTTCCTCTTGCTGCATGCTTATCTCCCTTTCGGAATCCGCCCCACATCATCCTTTTTGCTGCTCAAAGCTCCCAAAACTTCTGAATCCTAAAAAAGCTGCTGAACCCTGAAAATCGCCCCTCCGCCTACGGTCATTTTCTCATGATCTCCTGCAGAGATCAAAAAAAGAGCGCTCCGATGAGCGCTCTTTGAAATACCGATTCGCTAGCGAGCCATTAGTCTTCCTGCTCAATGGAACCTGTCGGGCAGACACCCGCGCAAGATCCGCAATCGATGCAAAGAGTCGGGTCAATCACGTAGATCGAGCCTTCGCTGATCGCGTTCGTCGGGCATTCGTCGATGCAGCTTCCGCAAGCAATGCAGGTATCATGAATCACATGGGCCATTGTTTTCCTCCTCATGGTTATCTTTCTTCTGAACATTCATTCATCACGGACAATCATAGCCACTGTCCCTCTTCTTGTCAAGATTTTATCAGATTTTTATTGTCTTCTTCATCCTCTTCTTGGTGATCGACGACGGCGCATCGGACGGCGTACCCCGGTCACTCGTCCTTTATGAGCATACAATTCCGGATCATTCGTTTCATGCTTTATGAGGTTCTCTTTCTTCCCTTGAGACGAAAGCATGGCGGAAACAGATAGAGGCTCTTCCCTCTCTTCTGCAAAGCTCCGAATCGAAGAGACCGCCGTCCCAGAATCAAAGGTCTCTACACGAGATGAAGGACAAGCCGCGCAGCATTCCTGCTCCGAGAGCGGAGATTCATCTCGCTTATTTCCTTCCGAAACAAACTCATGCGACTCCAGCTCCTCCTGCGTCAGAAGCACCGGACGGGACTGCCCTTTTTTGCGGCGCTGAAGCACCTCAATGTCTTCAACAGAATAATACCGTTCATCTTCCGAATGATCCGCTTTGTACACATGCACCCGGACGCGCGTTTGCAGCACATCGCGATCCACCACATAGCCCTGGCCATCTTCCGTGAGCACCAGCGTTCCCTTAACCGGAACCTGTTTTGTGTTTTCCAGATACTGATCCTGCTCATAATTTAAGCAGCACATCAGCCGGCCGCAGGCTCCCGAAATCTTGGTCGGATTCAACGAAAGCCCCTGCGTTTTTGCCATCTTGATGGACACCGGGACAAAATCATTCATGTAACGGCGGCAGCAGAGCGGCTGCCCGCAAGGCCCCAAGCCGCCAATCAAACGCGCCTGATCCCGAACCCCAATCTGGCGCAGCTCAATCCGAGTGTGAAAAGTTTGCGCCAAATCGCGCACCAGTTGTCTAAAATCCACGCGATCATCCGCCGTAAAATAAAAGATCAGCTTGTCGCGATCAAACGAATACTCCGCATCCACAAGCTTCATGTCCAATTGGTGCTCCCCCACTTTCAGAGCACAAATCTCCAGCGCTTCCGCCGCAAGCCGATGTCCTTCATCCACATGTGCAAGATCTTCCTCCGTCGCGACTCGCTCCAGCGAAAGAAGTTCCTGAACCAGCAATTCATCCGGCATCTCCGTATTTTCCACCCGAACGATTCCGTATTCCAAGCCTCGATCCACGTGAACAATGACGCCATCCTCGCGGCTCACCCGAAATCCCTTCGGATCGACATAAACAATATTGCTCGCACGATGAAAGCGGACGCCAATGACTTCTGTCATGTCGTCTCCTTTCTTTCCTGTTTTTTCATATTTTCATTAAAGTTCATTAAAGGCGTTCTGAGCGCCGGTGCCGCCAATCTCGCCGCCGCTCCGGATCCCATTTCGCTCGATCGGGCTATTCCTCCGTTGGCTTCCCCAGATGAAGAAAAAAGGACTCCAAACTCATCTGAAAATTCAAATTCACATCCATTCCAGCGCGCAGCATCTCCACCTGCGAAACGGCATGCGCCAACATCCCCATACTCACTCCCGGAGGAACTTCCACAGACCGATCGGCAATCAATCCTGCCTTCCATTCTAGCATATCGCGCAAAATCTGCCTCAATGCCACGATGGTCTCTTTTTTGGCACTCTTGTATTCGCTGAATGGATCCGCCCGATCAAAGACCATCGCACCGCGCCCGGCCAGACCTTCCTGCACCATGCGCCTCAGCCGTCCGACCGCCTCAGAACTCAGCAACGGCTCCGCTCCATCGGCGCATGCATCCATCGTCCGCCCCGCACGAATAAAGCGGCAGCGAGAACGGATGGTGGGCAATAAACGCGCATGATTCTCGGTCAAGAGAATCCAGACGAGGTAAAGCGGAGGCTCTTCCAGCGATTTCAACAATGCATTTTGAGCCTCTTCGCGCATGGCATCCGCATGTTTCAGATAAAAGATACGATATTTTCCTTCCAGCGGACGGCGATACAAATCCGAGGTCAGCTGCCGAATCTGTTCGACCGGAATTTTTTCCTCTTCAACGCGAACCAAGTCCGTCTGCACACCCGCTTCCAATCGTTGCAGGCTGCCTCCGCCCAGATCAACCAAAATCCGGCGAATCAATGCTTCTGCAACCGAACTGGCACTCTCCGCATCTCCTTCAATCAAATAGGCGTGCGACAATTCATCGTCCGTTTCAGGAAAAATCACGGTTCCTGCAACAACAGACCTATTTTGTTTTTTTTCCATATTACAGCCGGATCATCTGATCGATGTCGATCTGAAATACCGTCGCTCCGCCAATTTCAATCTCAACCGGAATCGACGCATAGACTCCCGGATCAATCTGAGGATTCATCATGGGAGAAATGGTCTTTCTGCGTGAGCAGTTGCGCCGAATCACATCCAACGCTTCCTTCACCTGTTCCTCCTCGACGCCAAGAAGCAGCGTCGTGTTTCCGCTTTTCAAAAAGCCTCCCGTAGACGACAGCCGGGTCACCCGAAAATGGCTTTCCACTAAATCTTCCATTAAAGGCATTGCGTCACTATCTTGAACAATGCAAATGAGCAGTTTCATTAGCGCCTTCCTTTCTGCGATTTCATCGCGCTCTGTATCCTCTTCCAAGCCTCTTCAACGACCAAAGAAGGGCTCTGTGCGGCATCAATAGTTTGAACCCCCTCCATCTTTTGGATGGCGAGCTGATACCCGCGATAAACGTCAAGAAAAAAACGTTCCCCCGAGGCTTCAAGGCGATCCTGCGGTTCGCGCTCCGCCTTCCGCTTCAGTACGATCACCGGATCCACATCCAAAAATAAGGTTAAATCCGGCAATAATCCTCCTGTTGCCAAATCATTGATCTGTTGCACCGTTTCGATGCCCAAACCGCGCGCTACCCCCTGATAAGCATACGAGCTTAGAAGGTAACGATCCGTAAAAACAACCTTTCCTGCTTCCAGCGCCGGCCGAATCGTTTCAGCGACGTGCTGCGCGCGCGAAGCGGCGTAAAGCAGCGCTTCGGTCTGAGGCACCATCGCCCGGTTTTTGGGGCTCAAAAGGATCTCACGAATCTGCTCCGAAATGGCCGTTCCTCCCGGTTCACGTGTGTACAAGACCTCCAGCCCTTCAGACTTAAATCGTCCTCGGAGGCCTTCCAGCACCGTTGTTTTTCCGGATCCGTCCGTTCCTTCCAGAGCAATGAAGAAGCCGCTCATGGCGCGACCTCACCAGTTCCTGCTGCGCCCACTTTCTCTCGAAGCTCAAGAGCCTCAACCGCATCTAGCCAGATCTGTCCCGTTGCATCGGAAGGCATCATCCATCCGCCTCGCGGCGATATGCTCACCGGCATGGTTCCCACTCCGTCTGCAGACGCCGACCGCTTGAACTGGCTGGCAAAAAAGCGCTTCAGAAAGATCCGCATCGTCTTGAGAATCTCATCGCCGCTATAAGCCCCTTCAAAAGCCCGGCGCGCCAGCACATATACCTTTTCGGGAGAGGATCCCTCGTGCAGAAAATGGTAAATGAAGAAATCATGCAGCTCATACGGTCCGACAATTTCTTCCGTCTTTTGCGCAATCGCCCCTTGTTCCCCAGGGAGCAGCTCCGGGGAAATCGGCGTATCCAGGATATCCTTCAATGTTTCCTCTAGCTCCGGACGGTGACCCGCTTCATAAGCGACAAGACGGCGCGCCAGCGTCTTCGTGATCGATCCATTCGGATTATACATGGACATATGATCGCCATTGTAGGTACTCCAACCCAACACGCTTTCCGACAAATCCCCGGTTCCCACATGCAAGCCGCCATGCAGATTCGCCAGATCCATCAGAATCTGTGTTCGTTCTCTGGCCTGCGCATTTTCAAACGCCACGGAGTGATCTCCCTCTGGAAGCCCGATATCTACAAAATGCTGAGTTAACACGCTGGTCAATGAAATTTCCCTGAAATCGCAACCCGATGCTTCTCCGAGATCTCGAGCATTATTTCTCGTTCGCGTCCCCGTTCCAAAAGCCGGCATGCTCACCAAATGCAGCTGATGGCGCGGAAGATTCATTTTTTCAAAAGCCCGCAGTGAAACGAGCATCGAAAGCGTGGAGTCCAAGCCTCCCGACAATCCGATCCAAACCTGATCAGCACGAATCTGACGCATGCGCCGGATCAATCCTCTGGTCTGCAGCTGCAAGATTTCCTCTAATTGCTCCGGATTTTCAGGCGCCAGCGGAGCAGGATCCACCGAAACAAACTGCGGATTGGCAATGAGACGAAACGCCTTTTTAAGAGAAAGCGGTTTTATTTCCGATCCTTGCGCCGTGACGACACGCCCGCATGCACGCAGAGAACGCTCACGATCCGCACGAACCTGATCCAGATCAATATCGGCAATCACCATGTCTCCGGACAGATGCGCCTCCGAAGCCCCCGGAATCCATGCAGGTTCCGTTAGGGTCTCACCATACGCTAGAAGATGACCGCCCTGCGCCATCCAACTCATGCCGGCAAACAACGCGTCCGTCCCGGATTCTCCTTCCCCTGCTGAAGCCATCGCCAGACCGAAACCCAACCCTGAAAGCTGCTCGGCCAGGCGGATCTCTCTCCCTGCTTCGCCAACCGTGGCTGGTAAAGCAACCGGTGAAAGAATCAAATCAACGCCAAGCTCCTGCGCCTCCCGCAGCGTCGCTCCATCCTTCAAATCCGTGATTCCCAGAACCGCCAGCTTCACCTCTCCCTGTTCCGTCGGAAGAGTAAAAAACAATGTCGCTTCAGGAAACGGATCAATCCCCCGCAACCGTCCCGTCTCTTCCTCCATCGTCAGGCGCCGTCGAGCGGATCGGCCAACCACCTCTCCTTGATGAAGCAAAAGAAACTGGCTGACCACTCCATGGTTCGTCGCCGCCGGCGCTCCGATGAGATACAGCGTCTCGTAGTTCTCCGTTGCCCTGCAGATTCGCTCCATTTCGAACGATACGGCTTCGGTCAACGCGCTCTGACGATAAAGATCTCCCAGCGTCGCTCCGGTCAATGACAATTCCGGAAAGACCGCGATATGCACCCCCCGCCGGTCAAGCGCATCCATCTTCTGAATGATCTCTTGTGCATTTTCATGGGGATTGCCCAAGTGCAGCGGCGGTACGCACACTGCAGTGCGAATCCATCCTCGCATGATTTCCTCTTCTCCATATTTCAACGTTGCCTTGAACTCAAACCGCGCACATGACTTCCAGATAGAACAAAGCAACCATCTTCTATTTCCTTTAGTTCAAGGTCGGATCAAGCGCAAACGTATAAATCCAGCCCTCCAGCGTCCGGCCATTTTGCAGCGTAAAAACACCCTCTGCCCAGGCAGCTCCATCCGCCATCTCCGCGCGCCGAATTTCCACTTTGTCGCCCGGATCCACCGTCCCGAGAATGGAGTTCGCCGTTCCGGCTCCGCTGCGAACGTTCGCCTCATCTTCCACTGTAAACGTCTTTCCAACCCAAGTCTCCGCCACGGTGGGGTCGCCATCTCCTGCCGTCAGCGAAGAGGCGGAAGCGGCTGATGAGGCGGATTCCTCGTTTCCGGCTGCGGCGGCGGATGAAGTTTCTTCCGCCTGCTCCGATTCCTGCGCTGCTCCCGCTTCGCTGGACTGCGTCTCTCCAAGCGCCACGCTGCCCTGATCTCCGACAGCCCCCATAAACTGTGTTGCCGTAAACCAGATGATCAACAACAACACGACGACGCTTCCGGCTACGGTAACCAGCATGGACAGATCACGCGAATTCACGGAAGGACGAGCGGCTTTCGCACCGGAAATCATACTCTTTGCCTTCACCTTGCTCTTCGCTGCCGTGCGGCGCATCCGCTCCTGAAACGGTGCTGCCCCCGCAGGCGAGCGTCCGTCCTTTTCCGCCCGATGGGCTCTCTGTTCGGACGCACGGCGCTTCTGCTCGATCCGTTCACGCCTCTGCTCATCCGTTTCCGCCTGATGAAGAAGAGCGTCAACGCTTTCTTTCGTGTCCGCCGTGCGATTCGCCGTTTCCGAACCAGCCTTCTTTCCCCCATATTTTCCTAAAAACTTTTCAGCCGGAGGAGCGCATGAAATCCCATGAGCGCGTGGCTTTCCCGCACCTGCCGGACGAGAAGGGATTTTTCGGCGCGGCAGAGGCTTGGACTCCTCCGACCTGCTGTGCTCCGATCCAGCTGCTGTCGGGAGCGTCATCTTTTTTGTCCGGTCATCCCGATCCGCAGGTTGACCTGTCCGATCATTCATTTAGACCTCCTCATCTCCGAAGCCGATCCCAATGGAACGTGCCTCCTCAATCAGCGGATGATCGACAGGCACCGTTTTCAAAAGACCGGCGGTCTCCCGAAGCGGCATCGTCTGTGCCCTTCCGCCCCGAAAGATAATCAATTTTCCATAGTCTTGCTCGAAAACGGCTCGGGCGCCAGCGGCCCCGCACCGCGTCGCCACCACGCGATCGTAAGGGGTGGGAGACCCTCCGCGCTGCATGTGCCCTGGAACGGTGACGCGAACTTCTGCATCAATCTTCGCTTCAATCTCCCGCGCAATCTGGTAAGCGACCGAAGGATCCTTTCGTTCTTCTAAACGCTTTTTATATTCTTTTTTGGTCAGCGCCGCTTCCTCGACGGAGCGCGCGCCTTCCGCCACCGCGATAATGGTAAACTTATCATCATGCGCACGGCGCTGAGCGATGCTGGCGCAGATCGCATCCACCGAATAAGGAATCTCCGGAAGCAGAATGACGTCCGCACCTCCAGCCACGCCCGCATATAGCGCCAGCCATCCAACCTTATGTCCCATGATTTCAACAATAAAAACACGGCTGTGCGACGCTGCCGTGGTATGAATACAGTCGATGGCATTCGTTGCGACTTCCAGTGCCGAGTGGAATCCAAAGGTCAGCTCGGTTCCATAGATATCATTGTCAATCGTCTTCGGCAGCGCGATCACGTTCAATCCCCGTTCGCTCAGAAGGTTTGCCGACTTGATCGATCCATTTCCGCCCAACACCACCAGCGCATCCAAATGCAGGCGCTGATAGGTGCCCTTCATCAATTCCACTTTATCGTTTCCATATTCATCCGGCGCACTCATCATTTTGAAGCTCTGCCGGCTGGTTCCGAGAATCGTGCCGCCTTGCGCCAGAAGCCCCGAAAAAGAGGAGCGGTTCATCTCATAATATTCGTTATACATCAGACCCCAAAAGCCGCGTTTGAACCCATAAATGATCGTTTTCGGATCCTCTCGATAAAGAGCTTTTGCCAATCCGCGCATCGTCGCATTCAAACTCTGGCAGTCGCCGCCGCTAGTTAAAAGACCGATTCGTCTCGTCATGTGCTCCCTCCGTCCCTTTCTGTTTACACCGCTCATTTTATCACAGCAACGAACGTTGACGGACGTTTATTGGCGCGCCTCTTCACTCGTGATATACTGATGACGCAATCGATTTCACCAGCACGCCGAAGGAGGTACGTATGGCACCGAACGGAAATCATGACAAAGACCTGAATTCCATTGATCAGGCTGTACGGCAAGCACTTGATATCGACCCCTATCTTGCTGAATTTGAGGACGATCTTGCGCTACGCCTGAACAACCTGAACCGCACGAAGCAATCCCTGCTTCAGGAAAATCAGACGCTCTCCGAATTCGCAAACGGGCATCATTACTACGGGTTTCATCGCACCGCAACAGGCTGGGTCTACCGTGAATGGGCGCCCGCCGCTCACCTGCTGTTTCTCGTCGGCGATTTCAACCATTGGGATCGCTATTCCCATCCCATGCACCGAAATGAGCATGGCGACTGGGAGATCACATTGGAAGGACGCGATACGCTGAAACATGGGCAGCGGATCAAAGTCATGGTGCAATTTGATTTTGAAGATCATTTCAAGATCCCCCTCTATTGCCGCCGTGTCGTTCAGGAAGTTCATCCGGACGGATCCATCGACTGGATGGGCATTCTATGGGATCCAGAGACCCCTTATGAGTGGCATGACGAAGGGTTCCATCCCAGCAAGGGCGCCCCTCTCATCTACGAGGCACATGTCGGAATTGCTCAGGAAGAAGGAGTCATCAGCTCATTTCGCCAGTTTGTGAAATACACGCTGCCCAAAATCAAGCGCGCCGGCTACACGGCGGTGCAGCTCATGGCGATCATGCAGCACCCTTACTATGGAAGCTTTGGGTATCATGTGTCGAATTTCTTTGCTGTGTCCAGCTGGTTTGGAACGCCGGATGACTTCAAATATTTAGTGGATTCCGCACATGAACTGGGGCTGGCCGTCTATATGGATCTGATCCATTCCCATGCGGTGAAAAACACCGCTGAAGGGATCAATGCCTTCGATGGAACACAAGAGCAGTTTTTCTATAGCGGAGAACGCGGCTTCCACCGGGCATGGGACTCCATGTGCTTTAACTATGGAAAACCAGAGGTTCTTCATTTCCTGCTCTCCAACCTGAAATACTGGCTGGAAGAATATCATCTTGACGGTTTCCGGTTCGACGGCGTCACTTCCATGATGTTCTGGGATCACGGTCTGGGAACCAGCTTTGATCGCTATGAAAAGTACTTTAGCATGAATACCAATACCGACGCGGTCACCTACCTGACGTTGGCCTCCGAGCTGGTGCATGAGCTCAAGCCTCAGGCGCGGATGATCGCTGAGGATATGAGCGGAATGCCGGGTCTCTGTCTCCCGGAAGACTCCTGTGGCATGGGGTTTGATTACCGGCTGGCCATGGGCATGCCCGATCTCTGGATCAAAATGATGAAAACGAACGACCACGACTGGCCGATGCACAAAATTTACTACGAACTGACGACGAGGCGCCCAAAAGAAAAGAAAATTGCTTATGCGGAAAGCCATGACCAGGCACTGGTGGGAGACAAGACGCTGTTCTTCTGGCTGGCCGATCAGGAAGCCTACTGGCACATGTCCAAAGAAGACAACAATTACATCATTGACCGGGCGATTGCTCTGCACAAGATGATCCGCTTTATCACGCTGACCACCGGACAAGATGGATACCTCAATTTCATGGGCAATGAATTCGGCCATCCGGAATGGATCGACTTCCCAAGAGAGGGAAACAACTGGAGCTTTCATTATGCCCGCCGGCAATGGCACCTCATGCTCGATGAGAATCTCAAATATTCTTATCTGAGTGAGTTTGACCGCGCCATGATCCGCTTTGCCAAACATGAAAAGCTATTTGGTACGCACGGGCTGCAATATATCCGGATCTATGAAGACCGCAAGGTCATTGTCTACCGGAAAAATACGCTGGTTTTCGTTTATAACTTCCATCCGGAAAACAGCTATGAGCATCTGCGATTCCCGGTTCATGAAAAAGGAACCTATCGTGTGGTCTTTTCATCGGATCGTCCAGAATTTGGCGGATTTGACCGGATTCGCGAGGATCTTCTCTACCGCACAGAGCCCATGGATGATGTGGATTGGGAGCAAGGTCTCACGATGAGTCTTCCCAGCCGAACCTGCGTCGTTCTACAAAAGCTTTCCGCAGAGGAGGAAGCCGCATCCGACCTTTCCGTCGCAGCGCACAGCACGAAATCCGACGATGAGGACGATGCCATGCGCGGCGTGGAAGAAATGATCCGTGCGGAGTGCCTGGCTCAAGAAGCATTAAAGGAATTGAAACAACCAAAATAAACGAGCCGACCCCATCGAATCGATCACGACACGGAAAAATACACAGGAAAGGCAGAAACAGAAATTCTAAAAAAGGCGGATGTTCCCCGAATGATCGGAGAAGATCCGCCTTTTCTTGTTTATTCTTTCAAAGAAGAATTCTCCGGTCTCTCCGGAGCGACTCCCGCTGTTTGCCATCGGCCTTCTAGATATTCCCGCCTCAAACGACAGAATAGAAAATAAATAATGCTTCCCTTAAAGAGGCTGGAAATGCTCATTCCAAGCCATATCCCGTAATAGGCCATTGATCCCATCAGCAGCAGTCCCAGCGGAATGCGCAGCGCATTAAAGACAACCGAATTCGCCGCGGGAAGCCCCGTCCGTCCAAAGGCATTGAAACAAGCGTTCGTTGACGTTTCCAGAGCCATAAACGGCTCGGATACGGAAAAAATCAGAAGATACCAAGTTCCTGCCAGAACCGCCTGCGGATCCTCAGGCATGAACAGCCAAAAAATCTGACGGCCAAAGAACAGAAAAGCCAGCATCACGGCCAAGCCCACGCCCACCATCAGCCGAATCCCTGTGCGCATGATCCGGACAGCACGCTCTTTCTTGCCCGCTCCGATGTTTTGCGCCGCCATCGCTGTCAGCGCACTGCTGAATCCATCCGACGTCATCCAGTTAATGCTCTCAATCTGAGAACCGATGGTCTCGACCGCTACAGCCAGCGGTCCGAAGGTCGCGGACATACGGCTCAGCAAAAGATTGATGATGCAAAACGTTCCGACCAAAAGCATCACCGGCCAGCCAATCTTTACCACAAGGCGAGCGGTTGCTGCGTCCGACTTCCGAAAAAAGCGGATGCGCGCAATCAGTGATGTTGGCTGAGTCAACGGATCCGCGCCGCGTGCGATGGCCCGGGCATGCCAGCGGAAAACATAAAACACAGCCATCTGCGCCAGAGCCGTTGCCCATGCGGCACCGGCAACTCCCAGTGCCGGAATCGGACCCAACCCAAAAATGAGCAGCGGATCCAGCGCCACATTCACCGCCAGACCGACCACGTTGATCCAAAACGGCGCACGGGATTCGCCAAAGCTCTGGTACGCCTGCGCATAAGAAAAATGCATCATCTTAAAAATCATGCCGAGAAAAACAATGCGCCCATATTGCACCGCAAGATCAGCGACGCCAGATCCTAAGCCATAAAAATTAGAAAACGGACGCACGATGATCTGTGCCAGCACGCCATACGCAAGAGCAAAACCTAGGGCGGTCTGAAAGCCGGCAGAAAGAACTCTCGTCATGCGATCCGGATCTGCGCCAGCCCCATAGGTCTGCGCGGTCACCACGCCAATTCCGGTTCTTGATCCTGTCGCAATCGCATCGCCGAGCCACGTGAGAAAGCCAATCAGACCAACTGCCGCAACAGCATCGCTGCCCAGTCGGCCAATCCAGAACAAATCTGTCAGTGTATATAAAGTTGTAAGAAGGGAAGTGAGTACAAAAGGAGCCGCAAAGCGGACAAATGTCCCCAGAATCGGCCCCTCCAAAAGGTTTATTGAACGATCATGCATTGCTTTACTCAGGCAACCACCACATCCACCCGCTTGCAGGGAAGACCAAGCATCGCTTCAATTTCCCGCTTGACGGCCTTTTGCACACGTTCTACGGTCTCAACGATCGATGCGTCGGGCAACACATCCAGAACGAGGCGCACCGACAAGCCATCTTCTTCCATCTCCGCAAGAATCGACCGCTCATAGCCCCGGCGCAGTGCTCCGGTCTCCGCGTCATATCCGCGGACTGCCAGGACGCCGTCCACATCCGCCGCGCTCATCGCAACCATCTGATCAATCACCTGATTGGCCACCAGGCAGCGCCCGCCTTCAAACTGTTTCATTCGTCCTCCTCCTCGCGTTGATCCGCGTGATTCCATCCCATCCGCTCCGCAAAATCTTCTGCCGAAAAATCAGCAAACGAATAGATAAACTCATCACTTTCATATTGTACTGCATCTTCGTCCTGCAAATAGCCTTCGTCCGCAACTCCCACGGTCGGACATCCGCATTCACGTGCGGCTCGAAGCGCTAAAAGTGCATCATCAAAAACGACCATTTCTTCCGGATCAACGCCAAAGCGGGAAGCCGCCTCTTCAAAAAACGCTGGCTGAAACTTCGGCAGCCCTGATTCCGTTGCGCTCAGAATAAAATCGAAATAGCTCCGCAGTTCCGTCGTTTCCATCCCAATCTCGCACAAATGCTCTGGTGTCGAAGATCCAACGGCCATAGGGATCCCCATCTCCGCCAGCTCTTGCAGCGCCCGTTCCACTCCATCTTTTGCCGTTGCAGCAGAAGCATAAAACCGTTCCATATTCTGGAGCGCCTCCTGACGCATCTCTTCCGCGTCCACTTCCATCCCCAGATCATCACGAAGATAAGACACCACCTCATCCGATCCGGAAGTTAGCAGCCGTTCATAATCAAGTTCATCTTCATCGATCCCCTGATCCTTCAAATAGCCGACTTCCGCCTCATACCAAGCATGCATTGAGTCCAAAAGCGTCCCATCCATATCAAATAAAATCGCTCTCATGTTTCCTCCTGTCACGGCGACCCGTCGGAAATTCACGTCATCAGTATAACAAAAAAGGCGCCGTGCCGCGAAGGCACGACGCCGACCCCTATGCGCAAAAAGCGATATGCAAAAAGCGCGGGGAAATTTGAATGCTTAGAGACGAACCCGTCCCTGTACCTCTTCACCATTAAAGAAGCGCACTAGATTCTCGGCAGCTTCCGTTGCCACTGCCATTTCGCACTCATTGGTCTTCACGGCAAAATGCGGGGTGACAATGACGCGATCATTCTTGAAGAGCGGACTATCCGGATCCAGCGGCTCCGCTTCCGTCACATCAAGCCCTGCGCCCCAGATCTTATTCTCATCCAGCGCACGGATCAACGCTTTTTCATCAATGATCGGCCCGCGAGCCGCATTCAGGATGATCGCGTTCGGTTTCATGAGATCAAACTCATGATCGCTAATCATATGGCGCGTTTCATCCGTCAGCATCAGGTGCAGTGTGATGTAATCGGCGACTTTCAGAAGATCGTCCAGATCATCGTAGTATGTTACACGCTCATCATTGCGCGGCACATACGGATCATAAACCACAACCTTCATATTGAAGGCCTTCATGCACATATCCCCAATCAGGCGGCCGATGCGTCCATAGCCTAAAATTCCAAGCGTCTTTCCGGTCATCGTATAGCCCAGCGGGCAATTGGCACGAGCAGACCATCCCTCTTTCGCATAGCGAACTTCTGATTGATGCAGCTGCAACGAAATCGAAGACATCATCGCAATCACATATTCCGCCACAGCCAAGCTATTGGCTCCCGGCGTCATCGTCAACACGATGCCCTTTTCTTTCAGCGCTTCCATCGGATAGTTATCCAAACCGACACCATGGTTGGAAATGATCTTCAGATTTTTTGCGCCCTCAATCGCTTCCTTCGGTACCTCCGCGACACGAATCAGTGCCGCATCAATGTCCTTAAACTCCTCGATGATCGTCTCCGGATCGTTGACCCCTTTAATGTTGCTCTTGACGATTTCGAAACCAGCATCTTCCAGCGTCTTCATTCCATTCGGATGAATCTTTTCGGTGACCAGCACCTTCGTCATAATCTCCTCCTTGGTTATTACCGATTCACAGGCCAACACAGACAAAAGCGCAATGAGCCAATCGTTTTCTCGATCTGCTCTGTTGCATCTCAGCGATGGGATGATTCTTCCGAATTTCCCATTCCATTCTCGTCCTCACCATAACATCTCCGCCTCAAAGTGTCAATGAAACAAAGAAATACTCTTCGTGATTCCGATTCTTTTTCCCATCGTCTGTTTTTTAACCCCTCGTTTCTGAATAGGGTTTCCTAATACATAAACACTCCACCATAAAATTTTCGTCTTTCCTCCCTCTCTGTCGGTGTACACCCCCATCCCTCGGCGATTCCTTCATGAGCACTTGCATCCAAATGTTAAATCGATTAAAATGAGGAACGCATTATGGCATGGAGAAGTATCGAAGTGGTCATAACGGGGCTGACTCGAAATCAGTTTGTCTCTTTCGGGACACGTGGGTTCGAATCCCACCTTCTCCGTCTTAGGGAAATAGCCAATCCGCTGATTTCAACGGATTGGCTATTTTTCAATGACTTGTGTAAAGTATTGGTGTTTTCGATTTTCACCATGGCACCTGCTGATCCATGCTCATTTCAATACGTCATTCAAAAAGGCTTTGAACGATCGCTTTTCTGAGCGCTTGTTTATCCTCTTTTACCCCCTGTTTCCAATACATCATCGCCTTACGGTAGCGCCTAGTGGCTCTAACTGTCGCGCGATCATAGCCTTCCACCTCTCTCAGCCAGTCACTTTCCGGCGGCTCTTTCATCGCCTCTTCTTGCCATATTTTTTCATAGTCTGCTTTCGGAGGCTTTTGGTACATGAAATAGGCCTGTAATGCTTTTAGAAACTTTTTAAGCTTTTTCATATCAACCTCCTCTCTTACGCTCCTTCTACCCATCTGTTTAGAAACGACCAAAATCAATTTGCTTCGCTTCGTCAATCCCATGCATTCCACGCTCAAATATCCCCCTCAGCTATAATCTATAATAATATAGAAACAAGAATTGCCAAGCACGCCGACTGATTCATCATATCGATTACAAAGGAGACCGGATCATGAACCGTTGCCAATGGGTCAATTTGAAGAACCCACTCGATGTCCGCTATCACGATGAAGAATGGTCCAGACCTTTACATGAGGACAATGCCTTATTTGAATTGCTGATTTTGGAGATGTTTCAGGCCGGTCTATCGTGGGAAATTGTATTGAACAAACGCCAAGCCTTTCGTGCAGCCTTCGACGAATTCGATCCTGCCTTGGTTGCCCATTACAGCCCGGCTAAAATTGAGCAGCTGATGCGTGATCCCGGCATCATCCGAAATCGTCGCAAAATCGAAGCCTCCATTCATAACGCTCAAATCTTTATGGAAATTCAGCAACTCTGCGGATCGTTTGATGCGTATATCTGGAGCTTTACGCAGGGAAAGAGCCTCCCGGAGCCGTACACACAGCGCACATCGTCCCCGCTCTCTGAGCAGATCACAAAAGATCTCCGGAAAAGAGGAATGCGTTTCGTCGGCCCCACCATCATCTATTCCTATCTTCAAGCCATCGGCGTTCTTCTTGCGCATGGCGAAGAATGCGAATTGAGGGTCCTCTAATCGATCACAGAGGTTTCATTTTCCCTTCTTCCGATTTGAATACGGCCACCCCCTGCGTGCTGGATCCCGTCATGGCCGAACATCAAGGTTTCAATTTGCAATATAGGAATGAATCATATACCTCGCCATTTTTATCGATCGCTTTTCTCTGCGTTCCTTCCAAAACAAAATGATTCTTCAGAAGAACCTTTTGAGATGCAATGTTGGGCGAATAGACCAGCCCCGTGATTCTCAAGATATTCAGCTTCGAAAAAGCGATGCTGCAAATCTGCCGTACCGCTTCGGTCATCAGTCCGCGGGAATGATACTCGGTGAGAAGAAAATATCCGATTTCGCTGTCCCGGCAGTGCACGTCCTCTCGTCCTTCAACAGAAATGGTTCCTGCCACGTTTCCATCGACGACAATCGCGCGAAAAATCGAATCTTTTCCGTCATGCTCCTTGACCATTCCCAGCCACCATGCCGCATCTTTGGCGGTATAGGGATACGGCATGCGATTAGAAAGATACCGGCGATCCACCGCATTACAAATCTGAATCAGGTCATCCTGCAAGTCTGTCGTCCATTGCAAAAGTTTGAGGTCCATAGCCTATTCTCCTTTCGAGTGTCCATGACAAAAAATTCCTCGCTAAACGAACATTTTCCCCCCCCCACTGTGCAGAGAAAAATTAGTCTTCCGCTTTCCGAATTTTCCCGATTCGCTCTAGAAACTGCCCCGCGTGTGTCTGCGACCGAAAATCAAAATGCCGAGTCCAAATGTGCATAAAACGCTGAATCCAAAAGCCGTTCCAAAACATCATGAGCACGGTCCCCACTCCCACACCGACGACACGCCCGAGCAGCGATGCAGAAAGAACCATTCCGCTACCGACAAAGCAGAGATCGCTCATCGTCTTGATCCGCTGCACGCTCTTGCCGCTGAAATCCGACAGATCCCGCACGACGAGATCAAAGGGCATGAGGGGCATGGAGGACAGAACGAACAGAGCTGCGCCGCAAGAAATCATTGCCCATCCGATCAGAAAAAAGAGCACTCGCCACGGGAGGGCGTCACTCCAATCTATCATTCCCGCACGACATACGTCAACAAGCAATCCAAAAACAAAGGCAACCAGAAAAGAAAACGGATACGTCGGTTTCGGTTGGCGTGTGATGAGCATAACCATCAACAAGAGAAACGCCTGCACAAAAAAATTCATCCAGCCGAAGGAAATTCCCGGAAAAATTGCATGAAGTACCCAAGGAAGCGAGCTAAGTGTAGAAATTCCTAGATCGGATTGGACAAGCAACGAAATCGCGACACTGTTCATCAGCATCGCGATTCCGAAAGCCAATTCTTTTGGAAAAACTTTCCGTCTATGCAAGGAAAATACCTCCCAATGGATATCCGACAAATGTTGCAACCAGTACGGAAATCAACATCGCCAAAAATCCGTAAACCATCATCTGTCTCGTATTGGTCCAACCGCTGGACGCAGCAATAGCAACGCACGGCATGGCCGGCGGGGTGGCGAACGCATAGGATGCCATCATGCCGATATTGACGATCAGCGCCGCTACATTGATACCGACAGCATTCGCCGTTACCGTCAATGCCGCAGCCGAAACCACGGTTGCTGTGACCATGTTGGAAGAAAGGTTGGTCTGAATCGCCGCCCAGAGCGTAAAGACCAACACCATCAGCAGCACGGGCAGGGCGGAGGTCACGGGCTCCAGCATCCCCGATATCCACGCCGTCACTCCAATCTCACTATTGGTAATCGCCGCGCCCAATGCCGTCGTTCCGGCACACATGATCACCGATGACCAAGAGACGCCCTGACTCATGGCTTCGGAGAAATTCAAAAGCGGTTTTCCGTTCACCGTAAGAATGCACAGCAACACCAATCCAATCAGCGGCGGAAACGCAGTGCCAAGCGCATCGACTGTACTGATCACTGTGAATACTGTTCCTTTCGGCAGCAACGGCTTCGCAAGGCTCGGTACCACCCACAGGACGATCACGAGAATAAAAATCGCCATGGTTAATTTTTCAAATCGTTCGGTCTTGCCTTGAACCCCCTCCATCTGGCTTGCCTCAAAATGGGTAAACGCCGACATGTCCGGATGCAGCACCAGACGAAAGCTCAAAAGTGAAAGCACTGCCGTGAGCAGTCCTACCGGAACCGCGATCGCGATATAGGCCCCATAACCGATGGCTGCGCCATACATCGCCTGATACGCGCTCAGTGCCAAAATTGGGAACACATGCGCAATGGGAGTCATTCCTGAAGAGATGCCGCACATGATGACCGTCCCCATCATCAGCATTGCCGCGAATGGATCCCCTTTCTTCAAATTCAGAAGCGCATACAGTTCATCCAGAATGGGCAGATACACAAAAAAGAGCACTGTTGGTGAAATGAAGCTGCCGATGAAAAGGATACTCGCAAAGTACAAGGTCACAAACCACCAAGGCCCTTTCGCCGCAAGCTTCGAGGTAATAAAAGCCACTGCAATGCGCTTGATATAGCTGGTTTTAGAAAGCGCATAGGTCACGACAAAGGTGTAGATCAGAAAGACAAAAGTGGATCCGCCATAGGCGCCGGATAAAATCTGCGCAAATTTCAACTCAGGGACAAATGCCAGCGCTGCCAGCAAAAGTACAGACGGCCAGTCAATGGCGACGGTCAGCCAGAGCAAGAGAATGCCCACAAAAATAGACAGCACTTGCATGCCGGATGACGAAAGACCCGCAAAAGTCGGCCAGAGCCGACCGCCAAAAAGGAGAACCAGCGCAATGCCGATCAAAAGAGCACGGGACACTCCCGGATTTGTTTTTTTATGTATCATGTTTTCTCCTGTCGATCAATTCCTGTTATATGCAGCACACCATCCTCACAAAAGCCTAGCATCCTGATCCTTCAGCACTTTTCTCACTTCTTCCGCATGAAGATGAATGCCCGGGCGATATAGCGCAGCCATCACGCCGGCGGCCTGTCCCGTGGCAAAACCCGTCCCCATGACTCGAAGGGAAGCAAGCGCCATCGAATCACAAGAAATGTCCCGACCGCAGGCAAAGAGATTTTCCATGTCGCGACTGCACAGCGCTCCCATGGGAATATCGAACCAATCATCGTCACGCGGTTTTTCATACCGCAGCCCCTCTGGGTGATGCATTTCCACGGGCCATCCCCCGCGCGCGACTGCGTCGCTTCGCTTGCGCGATTCCAAAACATCTCTCCCGCGAATCACATCCTCGCCTCGCATCCGGCGCGATTCCCGAATTCCGATCTCCGGTGCCGTCATCAATAGCTTCGCCGCCTGAAAGCCTTCGGCATGATCGCGAAGCGCTTGCCAGTATGCGTAGGCTTTTCGGCGCAGCATCTGCATCGTCTCTGTTTTCTCCTCACCGGATAGCCCGGAAAGATCCGCACTCGGCATGGTAAGATATCCGCTGTCTTCTTTCGGTATTTTAACAATCAATCCGCGATCCTTGTCCAACAGTGCCGCGTTGGCCAAATCCTGGCGTCCTGCACACACGGCATCAGTCAGAATCGTCATGGGAATTTCTCGAGTCGGTATATTTTGCAACAGGCACGAGAGGGATGCCTGCTGCACTTCACCATCCGCATTGCCCCAGTCCGTCTCCAAACCAGCCAGATGCAATAAATTGCCATTTCCTGTTGCATCAATATAAGCACTCGCGTGTACACAATACGTTTCTTCCTCATCCTGTAGAATCAACGCTTCCAAACGAGATTGCCCCTTCTTCACCTCAATTCCGGTAGTGAAAAGCCGTGCCTTCACCGATGACTCACGCAAAAGATCATCCATCACAAGCTTTACGATCTCCGGATGAAAACGGATGGACGCATTTCCGGTATTTGGTGAAACAGTATATCGAATATCTTCGCCGTATGTGCGCATACGCTGCAACACTTCTTCCCCAATCCCAAAGACAACTTGCTTCGGATTCTTTCCCTGCGTGTAAAATCCACAAAACGCGCTCACCCAAGCGGTCGTCGCCGCTCCGCCGAAAGCACCTTGCCGCTCTGCCAGCAGTGTATTTTTCCCACAGCGGGATGCTGCCAACGCAGCTGCAACACCGGAACATCCTCCGCCGAGCACAACAACGTCATAATGCTCTTCGCGCATGCTTCCTCCTTCCGTTCTTCATGCGATCGTTTTCCCGTATTATAGTGAATTATAACTTATTATTGAAATAAATAAATTGCATATCTAAAATAGGTCGTATCTATTAATCGCAGATGATGACGAATAGCGGATTATGAGAAAAATAGCATCTATCAGGGGGCTGGGAATGAATTTGGATCAAATTCGGTACGTACTGACGCTGGCGCGCACCCGTAATTTTACAAAAGCGGCTGAAGAACTCTATATCACACAACCCACACTCTCACAGCAACTCCAGTCGATTGAAAAGGAATTGGGGACCATGCTTTTTTACCGCAACCGTCGTCATGTCTCCTTGACCGAAAGCGGACAGATTTTCATTCCGCATGCGCAGCAAATTTTGAACGAGTGGGAAACCTGTCGGGATGCGATCCAAACTCAGCCTCTCCCATGGTTATCGTCTTGTCGCGAACTCATATGCTCGCTGCGAAAGACTTCCTCACACCTGAAGACCTCGATCGGGTGCCTCTACTCTATCCCTCTCCCCAACCCAATTTATTCCGTGAAATTCGATCCTGTGTCGAATCCCGGCTTCCCCATCCCAATGTGATCGGATACACTTCACAAGCGGATGCGATTGTCCAAGCGGCTCGAAGCAACCTCGCGTTCGGATTTCTATCTCGTTCCTCCGTTGAGGAAATTCGGGATGACGAGGTTGTTTACCGTCCGTTTCACCCCACCATCACCCGCACAATTGAAATGCTCAGCCGAACCGATAACCGTAATCCACTCCTTCTCCGTTTTGAAGCCTTTCTGATGGATCATTCATGCTGCAACAAATCTTAGCGGTCAAGACCTATGCGGCGTTTTTCTTCTGTATCGTGCATATAATATTTCAAAGTGAAATATTATATGCTATAATGAGAAAAAATCAGCGAAAAAATTAACTGAGCGGAGATGGGAAATGGAAGATGGATATGCTTTTTCATACAATGGACTATGGCACAAGTTGATCGATATGAAATTACAAAAAAAGGATCTTCAGAAGGCGGCGCATCTCAGTGCATCGGTCATCGCAAAAATGGGGCGGGGTGAGTCCGTAAATTTAGAAACGATCGCAAAGATATGTATGGTTCTTCGCTGCGGTCTTTCAGATGTTGTGGAAATTATTTTAAAAGAGGAGTGAGTGTGCCGAATTTTACAAAGCGGGCAATAAAAGAAGCCTTTTGGAAGTTGTTGAATGAACAGCCGCTCTCGCAGATCAGTGTACGGGATATTGCCGAGGTGTGCGGAATCAACCGCAATTCCTTCTATTATCATTTTCAAAATATTCCTTCTTTAATTGAGGAAATTGTGATGGATGCCGCCAATGCGTTGATACAAAAATATCCGAGTATTGCCTCGATCGACGAAGCTTTAGAAGCCGCTTTTCGCTTTACGCTGGATAATAAAAAGGCTGTATTACATATATACAATTCGACCAATCGTGATATTTACGAGCAGTATCTGATGCGAATATGCGAGTATGTGGTGAAAACATATTTTAATACCGTTTTCAGTGAAGCAAAAATCAGTGAATCGGATAAAGAAACCATCATCCTGTTTATTCGGTGCGAATTATTCGGATTATCCATCGACTGGATCAATACAGGCATGTCCGAAAATGCCATTGTGACTCTCAAGCATATTCTTTCCCTCTATGACGGTTTAATTTCTGACTTGCTGGAGAGGAGCGAAAAAAGCGCCCTTCATTAACTGCTTCTTGGAATGCGCCCCAATCATCTCCAACCGCACTTTTTCATTGTCTGAAATTTAGACAAGAGCACTGAATTGTCTGAATTTCAGACAATTCTTTTTTATTGTCTATTTTTGGGGCATTCGATCTGAGTTGCCCATTTCACAACAGGATCAATGCTTCTATACTGATTTGCGGAAGAGAATGGCAGCTACTGAAAATTTGAAACGAGGAAATTCTGATGCGTTCCGCCGCTCCTATGAGAACCGTAAAAATAGGATATATCGTCCTATCCGTACTCCAGCGCTATGATGACGGCTTTAGGCGCGATCATGCTATGGCATCCAGAAAGTTTAATGAATTTGATCTGTATGACACGCGGACTTTTGTTTATTGAGGCGACTGATGATGAAGAAAAAGAGGATGAAATAAAATGCGATTTTCAAAGGCGGTGGTCAAGCACCGCGTTCTGATTCTGATCTTTGCGATCTTGCTCATGATTCCATCGATTCTCGGCATGATCGCAACAAGAGTAAATTACGATATGTTGGCCTATCTTCCTGAAGATATGGATACCGTAAAGGGGCAAAACGAGCTCCTCGAGGACTTCGGCAAAGGAGCCTTTTCGCTGATTATCGTTGAAGATATGCCCGACAAGGATGTTGCCGCATTAGTAAAAAAATTTGAAGCGGTGGATCACGTGGAAACTGTCCTGTGGTACTCATCTCTGGCAGATATATCTGTCCCAAAGGAACTGTTGCCCGATGCTCTTTATGACGAATTCAATACCGACAACGCAACGATGATGGCGGTGTTCTTTGACAGTGACACCTCATCGGATCTCACGATGAACGCGATTCGTGAGATTCGTTCCATCGCCGGCAAGCAATGCTTTGTTTCCGGCATGTCGGCGCTTGTAACCGACTTGAAAGACCTGTGCGAAAAAGAGGAACCCATTTATGTCGGACTGGCTGTACTGTTTGCCACGCTGGTCATGCTTGTGTTCCTTGATGGCTGGCTTGTTCCGTTTGTGATCCTTGCCTCAATCGGCATGATGATCCTTATGAATCTCGGCTCCAACTATTTTCTCGGAGAGATCTCATACATAACCAAAGCATTGTCGGCCGTCTTGCAGCTTGCCGTGACGATGGATTATTCCATCTTCCTTTGGCATAGCTACAACGAGCAAAAAGAAAAGTACAACGATCACAAAGACGCTATGGCCGTTGCGATTCAACAGACACTCACCTCCGTTGTCGGAAGCTCTGTGACCACCGTCGCAGGCTTTGCGGCGCTCTGCTTCATGACATTTACACTCGGCCGCGATCTCGGTATCGTTATGGCCAAAGGAGTCATTCTCGGTGTGATTGGCTGCGTAACCGTCCTTCCGGCTCTGATTCTTGTCCTTGACAAGCCGCTTCAGAAAACCATGCATCGCTCGCTTATCCCGAACATGACAAAGTTTGCGCGCGGCGTGACAAAGGCATTTCCGGTATTCCTGATGATCTTTGCTCTTTTGATGGCTCCGGCACTGTACGGATACAACAAGACCAACGATGAAGTCTACTACGATATGGGCGAGTCTCTGCCGAAGGACATGGAATACGTGATCGCCAATTCCAAGCTGTCGGAGAATTTTCATATTGCCTCCACCCACATGATCTTAGTCGATTCAAACACGCCTTCTCAATCCGTTCGGTCTATGATCAGCGAAATGGAAAAGGTGGACGGCGTCAAATATGTTGTCGGTCTGGAATCCATCGTCGGAAGCCGCGTGCCGGAAGAAGTCCTTCCGGAACGCATGAAAGAAATCCTTAAAAGCGACAAATGGGAGCTGCTTCTTATCAACTCAGAATACAAGGTGGCAAGCGATCGTGTGAACGCGCAGATCGACCGCCTCAATACAATCCTGAAAAAATACGATAAAAACGGCATGTTGATCGGAGAAGCCCCCTGCATGAAGGATATGATTGAAACCACCGACCACGATTTTCAGGTGGTAAACGCAGTCTCAATCATTGCGATCTTTATTATTATTGCACTGGTGGAAAAGAGCTTTTCGCTTCCATTTATTCTGATTGCTGTCATTGAGCTTGCCATCTTTATCAACCTCGGTCTGCCGCATTATCTCGGTCAGTCGCTTCCATTTATCGCACCGATTTGTATCAGTACCATCCAGCTTGGTGCAACGGTTGACTATGCCATTCTCATGACCACAAGATACAAAATGGAGCGTATCGCGGGAAATGATAAACGGCACAGTGTTTCTACCGCACTTGCTGTTTCAATACCGTCTATTATCGTTTCCGGTCTTGGACTGTTCGCAGCGACCTTCGGCGTCGCGGTCTATTCGGACATTGATATCATCAGTTCCATGTGCAAGCTGATGGCAAGAGGTGCGGTGGTCAGCATGCTTTGCGTCATCTTCATTCTGCCGTCGCTGCTGATGCTTTGTGACAAGCTGATAGGCAAAACGACTTTTGGCATGAAGAAAAAAGGAGCGCTCCCGCCGAATGGATCTGACACATCAAAAACACCGCCTCTCCAGCAAGAAGCGCATTCTTACAAAAGCGAGATGCAGGGATAACCGATCGAACACATTTACTGAAAAGAAATCAAACCCGATCAGGAGGCCATCGTATGATGAACACTAAAATCAAAAAATCACTTGCAGTGATTCTGTGCTGCACAGTATTTGTCGGAAGCATCGGAGCTTCCGTGTTTGCAATGAAATCCGGCAAAGAAGAAAAAAAGGTCGAAGAAACGCCGCAACAGCTTGCTACAAAAAATGAAAAAGGGCTGGTAAAGGACGAAACCGCCTATGTATTGGCAGGCGCCGACGGAAAGGTTGAGAAAATCATCGTCAGCGACTGGATCAAAAACTCACTCGGAAGTGCTTCATTTGCCGATAAATCAGAGCTTACAGGGATTGAAAATATCAAAGGTGACGAAAGCTATACGATGAACGGCAATCATATGAAGGTTTGGGACGCCGAAGGCAATGATATTTACTATCAGGGAAACATTGAAAAGGAACTGCCAGTGACGCTCAGCGTTTCCTACATGCTGAACGGCAAAAGGATCTCTCCCTCAGACCTAGCCGGAAAGAGCGGAAAAGTCACCATCCGTTTTGACTATCAGAATAACCAATATGAAACGGTAGATATTGACGGCAAACAGGAAAAAATGTATGTCCCCTTCGCTATGATAACCGGAATGATGCTGGATAATAGTGTGTTTACCAATGTGGATGTCACCAATGGAAAAATCATCAATGACGGCAGCCGCACCATCGTTGCCGGAATTGCTTTCCCTGGGCTTCAAAGCAATCTGAATGTGGACAAAAAGAAGTTGGAAATTCCGGATTATGTTGAAATCTCAGCAGATGTCAAGAATTTCGAGATCTCCAATACTGTAACGATTGCGACCAATGAAATGTTCAATCGTTTGAATACAGACAAACTGAATTCTGCGGATGAGCTGACCAACTCCCTGAACGAACTCACAGATGCCATGAATCAGCTGATGGACGGCTCTTCTCAGCTGTATGACGGACTGTGTGCACTTCTTGACAAATCCGGAGAGCTGGTGAAAGGAATCAATCAGCTGGCAGACGGTGCCGGAAAACTGAAAAATGGAGCCGGCGATCTGGATCGCGGAGCCTCAGACCTTGCAAGCGGTGCGAAAACACTTGCCGGAGGTCTGGAACAGCTGGTCTCAAACAATGACACACTGAACGCCGGATCAAAGCAAGTATTTGATTCCTTGCTGAACATGGCAAATACTCAGCTTGCGGCATCAGGACTTCATGTATCGGAGTTAACGATTGAAAACTATTCGGAAGTGTTAAACCGTGTGATTGCCTCTTTAGACGAAACAAATGTGGCACAGCAGGCACAAGCTGCGGCGCTTCAAAAGGTAACGAAAGCGGTCAATGCGCAGAAAGACACCGTTGCATCCGCTGTCACTGCCGCTGTGAAGGAACAGGTTTCAGCTAAAGTATCGGAGACCGTACGCCAAAATGTCGTATCACAGATCCTTGCAAGTCAGGGTATGACAAAAGAACAATACGATTCCGCCGTTAAAGCCGGTGTCCTCCCCTCTGAACAGCAGGCTCAGATTGAGGCTGCAATAGAGTCGCAAATGCAATCCGATGCCGTAAAAGCCATGATTGAGACGAACACCAATACGCAGATGCAGTCAGAGGAGATCAAAAACGCGGTTGCTGCAAAAACCGAGGAACAGATCCAGCGTCTGATCGAACAAAATATGAATTCCTCTGAGGTACAGGGGCAGATCACTTCGGCTCTGGAACAGGCAAAATCCGGCGCGGCGTCTATATCAGCGCTTAAAGAACAACTGGACAGCTACAACACATTCTACACCGGACTCGGTCAGTATATCGCCGGAGTTTCCTCCGCAAAAGACGGTGCCGATGCATTGAGTGCAGGCGCATCTCAGCTGAAAGCCGGAACGACCCAATCGTACGCCGGTATGAATGAGCTGTACAACGGTATTCTGACTTTGAAAAACGGGACTCCTGCACTTGTGGATGGAGTCACCTCACTTCGTGACGGTGCCATGAAGCTTTCCGACGGATTAAAAGAATTCAACGAAAAAGGAATTCAAAAATTAGTCGACGCGGTAGGCGGAGACCTTGGCGGGTTGATGACCAGAGTCAAAGCGACGGCGGATGTGTCGAAGAATTACAATTCCTTCTCCGGTATTTCCGATCATATGGACGGTCAGGTAAAGTTTATTTACCGTACCGAATCTGTAAAAGTCAAATAGGCATGCGCATCCTCGACCCTGGCCACCTAGGCTCAGATGCAGTTCAAATTCATTGACGACATCCAGACTCGGAAAGAATTGAAAAAATAAAAAACTCGCTCCGAACAACTTCGGAGCGAGCAGTTTTCCCTTATCTAATCAAGAGATATTAAAAGTTCTCAACTTCTTCCGTGGCTTCATCGATGATTTGAATAGAGCCATCGTTTAACTCTGCAATGCGTTTCTTGATGTCAGCAAGAAAGTGAAGCATATCTGTTTTTGTTTCTCTGGCTCTAGCATGATTGAAGGCCACAGCTGCTTCTTCTGTATTGAATTCAAAATAAGAAGCATATAGATCCTGTGCCTTATCATTGAGATTTTTTAACACTGGATCCCGATCGATTGCTGCTATTCCAGTGCTGGAAAGCCCTGTTGCTTCATTGTAATAAGGATGCCAGATTGGCCCTGCCAGATAATCTAATTTAAGTCGTAATTTTTTCATCTTACCCCTCGCTTTTTCCCATTGGATAAATGGTAATGATAAAACCATTGGTTCCTATACCAGATGCAACGTAGTAGCTCCCATTGTAATCGTAGATTCTTTCAAAACCACCATTGCGGATGCGATTACTTACGATGCGAGCGTGTTCAACAACATTTTTTATGAATAATGGAATATCTGGTTTTTCGACTCCAAAGCTCTCTTTCAGGTCAGCAGCATGTCTTTGAATAATATGTTGTAGCCCCACGCTACCGTTTCCTTTTTCCAGCCAAAGCAATTGGCCATCGCTCTGATGTGTAACCATAACAACATTTTCTTCAGAAAATTTAACGCCTCTGGATCGCAATTCTTGAATCAGTGTCTCTGTCACCAATTCTGTATCATGGTCTTCAAGCGCTATGTCCGTGCTTGAATTTTCATAACTTTGACCTCTTTGATATCCGATTTCCCCGCTGGTATGTCCAAATCCCCCATGAAAGCCCGATCCCATCAACGCTCACCTCCCTTATGACTTTTTGAACAATCACTTGGAAAGGGAAAGATTCGGATCCCTTGAGTACGATAGATCTGAAAGACGTCATCCGGATCCGTACCATAAACCACGATACCTATTGGCTCAATGGCATCTACCATCGCCTGAAGGCCCTGTTTGAAGCGTTCTCGATCTCTTTTTCCCTTCATGAGTCCATGTGTTCCAACCGAGACAACCGATTTTTTTGGTGCGCCATTGAAGCAGAAAGAATAGCTCCAAGGGGTTGAAAATCGAATATTGGAGATGACCTTGACGCCCTGACTTTGCAACCAACAGGCCAAGGCTCGATTCCGATATGTGTTCCATATTTGTTGTGGTTGCGGCATGTCCACCCACAAGCTGAAATCAGGAGATATCACCCCATTGAATTTCGACAGCAGTGGCAGATATTTTTTTGGATTTTTCCAGATCCGCTCAAATTTCGCATCATCTTCATAGAAATGCACCCATTGATCATAATCTTTTACGGGCACGGCTTTTGAGAACGGGATTAATCGGTTTGGCACCTCCATCGTTGGAAAAATGACCGGCATTTCCGGTACGCCTTCATACTTTGCATTGTGCACGAGGAAGGAATGAAATACATCGACACACCCTCGCCGTTCGGAGTTTACTTTTGCCATAATGATCACCTCCGTGATTTTCCACCACAGTTTTCTGTGGAAGGGTGACGATTCTGTTGAGAAAATCCAACAAAACCTTTGATTTTTTTCTTCGGACGTGACAAAATGGAATTCCAGCAAAGGACATTTTTGTCCGGAGAATTGTGCCTCGGTTGCTGCGCCAACAGCTTCTGAGGCATTGTTCTTTTCACTCTTTTCAATAGGCATCGCCTCCTTTTAATCAATTTCTATCTGAACCATGTATCGCGTTCTCTCTGTCGCTCTTCCTCTTCATAAAGAAAGTCACGATGCGATGGTGGACAGACTTGCTGTATGAATTGTTGATATCTGAATAGAATCGCGTCATCGAATTCCTTTTCCTCGTCGGAATACCAGCGAAAGTTGGTTTTTGATAAAGTGTCTAGGCGCCTGCGAGCTGCTTCTCCCGAAACGCCAAAATGTTCCACGATAAAGTCCTCTGTTAAGCGAATCCCACGTTGCTGAAAGGAATAGAGAATCTGTTGAGGCATGAGCAGTTGCGCTGCAAAATAGTTGGCCTCTACTTCATAAACCCCATACAGCTCTGCACTTTCCGTTCCAAGGTCATGTTCACATACATAATGGCCAAACTCATGGGCCAGATTAAAACGATTTCGAGCCTTAGTGTGGCTATCGTTATAAAAAAGCACTTCTTTCCCATGAATGCTGACCAGAACGGCAGAATCACTTCCCAAATCCTCGACTTGCAATCCCAATAGCTGAGCCTGACTGAAGCTGACGAGTTTTAGCGTGGTTTGCTCACGAATCAGGTCATGTATGGCGAAAGGGAAATTCTGCACGAGATGAGATTTGACCAGCATCTCGTTGGCTCTGGTATAAACGTAAGCAAAATCCGGATGGATGGTCATTGTTCGTCCTCATCGTTAAACCAATCGTCAAACACCACCCGCAGTACGTCCTCCGCTTTTTTTAACTGAACCGGGTCAAGTTTTTGCAGGTTCCGTTGTAAAAGCTGAATTTGCTCCCTTGTAGAATCTCCTTCCTCCATACCAAGCAAATAATCAGTCGTGACATAAAGCGCATTGGCTAACCGTGAAAGCGTAGCGCCTCTGGGGACACGCACCCCACGCAGATAGTTCGAAATCGCCGCCTCCGTCACCTCAGCTTTTTCAGCGAGCTGCTTTTGTGTCATATGGCTGCTCTCAAGACTTTTTTTCAGCCGTTCCTTAAATACAGCCATGAACCCCACCTCCTTGCTTTCTGTTTGGTTGTATCTTATCACTTTGAAAAGCATAATTCAAGATATAGTGGTTGTATTCTATTAGCTCTGCTTATATTGTCATAATATTTTTGTTTTTTCTACTATAATTCACATATTGTTAACTTCACTCTACAAAAAAACGCATCGGTTCGTCCGGTGCGCTTCGTTCATCTAGTTGTGTCAATAAAGTTGGTGTAAATTCCTCTTAGCATAACCTTTTCTGATCTATGTATTCTTGAAGGCTGCTCTTCCTCCGCCCCCATGGGGGCGGCTTTTTCATCCCCAGATTTCAGCTCCGTGAGGTTCATATATCTTCTCTGCGACCATTTCTCATTCTCATCCATTAAGATTGCGCCCATGAGACGTAAAATGCTTTCGACGTTTGGAAAAATGCGGATGACACTTTCGCGGCGTTTCACTTCTCCATTGAGTCGTCCCAACAGATTGGATGTCCGCAACTTCTTGCGCAAAGAAGAAGGCAGAGCATAGACCGAAACAATATCCGCCCATCCTCGGTCTAAAATAGCCATCGCTTTCGGTGCGCCCATGGCATAGGTTTTTAAAATCTGGTCGCGCCGATTTCGGCATTCTTCAAGCGTTGGAGCCTCATACATATCTCTCAACAAGGTCTTGAGCTCCGGCATGAGTTTTGCTGGACAGGCATCCAGCACATTTTGTCTTGAGCATAGAAGCATATTTACCGCCAGTATTCCGATGCCAGCAACAGCCATGTACGAAAATTGCTATATGGTGCTTTGGAAAATAAATGTCCGGATTCCCTAGGAGTTTCGTCTCATTTTTTCTATAGCGGTATCCATGTGCAAAAAGTAATTTTCGAAAGTATGCTTCCGGTTTTGTGTCCCTGCTGTGAATCGCAGACATATTCCGGCTTCGTTCTTCTCGGGACTTAATATCGGTCATTGAACTTGTTCCATCTCCCGGATATAACGAATAAATTTGCCAATTGTCCAGATTCGACTCTGTCTGTCGCGTGGATACGTAGAAATATATGGTTTGGGAACAACAAGAATCACTTGTTCTGCCTGCATCTCATCCATCTGCGCCGAGGAAATCCCCTGCTGCATGGTGCACAGATACTTGTTTCTATCCCGCAAACGATCAGCTTCATTAAGCACCTGACGCCAGCGGTCTTTGCAAGTTGTCTTTGCAGCAAGTGTACAGAGATTTTCAATAGAAAACATCATATCGTGATAGGCATCGACAGACGGAAAAATAAAATCCGGCTTCTTGTTTCCTTCCGTCACTCCCTGAGCCGTATATCGAATATCATTTCCATCAAAAATAGCTGAAAGATGGTGCTCAAGGCTTTTTCCAGCTCGACTCTTTCTTCGATTCAAAACTTGATTTGCAAGCACAATAAAATCGTCAACAGAAGTAAATCCTTTTTTAATCAGATGTCCATAACGCTCATGTTCAAGTGCTCTGAAAAGGCGATATTCCTCTTCGGTCCAATCCAGTAGTATTTTATCCGGATTACTCCTTATAAGACCTGTATTATGAAATACCTCCGTCAATATCATTCTGGCTGCTGCCGACATTTCTGATGAAGCAGGAAATTCTACTGTAAGGCCTGAGATAAACGCATCTATGGCTTTTTGCTCAATAAGTCCCGGCGCTGCCTTCTTTACCTCTACTGGCCGGTTTGTCTCGGCTGGTGTTATCCCGAATGAGTCAAGAAATAACTGGATATCTTCTTCCGTATTCAGAATAAATCCATCGAAATACCTGTCTGTTTCTTTGACAAGCACAAACAGAGCACCTGTGTGTTCTGGCCGGAGCAGATCGAATCCTTTGCCAAACCGGGTCAGACGTAATTCGTTTTTACTCTCATACCATGTGAAAACGCTGCTTGTCGTAAAGTCATCCTGCCATCTGACTTGAATCTCTTTTTTCAAAATATGATTATTGGCAAGTTCATCATCAGAAAACATCATCTGCTTCGCTGACTTTGAGATCAGAATCCCGGACTGATGGCCTCCGGTTTCTCCGCTGTCATTGGCCGACAGGAATTTACAGAATGAGTTTTGACCATGTAAAGTTGTGTCAACGGCTTTTACTGAAAGAGACTCCATATTACACCACCAGTTCTACAGCTCTGTTCATATCGCTTTCAGATTGATTAAGATTGTTTCGTATTTCAAGCACATCCAGTTTATCGACAATCAGACGGGCAATTTCACTCATGAGGGGAACGACAACGGAATTACCAAACTGCTTGTACGCCTGTGTATCGGAAACAACGATTTTGAAATCCTCTGGAAAGCCCTGCAGGCGAGCACACTCTCTTGGCGTCAGGCGCCTCGGATTTTTTCCCGGTTGCTCAATAAGAATTTCAGAGCCGTCTTTGTAGTATCTTGCGCTTAATGTCCTTGAAATCCCATCTGGGTCGGCAATCCCATAACCAAAACCATTTCCTGCTGCTCTATGTTTTGCAGCATAATCCTGAAGATACTGCCATAGCTTATCAGAGAGCGTATATTTTTCATCTACATTCCATTCCAGAATATCACGCATTTTTGGTTTCTTTTTCGGCTTATTAATGGCAAAATCGAAACCGAGCAGTCCTTTATATCTACTTCTGTCAAAGCCGACAATCAGGATTCTTTCTCTGTGCTGCGGAACAAAATCTTTTCCGTCAATTACTTGATATGAAATATCATAGTCAAGCTCATCAAGAGATTCTGCTATTACTCTGAATGTACGTCCACGGTCGTGACTTTTCAGGTTCTTCACATTTTCCAGTAAAAAAGCTTTCGGACGTTTAGTCTTAATAATTCTGCACACATCAAAAAATAAAGTTCCCTGAGTTTTGTCTTCAAATCCTGTTGCACGACCCAGACTCTGCTTCTTTGAAACACCGGCAATGGAAAATGGCTGGCACGGAAAACCCGCAACCAGAATATCATGGTCTGGAATAGACGTAGCCTCTACTTTTGTAATGTCGCCTTCCGGCTGTTCTCCGAAATTTGCAAAATAAGTCTGCTGGCTGTATTTATTCCATTCGTTCGAATAAACACAGTGTCCGCCAGCTCGCTCAAAGGCTATCCGCATTCCTCCAATACCTGCAAAAAGATCAATGAAAGTAAAAGCCGCTTTTTGCCGTTGGGAATCATCTTTCTGTTTGTTAAGCATATACATTATTGCCCTTGAAACAGATTCCTGGAGGGTCAACTGCGAATCAACAGAATATTCCGTAAGAGCCTCATATACAACATCATCCAGTCTTATATGCACCTGCTTTGTCATATCATCAGTTCCTTTCATGATGGGGATAATATCTGTACCTAATTTTTCCCTATTATAGCATGTTGTTGAAGTTAAACCAACAAAAAGGGGAATTTTGGTATACAAAAGTTCCCCATAAATAGAAAGGCTTAATTTATGATTCAAACGACAACTCTCAGAAAGAATTTAGAATAAAAGACGGTACTTATCTCTCCCTCGTTCGCCTTAGCAAAAGCGCACTCTGATCTTGTTCATCAGAGTGCGCTTTTGTTTTGGGCGCAGAACCCGGCGAACCCAAGCCGAATGGCGAAGAGCGATCCGTTGGTACTGCCCCCGTCAAAGTTATTCCCACTCAATGGTCGCTGGCGGCTTTCCTGTGATGTCATAGACCACGCGGCTGACGCCTTTGACTTCATTGACGATGCGGTTGGACGCGCTGTCGAGAACATCGTAAGGGATGCGCGCCCACTCCGCCGTCATGAAATCATTGGTGGTCACCGCGCGGAGACCGAGGATGGATTCATAGGTGCGGGCATCGCCCATGACGCCAACGGTCTCCATGTTGGTGAGAACAGCAAAGTATTGACCGATGGTGCGTCCAAGTCCGGCGCGTTCGATTTCTTCCCGCCAGATCGCATCGGCTTCCTGAAGAACATGAACGCGCTCGGGCGTGATGGCACCGATGATGCGGACGGCCAAACCAGGTCCTGGGAACGGCTGACGCCAAACAAGATGTTCAGGAATCCCCAGTTCGGTTCCGACCGCACGAACTTCATCCTTGAACAGATCGCGCAGCGGTTCGACCAGCTCCGTGAAGCTGATATTTTCCGGAAGCCCGCCGACATTATGATGCGACTTGATCACGGCACCTCCGACTCCCGATTCAATCACATCCGGATAAATCGTCCCCTGCACCAGAGCATCCACCGCGCCGATTTTGTTGGCTTCTTCTTCAAAAACGCGAATAAACTGCTCGCCAATGATCTTCCGCTTTTTCTCGGGATCTGTGACCCCCTCCAGCAGTCCAAGAAAACGTTCCGACGCATCAACGCGAATCAGATTGAGCCCGAATTCTTTTTTGAACACCCGCTCCACCGTCTCTGCCTCATCCTTGCGAAGAAGCCCATGATCCACAAAGACGCAGGTGAGATTCTTCCCGATGGCACGGTGCACCAGAACGGCCGCCACGGAAGAATCCACCCCTCCCGAGAGCGCACAAAGCGCCTTCTTCCCTGCCAGCTGTTCCTTCAGGTGCGAGACGGTCGCCTCCACAAACGCATCCATACGCCATGAACCGGAAACACGACAAATATTAAAGAGGAAATTTTTAAGAATTTGACGCCCCTCTTCCGTATGCTCCACCTCTGGATGAAATTGCAATCCGTAAAGATGGCGGACGTCGTTTCCAAATGCAGCCACTGGACAATGATCGGAATGAGCGATGGAAGAAAATCCCTCCCCCAACTCATGAATCTGATCGTTATGGCTCATCCAAACGACGGACTGATCACGGAGTCCTTCAAAAAGCGACGAGTTCAAATCAAAGGCGGTCTCCGTGCGCCCATATTCGGCCACCCCGGCCGCATCAACCCGCCCGCCGGTATGATGCGCAATCCACTGTGCACCATAGCAGATGCCCAGGATGGGAAGCCCCAGATCAAGGATCGCCGGATCGGCCTGGCGTCCCCCTTCTGCATATACGGAATCCGGCCCGCCGGTCAAAATGATTCCCGCGTATTTTCCTGTCTGGATCTCCTGCGCTGAAAGCGTACACGGTTTAATTTCGCAGTACACATTATGCTCACGCACACGGCGACCGATGAGCTGTTTATACTGGCCGCCAAAATCGAGAATTAAAATTTTTTCCTGTTGTAATGAGGCCACATGGCTCATATTGTTCCTCCTTGTCTGCGCGGTTCTCCTGCGTCTCGGGTAAATAGTGAAAAGCAGATTTTGTTGATGTGTATCTGAAAATATTATAACGAATATGGAGGAATCGAATGAAAAAGGGATTATATTTCGAAGATTATGAAATCGGCGCCGTCTATCCTCTTCCCTCACGCCGCATCAGCGCGAATGAGATTCAGGCCTTTGCTTTACGCTTTGATCCCAGACCCATGCATACCGATCCTTCTTCCGGGGAAGCCTCCTATTTCGGCGGGCTGATCGCCTCGGGATTTCATTCCATGCTGCTCTTCTGGAGTGAATGGGTGGCGATGAAGGTCGATGAGGGTCCCCTGATTGCCGGAATGAGCATCGACCGCACGGAATGGAAACAGCCCGTGCGCCCGGATGTGCTTTACCATGCGGAGGTGCAGGTGAAGAAAAAACGCCGGTTTTCTTCAGGAACCGCCGGATCGGTCACGGTCGTCATGAATGTGACCGATGAAGAAGGACAACTGGTGACGATGTTTGAAGCGACGGCAATGGTCGCATGCCGTCCGCCTCAAAATACAGCAAAGGAACTTCCGTCCCAGGAATGAACTCGATCAGACCGTCCGAGTCCGGAAACGCTCTTCCGGACTTTTTTTAATGCAGGGGCGATTCCGCCCCCTCTCCCTTCTCCTTCTCCATAGCCGGAAGCACGAGATGCCGTTCCAGATAGGCCGCAATCCCTTCCTCCTCATTGCTCGTCGTCTGATCATCGGCGGCTTCCTTCGCCATCGGCGAGGCATTCCCCATAGCAACACCAATTCCAGCATGACGCAACATGGTTGCATCGTTATCCTGATCCCCAAACGCGATCGTCTCCGTAAGGTCGATCTTCAGCCGCCTTGCTGCTTCCTGAAGCCCGGCACCTTTATTCACCTCAGCCGGTGCGGTTTCATAATATTCCGAAGCGCTGAACGCGCCACTGAGCAAGGGGGACTTGGTTGGCTTCAAGGCGTCCAGTCCCTCCAGAATCTTGGGACGAGGGCCAGCCACGCAGAGCTTCAACGGTTCTTCCGGAAGGACTGCCCGAAGATCCTGGTTCGCCGGCGGCTGGCCGGTAATCTTTTCGATCATCGCGTATCCCTGCTGGCGTGGAAGACCCAGCAAGGTCTGGGTTTCATCTGGCGAAGGATCCACATAAATCAATTGCGTTCCATATGCCAGAAGCGTGAGACCAAAGGGCTTCCAGCGCTCGAAAAAGCGCACCGCCACCTCTTTGGAAATGGTATGGCGCCACAATTCCGTGCCCGCTACCCCCTTGACTTCCAGCGCTTTTGCATCCGGCTCATCAAAAGCCATCGCATGGCCGCCATTCACCCCAATCAGCAGACCACCATATTCTTTGAGCTTCAATTCATCCACGAAGCCCACCAGCCCGGCAAGCGGACGTCCGGAAACAAGCGCAATACGCACGCCGCGGCGCTGCAATTCGAGAAGCCACTCCCGTGTACGCGGTCCAATCGTATGATCCTCGCGAAGCAGCGTTCCATCCATATCTAAAGCGAGGAGACGCAACGGCCGCTCCGGATCTCCGTTGATTCGCGGAAGCCGTTTGTCGTCTCTAATCTTTTGAACGATATCTGAAGTCATGCATCCCCCTTTTCCTATTCTTTCATGTTCTATAAAAAACGATCGGTTCATCCTATTTTGTCTTGATTCTGAAATGCTACGTTGCTTAGGTACCCGTTTCGCTTCCGGTTCAGCAAATTTTACCATCTTTTAACTTGTTTTATGATTTCTGAAACAGCGGCGCGGGAACCGACTGCTATAATAATATCAAGAAACCTTATACTGATCGGAGGCGCAGACCATGAAAAATAAAAAGGCGGCAAGATCGGAAGAAATGATCCGCGAAAATCCAGAAGTTCACCACATTAAAAAAGAGAAACCTGACCTCCAAGAGAACCCTCTTGCTGCAGAAAATGGCGCTGTGCCCTCCCATGGACAGCCTGTGGACACGTCTTTTACACAAAACCGAGAGCTGTCGTGGCTCGCCTTTAATCGGCGCGTTCTTCAAGAAGGGATGGATCCCCGTGTGCCCTTGATGGAGCGGTTCAAATTTATCTCCATTTTCACCAGCAATCTGGATGAATTTTTCCGCGTTCGTGTGGGCTCCCTGATGAATCTGGCGGATGTTCACAATGAAGCGATCGACAACAAAACTGGATGGACGGTCACGGAACAGCTTCATCGTATCTTTTCCGCCGTTCCTGCACTCTATGAAGAGCGCGACCGCGCCTATGCGGAACTGATGCCTCTCCTGGAATCCGGCGGCGTGCACCACCGTTCCATTGAAGCGCTGAATCCGGAAGAAGCCTTCTTTCTGGACACGCATTATCAGACGGTGATCCTTCCGCTCCTCTCTCCGCTCATCATTGATGCGCGCCATCCATTTCCGCATCTGAGCAATGAAGGGCTCTACATTTTTTGCGATGTGCGCGATGCCAAAGGGCACGAATTCTATGCGCTGATTGGCATCCCCGCCGTCTTGGAACCCGTGGTCTTCTTCCCTAACTCCTGCGATTATCTTCTGCTGGAAGAGATCATTATGGACAAAATTCCGGTTCTTCTGAGCGGGTTCCGCGTCGACAGCAACGCCATTGTTTCCCTGACACGAAATGCGGATATTGACCTCGATGAGGGAATTGATGAACTGGAAGGCAATCTGCGGCAAGCCATCAAAAAAGCCATCCGTATGCGCAATCGTCTGGCTCCCGTCCGTCTGGAAATCCAGGGCGAACTGCCGCGCGATTCCGTTCGCTTTCTCTTGAAGCACCATGGACTCCATCCGGATCAGGTTTACTTCTCCCATGCTCCGCTGCGCATGAAATATGTCTTTGCTCTGGAGGATCACCTCTCTCCCAAGCTGAAAGATCGTCTCTGTTACCGACCGTTTGCTCCTCAAGAGCCCCGCATGTTTCACCCCAACCGGTCCGTCATCGATCAGATTCTTGAAAAAGACCGCCTCCTTCACTATCCCTATGAAAGTATGGATCCGTTCCTGCGCATGCTGCGGGAAGCCTCAACCGATCCATCCGTGATCTCCATTTCCATCACCATCTACCGGATGGCTTCTGTCTCCAAAGTCGCGGAATACCTCGCGCAAGCAGCAGAAAACGGAAAGTATGTTCTGGTCTTGATGGAGCTGCGCGCCCGTTTTGATGAAGCCAACAATATTGATTATTCCGAACGCTTGGAACAGGCTGGCTGCACCATCATCTACGGTCTGGAAGATTACAAAGTGCATTCAAAGATCTGCAACATGACATTGTACCGGGAAAATCGCGTCCGCATGATTACGCAGATTGGCACTGGAAATTACAACGAAAAAACTGCTAGGCAATATACGGATCTCAGCTACTTTACAGCGGACGATGCAATCGGTCAGGACGCCTCTTCTTTCTTCAAAAACATGTTGATCAGCAAACTGGACGGACGGTATCAGCGCCTTTTGGTCGCGCCCCACGGCATCAAGCCGACGCTTCTCTCTCTTCTGGATCGGGAAATTCTGCGTGCGCGCAACGGCGAACCCGCAGCGGTCATCTTGAAATGCAATTCGGTCACGGAGCGTGATCTCATGGATAAGTTAGCGGAAGCCTCCTGCGCTGGGGTGCAGATCCTGATGATCGTCCGCGGCATCTGTTGTCTGCTTCCCGGCATCCCGGAAAAAACGGAAAATATCCGCGTCATCTCCGTCGTCGGCCGCTTTCTGGAGCATCACCGGATCTATTGCTTCGGTGCACATCGCGAGGATATGTATATTTCCTCGGCAGATCTCATGACCCGTAATCTGGTCAACCGCGTAGAGATTGCCGTCCCGATCCGGGATGAAGCCATCCGTCAGCGCATCAGCCATATTTTGGACGTGTACCTGCAAGATGACACGAAAGCAAAAGAACTACACCCCGACGGAAGCTACGTTCCGGTGCAGGGCGCACAGAACATCAGTGCACAATCGCGTTTCATGGAAGAAGCGGAAGATGCTGCCGGGCGTCAACGCGAAGCGCTTCACTCGGAAGCTGAAACAGACCGCGCCGTCCCCCGCGAAGAACTTTCTGCGGATCGACGGCTGCACCTGCTGGAGGAAAAAGAGCGGCTGCGCCAGGAAGCACTGGCGCGGCTCCAATCCGAATCTTCACAGACCCGCGAAACGCCCGCTTGGTGGGCGCGTCTCAAGAATCTGTTCTCCAAACACTAATTGTCCCTCGCATCGATTGGTGCGTTTTCCAAATGAAGGCGGCGTGCTTCCCTCTCCTCTGGTTCCACCCTAAAAAACAGAAGATGAGGAAGAACGCCGCCCTTCCTGACGGCGGCGTTGAAAAAAGGCGCGCAAGATCCGCCGGCTGCGCTCTTCCATGATCCCTTGGGTCACGGACAGATGATGCAGCGTTTTTTTTGCCCCCAAAACATTGGGATCCGCACCGCAGCCGCCGCGCTCCGGATCGGAGGCTCCGTAGACCAAGCGGCCGACACGCGCATGAAGCAGCGCCGCCGCGCACATGACGCAGGGTTCCAAGTTCACATAGAGGGTCATCCCGTTCAAGCGCCGGCCAAAACGCCGGGAGGCTTCTTGAAGAAGCAGCAGCTCCGCATGCGCCAGCCCGTTCTGCGTCGCTTCCACCTGATTGATCGCGTTCAGCAAGATCCTCCCGTCCCGGACAAGAAGGGCACCGACGGGAACTTCGCCCTGACGCGCCGCCCACTCAGCCAAGCGCAGCGTCTTGCGCATAAAATAGCGGTCTCTCGCTACTCCCGAGACGGGAAGCGCCGCGACCGGACGCTGAAACCCTTTCCGTCCCATCATCCGGCGTTTCAATCGCGGTGGTTGCGCCGGCCGAATCCGGAACGCTTTCGCCTTCGGTCTCATGTTTCGGACTCCGGCGCGCTGTGTGAATAGGCGCGGTCTTCCGCTTTTTCCGGTCGTTCTCCTCCTGCGGCCTTCCGATCCCGCTCCAGAATCGGCGCGAGATAGCGCCCCGTGTACGAGGCTTCCACGGCGCAGACCTCTTCCGGCGTCCCCGTCGCAACAATGGTTCCGCCGGCATCCCCGCCTTCCGGTCCCAGATCCACCAGATAATCGGCCACTTTGATGACATCAAGATTATGTTCAATCACCACGATGGAGTTCCCCTGGGCGATCAGACGCTGAAAGACGTGGATCAGCTTATCGATATCGGCCACATGAAGACCGGTTGTCGGTTCATCCAAAATGTACATCGTGTGACCGGTGGAGACCTTGCCCAGCTCCGAAGCGAGCTTCACGCGCTGTGCTTCTCCGCCGGAGAGCTCCGTGGACGGCTGACCGATCTTCAGATAGCCCAATCCCACATCCACCAGCGTCTGCAGCTTGCGCCGAATGCCCTGATGATTTTGGAAAAACTCCAATCCTTCATCAATGGTCATCTCCAAAACATCCGAGATGGTCTTTCCTTTATAGTGAACCTGCAGGGTCTCATGGTTATAGCGTTTCCCATGGCAGACTTCACAGGGAACATACACATCCGGTAAAAAGTGCATCTCAACCTTGATCGTTCCATCGCCCTGACACGCCTCACAGCGGCCTCCCTTAACGTTGAAGGAAAAGCGCCCCTTATCATAGCCGCGCATCTTTGCCTCATTGGTCTGCGCAAAAACATCCCGGATGAGATCGAAGACCTTTGTATACGTTGCCGGATTGGACCTTGGTGTCCGGCCGATCGGCGACTGATCGATTTCGATGACTTTATCCAGCTGCTCCACTCCTTTAATGCTGCGGTAACGCCCCGGACGCTGACGCGCATTGTTCAAACGATTGGCCAGGACTTTGTAAAGAATCCCCTCCACAAAGGAGCTTTTGCCCGAACCGGACACTCCGGTAATGCAAGTCAGCACGCCTAGAGGAAGATGCACGTCGATATTCTTTAGGTTATTCTCCTGGCATCCCTCCACATCCAGCCAGCCCGTTGGCATCCGGCGGGACTCCGGAACAGGGATAAACTTTCGATGCGACAGATAATCTCCGGTCAGCGAATTCGGATTACGGCAAATATCGTCAAAAGTTCCCTGAGCGACCACCTGACCGCCCATCAAACCGGCTCCCGGTCCGATATCCACGATCCAATCCGCCGCCCGCATCGTATCCTCGTCATGCTCCACCACGATCAGCGTGTTCCCTAGATCGCGCAATCCTTTCAGCGCACCCAGTAAACGGTCATTATCGCGCTGATGCAGACCAATCGACGGCTCATCCAGCACGTAGACCACCCCGACCAGCCCGGATCCGATCTGCGTGGCGAGCCGGATGCGCTGGCTTTCGCCGCCGGAAAGCGTCGCCGCATAGCGATCCAAGGTAAGGTAATCCAATCCGACGTCCACCAAAAAGCGCAGCCGGGCGCGCACCTCCTTCAGAATCGGCGCCGCAATGATCTGCTCCGATTCGGAAAACGTCAGCGAATTCGTCCATTCCAGCGCATCGCGGATGGACATCCGATTAAATTCTGCAATATTTTTTGTCCCGATATGCACGGCTAAAGCTTCCGGCCGCAAACGGTCGCCATGACACGTTTCACAGGTATTTTCCGCCATATATTCACGAATCCGCGCCTGCATCGCATCCGATCCGGTTTGGCCATAGCGCCGGGTGAGATTGGGAATCACCCCTTCCCAAGAATCGTAATACGTTTTATTTCCGGAAAAATGCGACGTGAACTGAAAACGCACCTTTTTCGTCCCCGTTCCATAAAGAATGGCATCCACCAGCGTCTTCGGCGCTTCTCCAATCGGACGATCCGTTGGAAAGCCGTAGGCGCGGGCAATGGCATGAATCATCTCGTAGTAATACGTCCCCTTCGCCGATGTCGCAAAAGGAGCAATCGCGCCATCGTCGATGGACAAATCCGGATTGGGAATGCAGAGATGCGCATCGACCGCAATATGAAAGCCGATTCCATTGCAATCCGGACAGGCACCCTGCGGGCTGTTAAATGAAAAAAGCCTCGGCTCAATTTCCTCCAACGTCATATGGCCATTCGGACAAGCCAGTTTAGAAGAAAATGTGTGCGGCTCCCCATCCACCACCTGCAAAATCACCGTTCCATTGGCATGCTCCAGCGCAGTTTCCAGCGACATGGTCAAACGAGATCGAATGCCATCGCGCATCACCAGACGATCGACGACCACGGAAATATCATGCTTCCGGTTTTTATCCAGCGTCGGATGATCCGCAATTTCCATCATCTCGCCATCCACCACCACGCGGGTGAACCCCTGGCGCTCAAGATGGGCGAAGACTTTCTCATGCATCCCCTTTTTCTCACGAATGACCGGCGCCAATACAAGAAACCGGGTTCGCTCCGGAAACTTCATCGCTTCATCCGCAATCTGATCCACCGACATGGCGCGGATCGGCTCACCGCAAACCGGACAAAACGCGTGCCCCGCCTTGGCATAAAGCAAGCGCAAATAGTCATGAATTTCGGTCACGGTCCCCACCGTCGATCGCGGGTTACGATTCGTCGTCTTCTGGTCGATCGAAATGGCGGGCGAAAGTCCTTCCACAACGTCCACATCCGGCTTATCCATTTGCCCCAAAAACATCCGGGCATAACTGGACAAGCTCTCCACATAGCGGCGCTGTCCTTCCGCATAAATCGTATCAAATGCCAAAGAGCTTTTCCCCGATCCGGATAATCCGGTCATGACGATCAGCCGATTACGTGGCAGAGTCAAATCAATATTTTTTAAGTTATTCACCCGCGCGCCGCGGATTTCGATGTTTTCGAGAGTCATGCGCTGGGTTCCTTTCTAGTTCCTGTCTCCGTTCGTCTTTAGTCGATCTGCATATCATGTTTCATCTTTCGGATGGCATCGCGAATGGAAGCCGCCCGTTCGAAATCCAGTTCCTCTGCTGCCTGACGCATCTCAATTTCCATATCGAGAAGAATCTTCTCCATCTCGCCGGCGGACAATGTCTCCTGATCTTGAGACTCTTGCGGTTCACCCCGATACGCGGCGACTTCTTCCGCCGCGATCTCCGTCGTGATCTGTGTATGAATCCGCTTCTGAATCGTCGTCGGAACGATGCCGTGTTCCTCATTGTAAGCTTCCTGAATGGATCGGCGGCGCGCCGTCTCTTCCATCGCAGCGGCCATGGAATCAGTGATGTGATCCCCGTAAAGAATGACATGACCATTGGCATTTCGCGCGGCGCGCCCAATCGTCTGAATCAGCGACGTTTCCGAGCGAAGGAACCCTTCTTTATCAGCATCCAGAATCGCAATCAGGGACACTTCCGGCAAATCCAGCCCTTCACGCAGAAGGTTAATTCCCACCAGCACATCATATTTTCCAAGGCGCAGATCCCGCAGGATCTCCATGCGCTCCAAGGTCACGACATCGGAATGCAGATACACCGCCTTAATTTCCGCTTCTTCAAAATATTGGCTCAGATCTTCAGCCATCTTCTTGGTCAGCGTCGTAATCAACGTTCGTTCCCCGGCGGCGGTCGTCTTTCGAATCTCGTCCATTAAATCATCAATCTGATGCGCCGTCGGCCGCACCTCCACGCGGGGATCCAGAAGCCCTGTGGGACGAATGATCTGATCCACCTGCTGCGTAGAATGCTCTTTTTCATAAGGCCCGGGGGTCGCAGAAACAAAGACCGCCTGCGGCACCAGCGCTTCAAATTCTTCAAATTTCAAAGGACGGTTGTCCAGCGCAGAGGGAAGACGAAAACCATAATCCACAAGATTTTGTTTCCGCGCCAAATCGCCATTGACCATCCCGCGCACCTGAGGCAGCGTCTGGTGGCTCTCGTCGACAAGCAATAAAAAATCTTTGGGAAAATAATCGATCAGCGTATAGGGACGCGATCCCCTCGGGCGTCCGCTGATGGGAGCCGAATAGTTCTCGATTCCCGAGCAATAGCCGACCTCCCGAAGCATTTCGAGATCATAGAGCGTCCGCTGCTCCAGACGCTGCGCTTCCACCAGCTTATTCTGCTGGTTCAGCTCGCGAAGGCGTTCCTCCAATTCCGCTTCAATTCGCATAATCCCTTTCTCTAACTTTTCCGGTGTCGTTGCAAAATGGCTAGCGGGAAAGATCATATAGTAATTACGCCCGCGAAGAATTTCGCCGGTCAGCGAATTGATTTCAACAATTCGGTCAATTTCATCGCCAAAAAATTCCACGCGGATCGCTTCTTCGGCGGATGATGCAGGAAAAATATCCACCACATCGCCGCGTACGCGGAACGTTCCGCGCTGAAACGCCACATCGTTGCGCACGTATTGAATGGAGACGAGCCTCCGGAGCAGATCGTCGCGATCCATCTGCGCACCGGGGCGCAAAGAGATGGTTAATTTTTGATAATCATCCGGATCGCCAAGACCATAAATACACGAAACCGACGCGACGATAATCACGTCGCGCCGTTCAAAAAGAGACATAGTCGCCGAATGGCGAAGTTTATCAATTTCATCGTTGATCGATGAGTCTTTGGCAATGTAGGTGTCCGTTGCCGCCACATAGGCCTCAGGCTGATAGTAATCGTAGTAGCTGACAAAATACTCGACAGCATTATGTGGAAAAAACTCACGAAATTCGGAGCAGAGCTGAGAAGCCAGCGTTTTATTATGAGCCAGAACCAGCGTCGGACGCTGTACGCTCTGAATAATGTTGGCCATCGTGAAGGTTTTTCCTGATCCTGTAACCCCCCGGAGCGTCTGATATCGGTCGCCTCGTTGAATCCCCTCAACTAGAGCATGAATGGCTTCCGGCTGATCGCCCGTCGGCTGATACGGAGCCACCAATTCAAAAGGCATCTTCTGCTCAGCGGAAATCACTTCGTCTTCACCTCCTGGATGGCGCGCGCCAGCTGCGTATCTTGTTCAAGGAAATCCGGTCCAATCCCCTTGGCATCTGCAGGCAGTTCGACCTGGATGTCCGGGGTGATTCCCTTCTGATGAATTTTTTCCCCATTCGGCGTGAGATATTCAGCCATGGTCAATTTGAAACCGCCCTCTTCTCCATTGGGACCGATGGGATAGAGGCGTTGAACGATGCCTTTTCCGAACGTTTTTTCTCCGACGGAAACCGCCCGTTTCTGATCGCGCAAGGCTCCCAGAAGAATTTCAGAAGCGGATGCCGAACCCTCATTGGCAAGCACCACCATCGGCTCCTTGTACTGAGACGCATCAGAGGTGAGGACTTCTTCCTTTCCTTTATTATCGACGGTCGTGACAATCTTGCCCTCTCCAAGGAGCATGTCGGCGATCTCCTGGCTCGTCGTCAGCAGACCGCCCGGATTGTTGCGCAAATCCAAAACAAAGCGCGCCGCACCCTGCTGTTCCAACGCTTCCCATTCCTTCTTGAATTCTGCCGCCGTATTCTCATCAAAAGAAGTAATCTGGACATATCCCAACCCCGGCTCCAGCAGTTTTCCCACCACAGAGTCCACCGTAATGAGCTGGCGCACCAGCTCGATATGCAACGTATCCGTTTTTCCATCCACCTGGCGCTGAATCGTCAGCTTCACTTTCGTGTTTTCCGGTCCACGCATCTTCTGTGTTGCTTCATTGAGATCCGACCCCGCATAAGCGACGCCGTCCACTTCCACAATTTTATCATTCGTCTTAATTCCCGCCCGAGACGCAGGCGTATTGGCAATCGCTGAGACCACGGTGATCAAATCATCCTCTCCGGCGATCACCACCAATCCGACACCGGCAAACTCTCCCGACGTATCTTCCATCATCCGCTTATACTCTTCCGGCGTATAATACTGCGAATACGGATCGTTGAGTCCGGCAAACATGCCTTTATAGATGCCGTTTTCCAGATCCTGCTCGGTATAATCAAACAGATAATCTTCCGCAATGGTTTTTCGATACAGATCAATATTTTCAACAATGCGCTGATCGTCCGCGTCGGATCCGCCTGCACCTCCCAGAGCAAAAATCTGTGAAGAATGCGAGCCCAGCAAAAAGCCTCCGACCCCCACCGATGCCAAGGCAATCAGCAGAATGAACACTTTTCCAACTTTTTTCATACGTCTCTCCTTTATTGGATCCGTTGACAAACAGATTGCATTTATTATAACATGCCCGGCAAATCCCAACATGTTGTCCCCAGGTCGCCATCGTTACTCACCATCGACCATTTGACGCATTCATGCTACAGTATTCCCACAGATCAATGATGAGGAGGAATGATGGCCAAACTTTTCTTTCGTTACGGAGCAATGAATTCGGGAAAATCGACACAGCTGCTACAGGTCGCGCACAATTACGAAGAGCGCGGAATGCGGGCTCTTCTTCTCAAGCCAGGCATCGATACCAAAGGCGGCGTGACCATCGTCAGCCGTCTTGGCGCTTCAAAGGCCGCCGATGCCGTGATCACCCCCCAGACCAATTGCTATGAGCTTCTTTGCCGCATGAAAGCAAAACAAGTGCTCTTCCACTGCGTTCTCGTCGACGAGGCGCAATTCCTTTCGTCGGAACAAGTGGATCAGCTCTTTCTGTTCGTCCTCGATGATAATATCCCATGCATCTGCTATGGCCTTCGCACGGACTTCCGAGGTCAGGGTTTTCCGGGAAGCACGCGCCTCCTAGAGCTGGCGCATTCCATTGAAGAGACGAAGACCATCTGCCGCTGCGGGCACAAAGCCATCATGAATCTGCGCCGAATCAATGGGATTCCCGTCTTTGAGGGAGATCAAATTGCCATCGACGATCAGGATACCGTCGAATATGAAGCGTTGTGCGGCCAATGCTATATGCGCGAAAAGCGAAAAGCGGAATCCCAGTCGGACCTTTAATCTTTATTTTCCGTCGCCACAAGGTTCACCCCGGTTCCGGCGATATTTTCTACAATCACCTCTCCCGCATGGACGGGCAGCGGCGTGCCGATCTTGCGAATGACCTCCATGACCGAAAAAATCTGATCTTTTGGAACCGCCTGCTGCGTCTTCACGGATACCACGCCATAGCGCGCTCCTTCCACCCGGACGGTGGAACACACCATGCGCTTCGGGTGCTTCAGCTCATCCGCCGCATATTTGGGTCCGCGTCCACAGGTGTTTCCTTGGATCGACAAAATCTGCTGATCGCCATCGGACTCCACCATCAACCGGCAGCCCAATGGGCACTGAATGCAGGTCATCTCGGTTTTCACCACGCCCCCGTTCATGCATCCTCCTCAATACAGACCCGAATCCGATCTGGCTGCAATCGTTCCACATCCTTCCTCCGGATAGCGATCTGCTCCATCTGTCCGGGTGCCAAAACATGTTTCTTTTGATGCAGCAGGCGTTCATCCCCCAAATATACGGAAACGCTCTTGAGATGCGACAAGGCGCGTACCCGGAAAGAAAGCGTCAGCACCTCCGGCATCCGGTCGAGATGAATCTGCTGAGGAAGCGTATAAGTCACTCCTTCGCCAGCCTCGACGGGAATCTCGACCGCTGCTTCATCCCTGATACCCTTCCGGATCCGCTGAAGATACTCCGCTGCCGCCTGTCCGGCTCGCTCCGCCTCTTCGGACACATGATCCACCAGATCATGCACATGAAGCACATTTCCGCAGGAAAAAATCCCAGGAACGCTGGTCATCCACTGTTCGGAGACCACCGCACCCTTGGTTCGGGGATCCAGCGCCACCCCGGCGCAAACAGACAGTTCGTTCTCCGGAATCAATCCAACCGAGAGAAGCACCGTATCACACGCGACATAGCGTTCTGTCCCCACAATGGGCTGCCGACTCGCATCCACTTGCGCCAGCCAGACACCCTCAACGCGTTCTTTTCCGACAATCTGGGTGATCGTTGTGTTAAAGAAAAGCGGAATTCCAAAATCATCCAGGCATTGCACCACATTGCGCTTCAGACCAGCGGAGAACGGCATCAGCTCAGCGACGCATTTCACTTCGCACCCTTCAAGGGTCATCCGGCGCGCCATAATCAATCCAATGTCTCCGGAGCCGAGGATCACCACGCGTTTACCGGGCAGATATCCCTCACGGTTCACTAAGCGCTGCGCCGTTCCAGCCGTATAAATTCCCGCCGGACGATCTCCCGGAATGTTTAGCGCGCCGCGCGGCCGTTCACGGCACCCCATCGCCAAAATCACCGCGTCTGGATGCAGCGTGACCACGCCCGTCTCTTTTCCCATCAGCGTGATGGTTTTGTCCGGCTTTAAGTCGGTGACCATCGTATGGCAAAAATAAGGAATCCGCCTCGCTTCCACTTCCTTCTGCTCACGGAGCGCATACTCCGGCCCGGTCAATTCTTCCCGAAACCGATGCAATCCAAATCCATTATGAATACACTGATTCAAAATTCCGCCAAGCATCTCATCGCGCTCAAGAATCATCAACCGACGAATGCCGCGGTCATAGGCAGCGACTGCTGCCGCCAATCCGGCCGGTCCTCCCCCGATGATGACCAGCTCTGCCTCATTCATGTTCCACCTCTTGCCGTGTTCGCC
>JAEXBN010000006.1 GCA_023394045.1 Bacillota bacterium | reverse complement strand
TGAGGAAGTCCTTCATTGGCGGGTAAACGCCCAAGTTGTACGTCGGGCACGCCAGAATGATATGGCCGACGCGGAAGGCTTCCGAGATGAGATAGGAAACATGTGTTGAAGACACATCCCAGACGGTGACATCCGTAACCCCGCGCTGGACGATCTCAGAGGCCAGCTTCTGCGCAGCTTGTTCGGTGTTGCCGTACATGGAACCATACACGATCATGACGCCGTTGTCTTCCGGCTCGTAGCGCGACCATTTATCATATTTGCCGATGATATATCCCAGATCTTTGCGCCAGATCACACCGTGGAGCGGGCACAAGACTTTGATGGGAAGTCCGGCAGCGACTTTCAGAACTGCCTGGACATAGGGGCCATATTTTCCGACGATGTTGGTCAGATAGCGGCGTCCCGGCTCCAGCCAGTCACGATCCCAGTTGACCTCGTCATCGAACAGTTTTCCATCGAGTGCCTTGAACGAACCGAAGGCATCGGCGGAGAAGAGAACGCCATTCGTGGTATCCAGCGTGGCCATCGGCTCCGGCCAGTGAACCATCGGCATTTCGACAAATGCGAATTCATGTGCGCCCGAGGAGAACGTATCTCCCGTTTTCACGATCTGGCGGTTCTCGCAGTGATAGCCGAACTGGGTCATGAAATAGAAGCCTTTTTCCGTGGAAAGGACGGTGGCCTCCGGGTAGCGCAGGATGACTTCCTGGAAGGTGGACGCGTGATCCGGCTCCCAGTGGTTAATGATGATGTAATCCAGCGGCCGGCCATTCAGCACAGCAGCCAGGTTATCCAGAAAATACGGCGCGAATTCAAAATCAACCGTATCAAACAGAACTGTTTTTTCATCAAGGAGGACATAGGAGTTGTAGCTTACGCCTTCCGGAATCGGATGGATGCGCTCAAACAGCGCGGTACGATGATCATTGACGCCGATCCAATACAGATCTTTGACGACTTCACGATAATTTGCCATGATGCTTCTCCTCCTCAATTATTCTGCTGGAATGTAGCCGCTCTTCGGATCTCCGCATTTCGGGCACAGATAGGTGTCCGGAAGCTGATCAAACGGCGTTCCCGGAGCGATGCTATTTTCCGGATCGCCTTTGATCGGATCATATTCATGGCCGCATCCGTTGCAGACATAGATGCCCGATTTTGTGCGCGGCTCCTGCGGCACATTGCGTTTTTTCTTGGTGAACTCAGAGGCTTCATGACGCTCCTGGCCTTGATCCAGCTCCTTCGTGAGAAGCGGCATGATCTCCATAATATCTCCGACGATTCCATAGTCTGCATTCGCGAAGATCGGTGCACCCGGATCCGTATTCACGGCGACGATGGTTGCGGCATCTTTGATTCCGCGCAGATGCTGACCAGCGCCAGAGATGCCCATGGCGAAATACAGGTTGCCCTTGAACTTCTGTCCCGACATGCCGACGTAGCGTTCCAGCGGGAGATAGCCCAACGTTTCAGCGACCGGACGAGAGCTGGAGATTGCAGCGCCGGCGGCTTTGGCCAATTCTTCTGCGACGCTCATATTCTCTTTATCGCCGATACCTTGACCGACGGAAACGAGGCGCTCGACGGAGTCGACCGGCGCATACGTATCCACCGTTGTATCAAAGCTGTATCCATCCGCTTTCAGTGCTTCGACCAGCTTCTTGACCTGCTCTTCCGGCGTTCCTTCAATCATCTGGTTCTTGCGCGGTCCAGTCAGCGCACCGCCCTTGCCGGTGTCTGCCACGGCTGCCTTTTTCGGACGTTTCATACGGCCGATGATCTGTCCGGCGATGACCACGTGCATGATCTCGTTGGTGCCTTCATAAATCTGTGTGATCTTTGCATCGCGGAAATGGCGCTCGACATCGAGACCCTTGATAAATCCGTTGCCGCCATGCAGCTGGATGGCTTCGGTGGTGACCCACATCGCGGTATCTGTCGCGAAGAGCTTAGCCATTGCCGCTTCTTTCGTGTACTTGGCATGTTCGGTTTTGAGCTGAGCCGCGTTGTAAATCAAATGGCGGGCGGCTTCAATCCGTGTCGCCATGTCGGCGATTTTGAAGCTGACGCCTTGGTTGACGGCGATCGGGGAGCCAAACTGGATGCGCTCACGGCTGTAGTTGACGGTGTCTTCGAAAGCGCCCTGAGCGATTCCCAGACCCTGGGAGGCGATGCCGATGCGGCCGCCATCCAGCGTGGACATGGCGATCTTAAATCCTTCGCCTTCTTTGCCCAGCAAGTTCTCTTTTGGAACGATCACGTTGCGGAACGAAAGCTCCGAAGTGATGGAAGAACGGATGCCCAGCTTGTCATACTGTACCGGGAAGGTGAATCCGTCCCAGCCTTTTTCCACGATGAAGGCGCTGATGCCGTGGTTTCCTTTTTCCGGACTGGTGACAGCGAAGATGACATATGTATCGGCGCGGAATCCGTTCGTAATGAAGATCTTTCCGCCATTCAGCACATAATGATCTCCTTCAAGCACCGCCGTGGTTTCCGTCCCGCTGGCATCGGAGCCGGCATTGACTTCCGTTAGACCGAAAGCGCCGATCTTTTCGCCTTTGGCGAGAGGAACTAAATATTTCTGTTTTTGTTCTTCTGTGCCGTATGCCCAGATCGGCCACGAACCCAGAGACGTATGTGCCGAACAGATGACGCCCAGACCGCCGTCGACACGGGACAGCTCTTCGACCGTAATCGCATAGCTGATCGTATCCAGACCTTGACCGCCGTATTTCTTTTCAAACGGAATACCGAGCAATCCCAGTTCCCCCATATGCTTCACGATTTCTTCCGGGAAAGTTTCTTCCTGGTCGAAGCGGAACGCGACGGGTTTCATTTCCTTCTCGGCAAAATCACGGACGATTTTGCGTAGCGCTTCGTGCTCCTTTGTCAATTGATAGGCCATGGTTTCCTCCTTGTACGTCGCCCGGCCGGGCGACAAACGTTTGCGGATTGAGGGCACACAAAAGTGGTCATCGCTCCGTTGAAGATCAAGTTCATATTAGTATAGTTTTTCCAAAAACGCAACATAAAGTCGATGAAAAAAATAGAATTTAATAATTAGAGTATTCCTTTGTTTGCATCGGATGATTTTCCATTGTCTATAATGAGAGAAGATCATTGGGCGGGATGCGGAAGGCGCCTCTCCGGAGGAAGGATTCTCCATCATCGTTGAATAGATAAAAAAACATTTGACGGCATAGATCGTTTTCCGCATCGCTCGAGAAGGAAAGCCCGCCGATTCCCGATTTTCAAGCCTCTGCTTCAACAGAAAAATAAAACTGGTTTCAAAAAGCGGAGATTTATTTGCGCATCGCTGATTCCGTGGGTATATTGGATAAGGAATAGTGGATCGTGAGGGCGCAGCTCTCTCAGGAGCGGCTCATCGTGGGTTGCCACCGTATGGGCTTCGCGGCGGTTCATGACAAAGGATAAGCCTGCTAGGCATCGGCATGGCAGGAAGGCGGAGAAAAAGAAGGAGGCTATAGTGCAATCTGACTCTAAGAAGAAATTATCTCTTCCAGCTAAGATTTTTATCGGACTGATTCTTGGAATTCTCGTTGGAATTTTGCTTCAGGGTAAGGGAGAATGGACGCAGGCATATTTTCTACCGATGGGGACGATTTATATCAACCTCCTGAAGTTTTTGGTGGTGCCGATCGTTCTGTTCTCTATCGTGGATGGAACGATTTCGTTGGGAGATATCCGCCGGGTCGGCTCCATCGGGTGGAAAACATTCGTTTATTATATGGCGACGACAGCGATCGCCGTGGTGATCGGAATTCTGTTTGCCAAATTATTTATGGGGGCTTTTCCGACGCTGACCGTCTCCAACCTCGAATATGAGGCGAAGAGCAGCAACTTCATGGATTCGCTCGTTGCGATGTTCCCGTCGAACTGGCTCACTCCGCTGGTGAATGCGGAGATGCTGCCGACCATCGTGATCGGCATTCTCTTTGGTGTCGGCATCCTTCTGACCGGAGAAGAGGGAGCGAAGGTCGGCGCCGCGTTCAAGAATTTCTATGTCGTCGTCATGAAAATCATGGAATTGGTGATCGCTCTGACCCCATTTGGCGTGTTCTTCCTGATGGCGAATGTGGTGGCAGTGAATGGACCGACCATCATTTCCTCTCTTGGCGTCGTGATCGGCGTCGCCTATTTGGCATATATTGCGCACGTGGTCGTCGTTTATGGATTGAGCGTCCGCTTTTTTGCGAAGCTTAGCCTGAAGACGTTCCTGAAAGGCATGCTGCCGGCGATGACGACGGCGTTTACAACCTCCAGTTCCAACGCCACGCTGCCCTTGACGATCAAGTGCTCGCGCGATCTTGGAGCCGATCCCAGCATCTCTTCCTTCGTCCTTCCTCTGGGTGCGACGATCAATATGGATGGAACAGCCATTTATATGGGCGTGACCACACTCTTCATCGCCTCCTGCTATGGCGTGAATTTGACGCTGTCGCAGCTGGTCTCGGTCGTGCTGACCGCTGTGCTGGCCTCCATCGGCACCGCCGGCGTCTCCGGCGCGGGGATGATTATGCTGGCCATGGTTCTCACGAGCGTCAATCTTCCGGTGGAAGGCATTGCGCTGATCGCCGGCGTGGATCGTCTCTTCGATATGGGGCGCACGACGCTGAATATCACTGGCGATGCGACGGCGGCTCTTGCAGTGACTCGTTGGGATCATGACGCGAAGAATCCCCATCACGCGCGCCGGGAACGTGGAGAATGAGCGAGATGAGCCGTGCTGATTTAATATTCAAAGAAAACATCCGCAAAATTCTCGATGAAGGGGTCAGCGATGCTGCCTTTGATGTCCGGCCGCGCTGGGAGGATGGAACGCCGGCGCATACGATCAAAGTGTTCGGATTGGTGAACCGGTATGATTTGAGTGAAGAGTTCCCGATTCTGACGCTGCGCAAGACGGCACTGAAGAATGCGGTGGACGAGTTGCTCTGGATTTGGCAGAAAAAATCGAACCGGGTGGACGAGCTCCGAAGCCATGTGTGGGATGCCTGGGCGGATGAAAACGGGACGATCGGGAAGGCCTATGGCTACCAGTTGGGCATTCCGCACCAATATAAGGAAGGGATGTTCGATCAGGTGGATCGGGTTCTCTATGATCTGAAGCACAATCCATGGAGCCGCCGCATTCTCACGAATCTCTATAATTTCGAAGATCTGCATGAGATGGCGCTCTATCCTTGCGCTTACTCCATGACCTTTAATGTGGCGGATGGAAAGCTCAATGCGATTCTCAACCAGAGAAGCCAGGATATGCTGACGGCGAATAACTGGAATGTGACGCAATATGCGACCCTGGTGCATATGTTTGCGCAGGTTTCGGGGCTTCAGGCGGGTGAGCTGGTGCACGTGATCGCTGATGCGCATATCTACGACCGCCATATTGAGATGTGCAAAGAATTGCTGGAGCGCGAGCCTCTGCCAGCGCCGGAGTTCCGCCTGAATCCGGAAATCGATGATTTCTATGCGTTTACGCCGGACGATGTGCAGCTTGAGCATTATCAGTTTCATCCCTTTGGGAAGCATATTCCTGTCGCAGAATAAGCCGGGGCTGTACCGAATGAGTCGCTTTTGTGCCATCGGGTTTCATCCGTGTACTGTGGCATTTCAACGATCTGGAAATGCTGGAAAATGCGGGGGAAAGGCGGTACGATGGAGGAGAAGAGCGGAGCATACTGATGGATTGCAGCGAAATCCTTGCATCAGTGGGATGAAGGTGTATAATTAGAAAGCGTCTGTGTCGGCATATTGCTGAACCGGGCGAGAATCTCTGCTCCGTTAAAAAGCGGGGCGAAATCCAGAGGGAGGTGAAATGCATGAATCAGTATGAGATGGTTCTTATTTTGAAGGCGGGATTGGAAGAAGAGGAGCGCAACGCGGTGCTCAATCGTCTGAAAGACGCCATCAACCAGAATGGAGCCGTCGGCGAAATCGATGAGTGGGGTACGCGTAAACTCGCTTACGAAATCAACTACAACAAAGAGGGATATTACTATGTTCTCAATTATGAGGCAGATCCGTCGGTTGTCGCTGAAGTCGAGCGCCGCGCCCGCATCCTGGACCAGATCCTCCGCTATCTGACCGTAAAGAAGGAAGCGTAGTTTTTTGAGGAGGATTGGATGAACCAGGTGACGATCATGGGCCGCCTGACGCGCGACCCGGAGCTGACGTACAACAATACGACCGGAAATGCGATGTGCCGTTTTACTGTAGCGGTGGATCGCCGGCTGTCGAGAGAGAAAAAGCAGGAAATGGAGTCACGCAATCAGCCGACGGCTGATTTCATCAGCTGCGTATGCTGGGGACGCTTGGCGGAGTCCGTGAACAATTTCACGGCAAGGGGCAAGCGCATCATCGTGGAGGGGCGCATTCAGACGGGTTCCTTTGAGGGGCAGGATGGCGTGCGCCGCTATACGACGGATGTTGTCGCCTCAAACGTCGAGTTCTTGGATTGGAAAGATCGCGACGGCTCGTATGGCGAACCGCAGCAAAGACCGGTGGCGCCGGCTTCCGGCAATTTCCCGCATAATGACCAGGCTTCGCCGAGCGATGGAGATGATTTCTTCGGCAATGACTTCAGCCCGGTCGATGATAGTCGTATTCCGTTCTAGTTGAAAGGGGAAGAGATGGCTCAGCGTAAATTCAGACCGCGCAAAAAAGTTTGCGTGTTTTGCAAAGATAAAGACCGCGTTCTTGATTACAAGAACGTTGATGATGTGAAGGAATTTATCAGCGAAGCAGGAAAGATTCTGCCGCGCCGTATCACGGGAACCTGCGCGAAGCATCAGCGCGACGTCACCACTGCGGTGAAGCGTGCGCGTCATATCGCGTTGATCCCGTATGAGGACAAATAATTTCGAGCTCTGACTTGAAAGAAATGATCCAAAAGTCTGGTGTTCCGTGTGAAAGCGGAAGAAGCCGGCGTTCACAGCTCCGTCTGTGCCGGCTGCCCGGATTTTTGGATCATTTTTTATTGGTTCCGCAAACGAGAATTGAGCAGAAAAACGAAAATCAAGCCAAAAAACGAGAATCGAGCGGAAGAACGAAAAGCAAAAAGGGTTGTGGAAGCGGATGCCTCGGATCCGGCGCGCTATGGTAAAATAGGTTCCAAAGGAGTGTCTATGCAAATCACAAGAAATGACTGGACCGCGCCCCTCAGTGCCTTGCTCGCGGCGGGGCTCGGCGCGTTGATCGTTTATTTGTCGAACACCGGAATGCTGCTTTTCGAGCTGTTCATTTTCGTTCCGTTCACGACCCTGCTTCTTTCGGAAGGCAGGCTTTGGGCTGGGCTGAGCTATCTGCTTTTTGCCCTGGTGATGTGGGCGATGGACGGCTGGCCTTTTGCCTTGTCTCTTCTGGTTCGCATCGCCGTGTTTTCCTTTGCGATGGGGATCTTGATCCAGAAGGGGAAGCCGACGTTTCATGAGTTGGCGCTGCCGGCGCTTTTGTTTGCCTTGCTCATCGGGGCGATGCTTTTGCTGGATCAATGGCTGAGCGGCGGACAGACGCTCGCTTTGCTGGAGCAGGTGATGACGGATTCGTCGAATGCGGTGCTGGAACAGTTGAAGCAGCGTGGCGCGGACGCCGCCTTGCTCACCAATGTCGAAATTTTCATGTCGGATCTGCGAAAAAATATGCTTTTGTTCATGCCCGGTCTCTTTTACCTTTCCGGGTTGATGACCTCCATGATCACTTCGGCGGTTTCCCGTGAGCTCATATCAAAGACGGATCGTCCGGTCGCCCGTTTCAAGCTGTATTCCTTTGTCATCCATCGGAAGATCGCTGTGATTCTGATCGCATTGGTTCTCATCACGTTGGGGGCGGGGATGAACGCTCCGGCGGCCGCAGGGCTGGGTGGCAGCGTCGCGATTGCGGTCGGCGGGCTCTTTTCCCTTCATGGGCTGGCACGAATCGATGGATGGCTGGCTTTGCGAAAGGTGAGCGGAACCGTGCGTCTTCTTTTGTATGTTGTTGCGGCATTCTTGTTTGCTCCGAGTTTTCTGCTGCTGTTCCCCATCGGTTTGGTGAGCGCACTGATGATCCCTCCACCGCCGGAACATCAGCATTCGGGGGTTCAGGAAGGAGAGGATCATGAATAGAAATCATCGGCTTCCGAGCGAATGGAAAACCAACTGGGGCGAGATCCTCATTGTTCCGGGGATTGCGCTGCTGATGTCCATCGGGCTGTTCTTCTGGAATGCGTATGCCGGCGTGGCGGGCGTGGTGGCGACGATCTTTCTTGGCGTCAACAGCTATATGCGTGAGCACGAGGCCAGCACTCGGGCGATCCGCGCGGTTGAAAACATGAGCACCAGTTTTGATGAGGTGACGAAAAACGCGGTATTCGGCATGCCGTTCCCGATGGCGGTTCTCAATCATCACCAAAACTTTCTTTGGTACAATGCGACGTTCAAAAGTGTTTTTGGCATCCGCGAGAGCTTGCTGGGGAAACCTCTGGATCTCATTCTTCCCGAGATTCCTCCGGCCTCTCTTTCGGCGACGGCAACGGAGGCGCTTCCAGTGGAGGTGGGAGAGCGCAGCTTCCTCTTTTATCACAACACCAGCGCGCCGTTGGAAGAGGACGGACTCATTCTGCTTTATGGTGTGGATCATACGGAAGACGATCAGATTCGACAGAAGCAGATCGACGATCAAATGGTCATCGCTGACGTTTTTTTTGATAATTATGATGAAGTGCGCGACATTTTGCAGGAGCAGGATCGTCCGATGGCCTTTGCGACGATTGATCGGATGATCAACGATTTCGGGCAATACTATGAGGGTTCGGTATTGAAATATGAATCGGATCGTTATCAGATGGTTTTGACGCAGGCAGGGCTGGAGCGGATGAAAGCGGAAAAGTTTTCTCTTTCCGATCAGCTCAAGACGACCTTTCGCGACGAATTGTCCGTGCGTCCCACCGTTTCGATGGGGATCGGCTATGGAGACCGGCCTCCCGTGGAACTGTCGCGTGAAGCGCGTGACGCGATGGATATCGCTCTTTCGCGCGGCGGCGATCAGACCGTGTTGAAGTCGGGGGAACAGCTGGATTATTATGGAGGCAAAAATCAGGCGACGCAGCGGTTTACCACTGTCAAGGCGCGCGTGATGTCGAGTACGGTGCGCTCACTGGTGGAGGCGGCATCCAATGTGCTCATCATGGGTCATCAAAATCCGGATATGGATTCGTTGGGATCGAGTTTGGGGATGCTGACGTTTGTGGAAGCGGTGGGAGGATCGGCGCATATCGTCCTCGATAGCGTCCCTTCTGCGATTGAAAACTTGTATGACCGGGTGATCAAAAATCTTCCCGATGCGGAGGAAAAGATCATTCATCCGAGGCAGGCGAAATCATTGCTGAAGCCGTCCACGCTCATTATTGTGCTGGATAACCATAGAAAAAATGCGGTCGCAGCGCCGGAACTGATCGATGGGCGGCACCGGATCATCATTATTGATCACCACCGCCGCGGCGCGGGGTATATTGAAGAGGCGGAGATCTCTTATATTGAGCCTTACGCTTCCTCCACATCCGAGATGGTGACGGAGTTGATCAGTTATCTTGATGAAGAGGTGAAGCTCAACAAAGTGGTGGCAGAGGCGCTTTTGGCGGGCATCACCGTGGACACCAAGAACTTTTTCTATCAGACGGGAAGCCGGACGTTTGAAGCGGCGGCGTTCCTTAAGCGCAAAGGCGCGGATAGCGTGGTGATCAAAGAAATGTTTAAGGACGATTTTGATCTGATGCGGTATCGGTCGGAAACGCTCGTCGGCGCAAAACATCTGACGGATGCGATCATGATTAGCCGCTTCCCGCATGACATCCCGGGATCGACGCTGATCGCGTCGCAGGCGGCGGATGATCTGATGGGGATTCGAGGCGTGGAGGCAGCCTTTGTGCTGACCTTGTCGAAAGACAAAGTGCATATTTCGGCGCGGAGTCTGGGCGAGATTTCCGTGCAGCTGATTATGGAAAAATTGGGCGGCGGCGGACATCTGACCGCGGCGGCCACACAGATGGAAGCGACGCTGGACGAGGCGGAAGCGCGTCTGGATGCGGCGATTATGGAATATTTGAAGGAGGATCAGGATGAAGGCAATTCTGCTGAGTGATGTGAAGGGTCTGGGAAAAGCGGGGGAACTCGTGAATGCGAAACCCGGATATTTTAATAATTTTCTGGCGGCCAATGGTCTGGCGGTGGAAGCGACGCCGCAGGTGGTGAAACAATGGAAGGCGCGCCAGAAACAGCTGAAGGAAGAAGAGGCGGCGCGTAAGGCGGAGGCCGAGGGCTTGAAGGAAAAACTGGAGCAGACGGAGATCCACGTCGTCGCAAAAGGCGGCGGAAACGGACGGTTGTTCGGCTCTGTGACCAGCCAGGATATTGCGGAGGCACTGTTGGAACAGACGGGGCTGGAAGTGGATAAGAAAAAGATCGAGTTGAAAGATTCGATTCGCGAAACCGGAAGCTACCAGGTGGATGTCCGGGTGTATCCGGAGATGACGGCGCAGCTCAAAGTTCAGGTGAAAGAGGCGTAAAATGCCGGAGACGCTCCCCCAATTGCCGGCGAGTCTGAGCGCGGAACGAGCCGTGCTCGGGTGTATTCTTGTCGATAATGCGCTGATCCATACGGCGATTGAAACGCTGCAAGCGGATGAATTTTATTATCCGAAGCATCGGGCGATTTATGAGGCGATGCTTGCGCTGAATCAGGCGCGCGAGCCGATTGATTTTCAGACGTTGCAGACGGAGCTGGCGCGCGCGCAGCAGCTTGAGGCGATCGGCGGAATGGGCGCTGTGCTGGAGATCACGGAAGAACAATATTATACGAACAATTTTTCCTCCTATCTTCGGATTGTGAAGGATCATGCGCTTCAGCGCGCCCTCATTTTAGTGGGTGAAAAAATCACCGGGATGGCTCGCGAAGGCGGGGACCGCCCGCAGGCGGTGTTGGAAGGCGCGGAAGAGGCGCTGCTTTCACTCTCTCAGGAACGGACGCGCATTGGGCTGACTCCGTTGTCGGACACGATGCAGGAGACGTTGGAGCGCATTTCCGCGCTATCCATGAATCAGGGGCAAATCACCGGCATTCCGATGGGGTTTCGGGATTTGGACGCCAGACTGTCGGGGCTGCATCCTTCGGATCTGGTGCTTCTGGCGGCGCGCCCTTCCATGGGAAAGACGGCGCTGGGATTGAATATTGCGTTTAATGCGGCGAAAGTCCGTGACAAGGAAGGCAACCATCCCTACCATGTGGCGATCTTTTCTTTGGAGATGAGCAAAATTCAGCTGGCGCAGCGTCTTCTGGCGATTTCATCAGGCGTGAATCTTCAAAAGATCATCAGCGGCGATTTTCAGGCTAAAGAGGAGTGGGATCAGCTCTTTCAGGGAATCGCCGAGCTCCGCGACATGAATATTTATATCGATGATACCTCTTCCATTTCCGTTCAGGAGATGCGCGCCAAGTGCCGCCGTCTGAAGATGGAGAAGGGGTTGGACCTCATTGTGATCGACTATCTTCAGCTGATGAGCGCGGATTCATTGCGCCGATCGGAGAATCGCCAACAGGAAATCACTCAGATTTCACGCGGTCTAAAGGCGCTGGCGAAGGAGATGGATTGTCCGGTGTTCTCGCTCTCGCAGCTTTCGCGTAAGGCGGAGTCCCGTGAGGGCAGCCGGCCGTTGATGAGCGATATGCGTGAGTCGGGTGCCATCGAACAGGATGCCGATGTGGTCATGCTGCTCTATCGTGAAGACTATTATGATCCGGATACGGAACGTCCCAACGTCACCGAAGTGATTATTGCAAAGCACCGCAACGGTCCGACAGGAACCGTTGAGCTGTATTTCGAAAAGGAGCTGACGCGGTTCAAGGATCTCAGCTGGGCGCCGGATCCGACGGCGTGAGGAAAGGAGTGACGATGGACATTTCCTTTGACCTTTCAAAAGTCGACTTTCGCACCACACCGATTGAGAATATCTTTCTGGACACCTATCTGTCCCATGCTCCGGCGGATGCGCTGCGCGTCTATCTGGCAGGATGGAAGATGGCGGGCGATAAAAATGAAACGGCGGAAGGGATGGAGCTGGCTGCGACCTTGGGGCTGTCGGATGAGGCCTTTCAGGAAGCGATGGATTATTGGAAAGGCGAGGGATTGGTTTCCGAGGTACCGGATGCTCCCGGCCATTATCAGTTTCATTCGATGCTGCTTCTTTGGGCGGGTGTCGAGCCATCGGCTCCGAAGCCGGCGCGCCGGCAGGATCCGGCGGATTTTAGGCGCGGGGAAGCCGGCGAAGCCGCGAGGGAAACCGAAACGCCAGAGCTTTCACGGACGATGCTGTTCGATGCTTTAGAAGAAGTGTTATCCGAAGGGCGTTCTTACCAAGTGCGTTTGAAGGATAATGAAATTCGTTTGATTCAGGATCTTCTGGATCGGTATCCGTTTACGCCGGCCTATTTCTTATATGCTTATAAAAAGGCGCAGTCCCGTAAAGATGCGTCGTCCCGCTCCGTCAACTACGTGGCGGCCGTCGTTGAGAATTGGGCGCGTTTTGATGGCGTGACGACCGTGGACGCGCTGGATGCCTTGCTTTCCAAGGAGGAGGCAGCGGTGCCGGAAGCCGGAGCGAGCCGGCGCCCGAAAAAGACACGGGCGCGTCAGACGCGAAAACATGCGGCTTATGTCGAGCATGACACGAGGATGACCCGGGAGGAACAGCAGGAGATGGTGCGCCGCAAGCTGGAGGAAGCGCGGGCCAGGGATTTGCGGGGAGGAACCGATCATGCAGGTGAGTGAAATTCTGGAACGGCGCCGGACGGAAGCGGTACAGCGCAGGGATCGACGCGTGCAGAAGCTCTTTGAAGCGCATCCTGAGCTGGCAGAGATTCGACAGAAGAAACAAAAAAAATTGATGGAGACTCTGTCGCTCGCTTTGAATCAGGATCCGGAGGCGCTGAAAAAAGCGAGAGCGGCGCTGCAGCGCTTGGAAACACAAGAAGCCCGGCTGTTGGAGCAGGTCGGTGTTTCGGCGTCCTTTTTTGAGCCGGACTATACGTGTCCGGATTGTCATGATGAAGGCTTTGTCCATGGTGTTTCCTGCCATTGCCGGAATGCGCTTCTCGCATCGGAACGCTATGCGATGAGCGCGGTGGCGCAGCGCATTGATCGCGAAAATTTCCGGACGTTTGACTTGTCGCTGTTTCGTCGGGATCGGCAGCCTTCAGAGCCGATGAGCCCGTATGAAAATATGCGGATGCTTCGTGAACAGATGGAAGACGGCTACGTGAAGCATTTCAGCGCTGAGAGTCCCAATCTGTATTTTTTTGGTCCGACAGGGACAGGAAAGACTTTTCTGGTGAACTGTATTGTGAAGGGGACTCTCGATCGCGGAGCCCGCGTGTTTTACCAGACGGCGCCGGCGCTGCTGAATTTCTTGGTCGGCTATTCCTATACCAATGTGTCGGCGCGCTCGTCGGCGGATGAGAGCCGGTTTCATTTTGCGCATGAATGCGATTTGCTGGTGGTGGATGATCTGGGAACGGAGTATACCAATGGGAACATGGTGGCGGAGCTTTTCGATTTGCTGAATGACCGGATTGTGTCCGGACGCCCGACCATTATTTCCTCCAATCTTCAGCCGCAGGAGCTGGGCGAGGTCTACAATGACCGCATCGCATCGCGCATCACCGGTGAATATTTGATGTTTGAGGTGTTTGGAAGCGATTTGCGGCGCTCATGAGTGGATGGAGGGCGGAGCATCTTGGCAGGATCAATTTTCCAGCAGGATGAATATCCTGGCAGGATAAAAAGAAAGGAGATTTTATGCGGAGCGTGACGGCAGAGGAAATGAAGCGAATCGAATTGATTGCCATGCAGCAATTGGAAATTCCTGAACTCATTCTCGTAGAGAATGCGGCACTGGGCGTTTTGCAGCATCTCGATCTGAGCCGCCGCCATTCTTTTGCGATCTTCTGCGGGCCGGGAAACAACGGTGCGGATGGCCTTGCTGTGGCGCGTCACCTGATTGGTCTGGATAAGACCGTGGGCATCTATCTTTTAGGAGAGAGCGCGCCTCATTCCGAAGCATGGAAATTAAATATGCGCGCGCTGACCCATATGAAGGCACCCATCCGGCGCTTGGAGACTCTTGGGGATCTGGATGATATGATTCGGGAGCTGGAACAATATAATACGATCATTGACGCGCTTTTTGGAACGGGGCTCAATCGGGAACTGAAGGAGATGGCGCCGATCGTGATCGATAATATCAATCAGTCGCGCATCTTTACGATCTCCATCGATATTCCCTCCGGTTTGGATGCCACGACGGGGCAGCCCTATGGGGCCTTTATTGAAGCCAATGAAATTATCACCATGGAGTGCATGAAAAAAGGATTGGAGCATAATCCCAATATTGACGCGCCGGTGCACCTCGTTTCGGCGGGGATTCCGCAGAGCTGTATTCGCCAGGTGCTGGGCAGTAACGTGCTATAATAATAAAATGAAGTTTTGAGTGAGGCTTTGTCCAGGACGGGACAATGATGAGGAAGGCGGCTGAGCCGCGTGAAACAGGGAGGACATCATGTTAGACATCAAGCGGATTCGCGAACATCGGGAAGAGGTAGAGGCAGGACTTGCAGGCCGCTCTGGTTCGTTCCCTGTGGATGAGGCATTACGACTGGATGATGAGCGCCGCCGGCTGTTGAATGAAGTGGAAGAGAAAAAGGCGGAGCGGAACCGTGCATCCAAGGAAATTCCGCTGCGCAAGAAAAATGGTGAGGATGTATCGGAGACCATTGCGCGCATGCGTGATCTGGGGGACGAAATCAGCGCGATTGATGAGAAGCTGCGGGAGATTGAAGAAGCATTGCGGATGGAGCTGCTGTCCATTCCCAACGTTCCGGATGCCTCGGTGCCGAAGGGCAAAGATGATACGGAAAATGTGGAGGTGCGCCGCATCGGAACGCCGCGTGTGTTTGATTTTGAGGCGAAGCCGCATTGGGATCTCGGGACGAATGCGTCACTGTTGGATTTTGATCGCGGGGCGAAACTCTCCGGCGCCCGTTTTACCGTGATGACCGGCCGAGGGGCGCGGTTGGAACGCTCCCTCGTCAACTTTATGCTGGATTTGCATACCATTGACCAGGATTATATTGAGATTGCCCCGCCGTATCTTGTGAACCGGGCATCGATGATTGGAACGGGGCAGCTTCCGAAGTTTGAAGAGGATATGTATCATTGCACGGATGATGATCTCTTCTTGATCCCGACGGCGGAGGTTCCGGTGACGAACTTGTATCGGGATGAGATTCTGAGCGAATCCGATCTTCCCGCTTACCGCACGGCGTTCACTCCCTGTTTCCGCCGCGAGGCCGGATCCGCCGGGCGCGACACGCGCGGCATTATCCGCCAGCATCAGTTTGATAAAGTGGAATTGGTCAAGTTTGTTCAGCCGGAAGGCAGCTATGATGAGCTGGAAAAGCTGACGCAGGATGCGGAAGCCGTTTTGAAGGTGCTGGAGATTCCTTACCGGGTGGTCACGCTGTCGTCCGGGGATCTCGGATTTTCGTCGGCGAAGACCTATGATATTGAAGTTTGGCTGCCAAGCTACAATCGCTATGTTGAAATTTCCTCCTGCTCCAATTTTGAGGATTATCAGGCGCGCCGCGCGAATATTCGTTTCCGGGATGGACAGGGGAATGTTCGCTATGTTCATACGCTGAACGGATCGGGTCTGGCGGTGGGCCGCACCTGGGCGGCGATCGTGGAGAACTATCAGAACGCCGATGGATCCGTTACGATTCCGGATGCGCTGCGGCCTTACTTTGGCGCGGACAGCATCAACCCTGAGGCAAAATGAGCGGGCGTATTGTCTTGACGGGCGGAGGCTCCGCCGGCCACGTGGTGGTCAATCTGGCGCTGATTCCCGCTTTACGCGAAGCTGGATGGGAAATCTCCTACATTGGTTCCGAACGAGGGATTGAACGCCAGCTCATTGCGGATCAGGAAGGGGTCGCCTACTATTCCATCCCGACCGGAAAGTTTCGCCGTGAACGGTCCATGGAGAGCCTGAAGGCGAATGTGCGGGATGTGGGGAATGTCCTTTCGGGCGTCCGGGAAGCCAAGCGTTTGATGCGCCGGCTTCATCCGGATATCGTGTTTTCAAAAGGAGGATTCGTTTCCGTTCCGGTCGTATTGGCGGCCAAACAGCTTCATGTTCCCGTGATTGGGCATGAGTCGGATCTGACGCCGGGTTTGGCGAATAAAATCGTTGCTCCTTTTGTGCGCCATATTTTGATCACGTTTAAAGCTACGGCAAAATATCTTCCCCGTGAAAAAGCCTACTATTTGGGGCCGCTGATTCGCGCACAAATTCAGGGAGGCAATCGCAACGAAGGGCTGATTCGTTTCGGTCTTGAAGGAAAGAAGCCGGTTCTGCTGGTTCTGGGCGGTTCGTTGGGGGCTGAAGCCATCAATCATATGGTCTGGGACAATTTGGACAAGCTCCTTGAAACATTCGATATCGTCCATGGTGTGGGAGCGAAAAAAGGAGATTCTTCCATTGAACGGCCGGGTTACCGCCAGGTGGATTATATCCAGTCAGGAATGAACGATGCGCTGAAAATGGCGGATCTCATCGTGTCCCGAGCCGGAAGCAATGCGATCTTCGAGTTCCTATATTACCGCAAGCCGATGCTTTTGATTCCGTATGTGAAAGGAAGCCGTGGAGATCAGGTGGAAAATGCAGCGCAATTCGAGAAAGCCGGATATGCTCATGTGCTGGATGAGCGCACCGCAACCGGATCGGACTTTTTGCAGGCGATTACAAAATTGTATGCGGATCGGGAAGCGATTGTGGCAGCACAAAATCACTTCGAATTCCATGATGGAGTGAAAACGATCATGCAGCTGATCGAACAGGATCGGCTTCCAGAAGACCCGACATTTGCGCTCCGCTAGAGAAGGCAGAAGCATAGAAACGGAAAGAGGAATGTGTGGTCCATCAACCATTGACCGAAGGGCGGCCGAAAAGCACGCAGGTATCCCTTTTCGACCTCTTTCGTACCTTTTTCAAAATCAACATGTTCACTTTCGGCGGCGGCTATACGATTGTTCCGGTCATTCGGGATGAGTTTGTGCAGCGAAAAAAAGCCATTAGCGAGGAGGAGATGTTGGATCTGACAGCTCTCGCGCAGTCTGGACCGGGACCGATGGCCATCAATGCTTCGATTTTAACCGGGTATCGCGTGCGCGGACCGCTGGGGGCGATCGTCTCACTGATTGCGGCGGTGCTCCCCTGTCTCATCATCATCACGCTCCTGTTCTATGTGTATGACCAATTTCGCCGGAATCCTTGGGTCAATGCCGCTTTTTCCGTGATGGGAGGGGGGATCTCGGCGATCCTTGTCCTGACGACGTTTCGTATGGGAAAAGTGGCGTTGCGCAAACATCCCCTATTCGGAACCGGGATCATGCTGGGGGCGTTTCTCTGCGGCTTTGTGTTGAAGCTGAACGCCGCGCTGATCATTCTGGTTTGCGGTCTCCTCGGATTGTCGCTTTTTTCTCTCGTTGACGAATCGAAGGTGCTCTGATGGATCTGCTGACTTTATATGTCACTTTTTTGAAAATTGGTGCCTTTGCGTTTGGCGGCGGCTATGCGGTGCTGCCGCTGATTACGCAATACGTGGTGGATCAGCAAGGATGGCTCAGCGCGAAAGAGCTGACGGATCTGGTTTCGCTTTCACAGATGACACCGGGACCGATTGCGATCAATTCAGCGACTTTCATCGGGACGAAAGTGGCGGGAATTCCGGGAGCGATTGTTGCAACGCTGGGAAACGTCACGCCGCAATTTATTCTCATGATGCTTCTGGGCTATGTTCTCTTTACCAAAGAGCAGGAGATGCCCTGGCTCACGAAGCTTCTGAAGGGATTGAAGCCCGCGGTTGTGGGGCTGGTCGCGATTGCGACGCTGGATATGATCGAAGCCTCGCTGTTTACGACTGGAGCCTGGAGCTTGAATGCGTGGAGCATCGGTGGACTGATCGGTTTCGTGATGGGGCTGATCTTCTATGCCAGAAAAAAGCTGGGCGTGATCGGCATTGTCATCCTCTGCGCGGGGAGCGGTTTGCTGCTTCACGCGATTGGGGTGATGTAGTGGATAAGGATAGGGGGCGCGCCATGTGTGACGTGTCGGTCATCATACCGGTATATAATGAAGAAAAATATATCGATGCCTGTGTGCACTCCCTGCGGTTTCAGGATTTTCCACGGGAGCGGATGGAATGGATTTTTGTGGATGGCGCATCCA
>JAEXBN010000036.1 GCA_023394045.1 Bacillota bacterium | reverse complement strand
ATTCTGGACGGCGTTGCTTGGTCGCTGAAGCATGAAGGACGCGAGAAGAAGGAAGTCGTTGTCGCTCCGTATGGCGATGGCGCATCCAGCCAGGGTGCTACATATGAAGCGATGGCGTTTGCGGCGCTTCGCAAATTGCCAATCTTGTTCTTTATCGAGAACAACCAGTACGCCATGTCCACACCAGTGGAGCGGCAATATCCGACGAAGAATCTGTCGGATCGCGCCAAAGCCTTTGGGATGAAGGGTGTCACGGTGGATGGAAACGATCCGGTTGCCGTTGCGGAAGCAGTGTTGGAAGGGCTGGAGAGTGCGACGCACTGTGTTCCGGGTCTGGTGGAAGCGCAGACGCTGCGCTGGGAAGGTCACTTCGTTGGCGACCCGCAGCCCTATCGCGATCTTTCGTTCAAAGAACATCTGGACGACATTGACCCGGTGTTGCATTTCGAGCAAAAACTCCGCGGCATGGGCCTGCTGAACGATGAGGATGTGAAGCGGGTGCGTGAGCAAAATGTTGCGATGATTGAAGGCGTGTTCGCTGAGGGCATTGCGGATGTCGCTGCATCGAAAGAAGAAGTTCTCGATTACAACAGAGTCTATTCCAACTTTTCGGGAGGTTTAAAATAATGTCGAAAATTTCTGGGCTGAAAGCTTTTAATACCGCTTTATTTGAGGAAATGGAAGCCGATGAAAAAGTGATCTGCATCGGCGAGGACATTGGAAAGCAGGGCGGATGCTGGGGCAACTTCACAGGGCTGCAGGATAAGTTTGGCGATGACCGCGTGCTGGAATTCCCGATCATGGAGGAATGCTATTCCTTCTTCGCTTGCGGCGCGGCGATGATGAACTATCGTCCGGTCGTTGAGTATATGTTTGCGGATTTCGCCGGGTTGGCGCATAACGCCATCGTGGATATCGCTTCGAAATATCGCTTTTTCTCCGGTGGAAAAGCGAGCGCGCCGATCACGTTCATTCTTCCGCAGGGCGGCGGCGGGCGCAGCGGCGCTCACCACAGCCAGAGCGTGGAGGGCTGGTTCTCGAACATTCCGGGATTGAAGATTGTCGCACCGACGACTCCTTCGGATATCCGCGCCTTCCTGCGGGCATCGATTCGTGAGAATGACCCGGTCATGTTCGCCTATCAGCGTGCGACGATGGGCATGAAAGAGGAGGTTCCGGATCATCTGGATGAACTTCCGTCGCTGGAGCATGCCGGAAAAGTGGTGCGCGAAGGAAAAGATCTGACCGTGATTGCTTACCATCGGCCGCTAGTGCATGCGTTGTCGGTCGTTGAAGAGGTGGAAAAAGAGACCGGAAAGTCGATCGAAATTATCGACCCGCGCGTCTTGATTCCGTTTGATAAGGAATTGATGTATCAGTCCATTCGCAAGACGGGCCGCCTGCTGGTGGCGCATGAGGCGGTGGAACGCGGCGGATTTGGCGCGCAGATCGTGTCCTGGGCGATGGAAGAGTGCGCGAAGGATATGAAGGCGAATCCGGTTCGCGTGGCCAGCCCGAATCTCGTGATTCCGTTTGGCGGGCTGGAGGATTACATCTATCCGAGCAAGGATGATCTGAAGGAAGGAATGCTGAAAGCCCTTCAGGACTAATCGGGGCGGAAGAGCATCGCGGCTCATTATTGTGGAAAGCGAAAGTTTCTTGCTTTCGCTTTCCACATTTTCTATAGCCTTCTATAGCCCTTCTAGGAATGAGGAGAGGTTCCGATGGATTTTAATGAGATCTTAAAAAAGAAAACCGTCTCCGTGGAGGAAGCGGTCTCGCAGGTGAAGAGCGGAAGCTATATCTATTCCTACGGCGCTTCGTCGGTGCCGGCGACCTTTTTCTCGCATCTGCATTTATTAAAAGGAAAAGTTTCGGATGTCAAGATTGTCGATATGTTGAATCCGATCAAATTTGATTATTTCGATGATCCGGATTTTGAGGGCGTGTTCACGAATGAAAGCCTGTTCTTCAACCGGTTCCTGACAGAGGAGCAGAGGAAGGGAACCGCGGCCTTTATCCCCAACCATCTTTCGCGCAGTCTGCAAGATCGCTTTTATTACCATGACAGCCGGGATTTGCCGATCGATCTGTTCGTCATCGCCGTTTCGCCGATGGATGCGCATGGATATTTCACATCGTCGACGACGGGCATGTCCGTTCAGGAAACGGCGCGGCGTGCAAAAAAGGTGATTTTGGAAGTCAATCCGGGGATGCCGAGGACGTTCGGCGCCACGGAGATCCATATCAACGATGTCGATTATGTCATCAACAGCACAACGGAGATGGTGTATCTCTCGTTGAAGGAGCTGACGGATGTGGACTTGAAAATCGGCGAGCATGTCGCGTCGTTGATTGAGGATGGTTCGACGCTGCAGCTGGGGATTGGCAATATCCCGACGGCGGTGGCGCAGAGTTTGCGCGGAAAGAAAGATTTAGGCGTCCATACGGAGATGTTGGGCGACGGCTTGATTGATTTGTTCAAAGAGGGCATCGTCAACAACAGCCGGAAGACGCTGTATCCGGGGAAGATGGTGACCGCGTTCTCGTATGGAACGAAGGAAGCCTATGATTTTCTGGATAATAATCCGGCGGTGCTGCACCTGACCGTCGAGGAGGTGAATGATCCTCATACGATCAGCCTCAACGAAAAGATGATTTCCGTGAACACGGCGCTTCAGGTGGATTTGATGGGGCAGTGCTCTTCGGAGGCGTTTGGGACGCTGCAGATCAGCGGGACCGGCGGACAGATGGAGACCGCCAGAGGCGCGAAGGCATCACGCGGCGGAAAGTCCATTATTGCGCTGCACTCCACGGTGAACGCGAGGCAGCCGGATGGAACGAGAAAGCGGAAGTCGCGCATCGTTCCGGTGCATCCGGAAGGCACGGTGATTTCGCTGATGCGCGCGGATACGGACTATGTCGTCACCGAATATGGCATCGCTTCGCTGCGTGGGGCATCTTTGAAAGAGCGTGCGCTGTCGCTGATCGCCATCGCGTATCCGGATTATCGTGAGGAATTGAAGGAACAAGCAAAGAGGCTGTATCTCATATAAGTTTCTGGAGGTGAATATGCGTAGGATCACGGTGATTGGCGCCGGCCCTGGTGGATATGAGGCGGCGATTTATGCGGCGAAAAAGGGTTACAGTGTGACGCTGGTCGAAAAAGAGGCGCTCGGCGGAACCTGCATGAATAAGGGCTGCATCCCGACGAAGGCGCTGCTCGCGGTATCGGATGTGCTGCATACGGTACAGAACGCCTCGAAATTAAAGGTTCAGGTTCCGGAGGGAAGCAGCGCCGATTTTCAGGGGGCTTACCAGCGCAAGGATCAGATTGTGGCGGGCTTGAATTCTGGAATCGCGTATCTCATGCAGGTGAACGGGGTCCGCGTGCTGGAAGGCACGGGATCGCTGGTCGATGCGCATCACGTGTTGGTGAAAAAGAACGATGGCAGCGAGGAGACCGTCGAGGCGGACGAGATCATTCTGGCGACGGGTTCCGTGGCGACGGTTCCCCGGATGTTCCCGTATGATGGAAAGATTTTTGTGAGCAGCGATGAGGTGCTGAGTTTTGAAACGCCGCCGGAGTCCATCGTGATTGTGGGAGGCGGCGTGATCGGATCGGAAATCGGTCAGTTTTTGAGCCGGATGGGAACGAAGGTCACGATCGTGGAGATGATGCCGCATTTGCTTCCGAATGAGGATGCGGATGTGGTCAAACCGCTGGAGAAGATCTTTAAGCGGGAGAAGATCACGGTGCTGTGCGGCAAGGGCGTGACGACGGCGGAAATTGTGGATGGAAAAGCCGTCCTGATGCTTGAGGATGGAACCCAGATTGAGGCGCCGGTGGCGCTGATTGCGATCGGAAGACGAGCGAATACGAGCGGGCTGAATCTTGAGGCGGTCGGCGTGGAGTTGGATGAGCGCGGCTATGTGAAGGTCGATGAGCAGATGCGTTCGAGCGTGCCGAACATCTACGCGATTGGCGACATTGTCCGCACGCCGCAGCTGGCGCATGTGGCGTCGTATGAGGCGTTTGTGGCGGTGGATGCGATGGGCGGAGAGACGCGCCGGGCGGATTACCGCGCGGTGCCGCGCTGTGTTTATACAGAGCCGGAAATTGGCGCGGTGGGCATGACCGAGGAGCAGCTCAAGAAGCAGGGAGCCGAGTACAAGGTCGGTTCGATGCCATTTATGGCGCTTGGAAAAGCGAAGGCGACGGGACATACGGATGGATTCGCGAAAATTTTGGTGGACGCGGAGGATCGGATCGTTGGCGGCGCGGTCGTCGGAGAGCGTGCTTCCGAAGTGGTTCAGGAGCTGACGATTGCGATTGCCGCGGGGATGACCGCGAAGCAGTACGGCGAGGTGATCTGTCCGCATCCGAGCATCAGCGAGTCTTTGATGGAAGCGGCACATGATGTGCATGGATGGAGTGTAAACAAGGGTTGAGATGAAGATCACACTGACCTATCTTGCGAATGCGGGATATTATCTGTCTTATTCGGGCGGTGGCATTGCCGTGGATTCGGTGTTTACCGATGGGGATCTGTTCTTCAGCACGCCCGGTGAGACCATCCTGCAGGATCTGCTTTCTCGAACGGGTCGTTTTGAAGCGCTGAACCTGTATCTATTTACGCACTGCCACAAAGATCATTGCGATTTGCGGCTGGTCGGCGCGATGCTGAAGAATGCGGTTCCGGTGATGCTTCCGGATGATCCGCTGGTGTCGAAGATCGTCAGCGAGGCGGATCGGGAAAATCCGTCTTTGATGCGGTTGGATGAAGCACCGTTTCAGTGGGAGAGGGAGGGCGTTCGCCTGACCGGCTTCCGGACGCCGCACGACCGCGCTCCCGAAGGGATTCATGAGTGCTACCTTCTGGAATTTTTGGAAGAGCACTGCAACGTGCTGATTCTCGGGGACACGGAGACGGGCGAGGCATATTTTCCAACATGGCTAAAAGACAAGCGCATTGATGCGGTCAGTGTGAATTTTACGGAGTTGAATCAGGAAAAAGGGAGGACGTTCCTTCGTGAGGTGGTCGGAGCGGAGACGATTGTTCTTTGCCATATGCCCTTTGCGGAGGATGATCACCGCCATACGCGCAAATACACGATCAGGCAGATGGAACGCTTTCAGGAGATGTTTCCTGGGCTGTGGCTGCCTCAGCAGCGGAATGAAACGATCGTACTCGGATCGAAATAGGAGGTGCGTCGTGCTGGCGTATGTGATGCCGAGGGGCGCCACTTCTTTGCATCTGGCGATGGAAGAGGTTTTGTTTGAACGAATGAAGCAGGATCTGCTTCTGCTGTGGGTGAATGATGCGGCGATTGTCTGCGGAAAGTATCAGAACATCTACCAGGAAACGTCCGTGTATCGTGCCTGGAAACAGGGGATCCCGATTTTCCGCCGGGAGACGGGCGGAGGGACGGTGTACCATGATGCAGGAAACATCAACTACAGCGTGATCCGTTCTTTTGGTGGGACGGTGGATTATGATGCGCTTTTAGCGGAGGTGCTGTCCGCCTTGCGCGCCATGGGGATCCATGCTCAGCGGTCGGGCATCTGCGACATCGTCGTGGATGGAAAAAAAGTATCCGGGAATGCCCAGGCGGTTCGCCATGGAAGGATTTTGCACCATGGCACGCTGCTCTTTTCCACGGATCTGAATGTTTTGAAGCAGGTTTCCGGACGGTCGGGTCGGACGTACAAGTCGAAGGCCAAGCGTTCGGTTCCGGCGGAAGTGATGAATTTGAATGAGCGGATCGCGGGGACACCCGAGGATTTTATCCGGGGCTTGTGGGAACACTGGCCGGTTGCCCTGGAGCCGTATCGTCCCGATTCCGGGATCCTGGAACAAGCGGAGAAACTGGCGCGGGAAAAGTATGAGTCGGATCAGTGGAATGCTGATTTAGCTGCTACGTTCGATTGTCAGGCGGATGGATGCTTTCAAGGAAAGCCGATTCGGCTGGATTATTCGGTGAAAGAGGGCGAGATCGTGCGCTGCGTGCTGCAATCGGAAGCGATGGCGGAGGGGGT
>JAEXBN010000029.1 GCA_023394045.1 Bacillota bacterium | reverse complement strand
GGTCACCGATGTGGATTACGTCGGAGATATTTGGGACAATCGCCCCGAATTGCCATCGAAAGAGGCGTGGGTGCTGCGTGACCGGTATGCAGGATCCACCGTGGAAGAAAAGCTGCGCGTGCTGCGCTATATGCTGCGCCAGCGTGATTGCGATTATACCTTTTTGAGCGGGTTGGAGGATATTTGCTATCTGTTTAATCTGCGCGGTTCCGACGTGGAAGATACCCCAGTCGTGCTGAGCTATGCGCTCATTTCGGACGATCGGGCAGAACTGTTCATTCCAGCTTCAAAAGTGAATGAGGAGGTATCGAAGCATCTGATGGATGCGGGAGTGGATATCTTCGATTATGACGCAATTGGTTCACGTCTATCGGAGATCCCGGGTCAGAAGATGGTGTATCTGGATCCATCACATACGAATATTTCTTTGTTCCGCTGTCTGCGTGACAATGTGAAAATCCAGCAGGGAACCAATCTGACCACGCTGATGAAGGCGATTAAAAATAAAACGGAAATTGAAAATACGCGGGAAACCTATATTCGTGACGGCGTTGCGCTGGTGAAATTTTTCAACTGGGTAGAAACGGGCGCACAGTCCCGCGCGGTGAGTGAAAAAGCGGCGGTGCGCAAGCTTCATGAGCTTCGGACGGAACAGGATGACTTTCTGGAAGACAGCTTTGCCGCCATTATTGGATATGGAGCAAATGCAGCGATTGTTCATTATGACCCGATGCAAAATGATCGCCCGGCGACGATTGAACCGCACGGGCTGCTGCTTGTGGACAGCGGCGGGCACTACCTGACGGGAACGACGGACATTACGCGAACGGTCGCGATGGGACCGACGACAGCGGAGGAGAAGACGGATTATACGCTGGTGCTGAAATGCCATATCGCGGGGATGCGCTCACAATTCCCTAAGGGAACCACCGGGCTGCAAGTCGCCGCGATGGCCATGACGCCGCTTTATGAAGCCAAAAAGATCTTTTTCCACGGTCTCGGGCACGGCGTGGGTCACATTCTGTCGGTTCATGAAGGGCCGCAGTCCCTTTCCACGCATCCAGCGGGATCTTCGTTGGTGGAACTGGCGCCGGGGATGGTGACCTCGATGGAGCCTGGTTTTTATATTGCGGATCATCATGGCATCCGTATCGAATCCATCACGTTGGTGGAGGAGCGCGGGACGAATGAGTTCGGCGCCTGGCTTGGATTTGAAGCATTGACCTGGGTACCGATTGATACGCGGCCGGTGGATGTGAGCTTGATGAGTGATGCGGAGCTGGACTGGCTCAACGCTTATAATGCACGGTGTTTTGAGCTTCTGTCGCCGCGGCTGGAGGGAGAAGACTTGAGCTATCTGGCAGCGCGCTGCCAGCCGCTGATGCGCGATGAAATCTGATTTTTCTTGACGAATCGAAAAGCGGTGCCTCAGAGTGTGACGCATCGGACAGCAACGAGCTGAAAAGTATTGAATCGGAGAGGAAGGGGACATGAAAGACTTTTCATTTGAGTTAAAACAAGTCCCGGAGCGGCCCGGTGTGTATCTGATGCGCGATGCGGAGGATACGATCATCTATGTCGGGAAGGCGGTCAATCTGCGCCGCCGGGTGCGGTCATACTTTACGGCTTCATCGCATGGAAAAAGCCCCAAAGTGCTGGCGATGGTGGAGCATGTCGATCACTTTGAGTACATTGTGGTCGATAATGAAGTGGAGGCGCTGGTTCTGGAGTCCAACTTCATTAAGGAACATGCGCCGAAATACAACATCATTTTGCGGGATGACAAACAATATCCGTATATCTGCATTCCGAACGAATCCTTTCCGCGCCTGTTGAAAGTGCGCCACGCCGCGCGGGACGGAGGGACCTATTTCGGGCCCTTTCCGAATGCCTACGCGGTGAATGATACGATCCGTCTGCTGCAGAGGCTGTTTTCCATCCGAACCTGCCGTCTGGACTTTGATAAAGGACAGCAGTTGAAGCGCCCCTGTTTGAATTATGATTTGGGGCGCTGCCCGGCACCCTGCGTCGGCATGGCGGATGAGGCGCAATATCTGAAGCAGATCGAAGCGGTAAAGGAACTGCTGCGCGGAAAGGATAAGGCGCTGCGCGAGGATTTGAAGGCTCGGATGAAAGAAGCGTCCGATGCCCTCAATTTTGAGCGCGCGGCGCAGATCCGTGACGACCTTTTGAACTTGGATGCCTTGCAGGAAAAGCAGAAGGTGACCGTGGCGGGAGGAGAGGATGCCGATGTGATCGCGATGGCGCGCGGCACTGCGCAGATCACGATGCAGGTCTTCTTCATCCGCAGCGGAAAAACGGTGGATCGTGAAACATTCCGCATGGAAGAGGCCTATGAGGAAGAGGCACCGGAAATTATCAGTTCTTTTCTTAAACAGTTCTATGTGGATGCTTCTTATATTCCGGCGGAGGTTTTGGTGGACGTGATGCCACCAGATGCCGAACAGATTGAGACCTTTCTATCGTCGAGGCGGGGGCGGCGCGTCCGATTGCACGTCCCGCAGCGTGGAGAAAAAGTCTCGCTGCTTCAGACGGCTCGATCCAACGCGGAGGAACAGCTGATTAAAGAAGAACAGCGCCGAGCAAGAAAAGAGCGCAATGCCGAGCAAGGCATCCGTGCATTGGAGGCGATTGTTGGTTGCGCGTTAGGGCGCGTGGAAGCCTATGATATTTCGAACATTTCCGGTGTGCAGAACGTGGGCTCCATGGTGGTCTATGACCGGGAACGCAAACAGCCGAAAGAATATCGAAAATTCAAGATTCGCACCGTGGAAGGGCCGGACGAGTACGCCTCGCAGCGCGAGATGTTGGAGCGGCGTTTTGATCATGGTCTGCGCGACCGCGAGGCGGGGAAGACGGAGCATGGCTTTGGCGCCTTTCCATCGGTCATTCTCATGGATGGCGGAAAAGGTCAGGTGCATGTGGCGGAAGAAGTCTTGCGCTCCAGGGGGTTGTCGATTCCCGTCGTCGGTTTGGTTAAAGATGATCACCACACGACGCGGGCGCTTCTCTATCGGGGAGAGGAAATTGCCCCGCCGCCGACCTCTCCTCTGTATCGCTATCTTTATGCCGTGCAGGAAGAAGTGCACCGATTTGCGATCTCTTTTCACCGGAATTTGCGCTCTAAGACGATGCTCTCTTCCGAACTGGACGAAATTCCAGGAATTGGACCGGCGCGAAGAACTGCATTGTTGCGTGCCTTTGGCTCCGTGAAACGGATTCGGGAAGCGGATGAGGAGACCTTGGCCGCCGTTCCCGGCATGAATCGGCGCAGCGCGGCAGCAGTGACCGCTTACTTTGCGCAACATCCGCGTCCATCGGATGAGGGGAGTAGCATCAATCGGTAGAGTGAGCAGCCATTGGAGGGTGAGCGGAATCAATCAGAGGAGTGAGCGATGGAAACACAACAGAAAACGGTAAAGCTGAAAACGCTCGTCGAAAAGATGGGATTGGAGATCGTGTCGAAATCCTCGGATTTTGATTCGATCGTGATTACAGGGCCGGACGTGAACCGTCCGGGGCTGCAGCTGGCGGGATTTATGGAAAATTTCCCCTGGGGGCGCGTGCAGGTGATCGGTCGTGTGGAGTACATTTATTACATGCACATGGAGCCGCAACAGCGCTATGAGCGTTTTCGCGGAGTCTTTAGCTACCCGATTCCCGCGATGATCTATACGTACAATCAGTCCATCACAAAAGACATTCTCGACCTGGCAGATTATTATGATAAAACGATCCTGCGCACGCCGCTTCAGACGACCAAGCTGATTGCTCAGCTGAGCCAGATCTTGGAGCATTTTTTGGCGCCGCAGACGACGATGCATGCCGGTCTGATGGAAGTCTTCGGCATGGGGGTTCTGATTCGGGGAAAAAGTGCGGTCGGAAAGTCGGAGACGGGGCTGGATCTGCTGATTCGCGGACATCGCCTCGTCGCGGACGATGTGGTCAATGTGACCCGGATTGATGATTACTTGGTGGGTGAGGCGCCGATGAATATCCGCCACTATATGGAGATCCGCGGTCTGGGAATCCTGGATATCCGGAGGCTTTACGGCATCGGTTCGGTGAAGGAAGATACGCAGATCGACATGGTCATCGAACTGGAAGATTGGGAAGATGAAAAGGAATATGACCGCCTCGGCATTACCGATAATTTTACGGAAATTCTCGGGGTGCGCCTGCCGTCCATTACCGTTCCGGTCAAGCCGGGGCGGAATATTGCAATGATTATCGAGGTGGCCGTGCGCAATAACCGCCTGAAACGCATGGGCTACAATGCGGCGGTGGAACTGAATGAACGGCTGATCGCGGAAGCAAATGCCATGGCAAAAGAGGACGGGATCCTGTAATGGCTGGGCAATGGAGGTTGCCTGCATTTTGCCGGATGAAGGAGACGGTCTGAATTTTTCCGGATATAAAACATTTCAAAATGTTCCCTGTGATGCTTTATTGATTCAAACGGCGCAAATAAGCCATTTTCCGCTTGGACGCTTCGTTGACGGTTGGAGAGGTTATGACTTATACTAATGGCGTGTAGGGACTCTTCCGGCTGTCTGGAATGAGGCCTGGTTTTCGAATGTCTCGAAAGCAGAAGCGAAACAATAGGAGGTACTATGGCACAGAAGTACAAAACGATGGACGGGAATGAAGCCGCGGCTTACGTTTCGTACGCGTTTACGGAAGTGGCGACGATTTATCCGATCACGCCGGCGTCTCCAATGCCGGATCATGTGGATACGTGGGCTGCGAATGGGATGAAGAACATTTTCGGCGAACCGGTGCATGTGGTCGAGATGCAGTCCGAAGCCGGAGCGGCAGCAGCAGTGCACGGGTCGCTTGCCGCAGGCGCGCTGACGACGACCTATACGGCTTCGCAGGGACTCCTGTTGATGCTGCCCAATATGTATAAGATTGCGGGAGAGTTTTTGCCGGGCGTCTTCCATGTGGCTGCTCGTGCGGTGGCTTCGCATGCTCTGTCCATTTACGGCGACCATTCCGATATCAACGCGGCTCGCATGACGGGTTTTGCCTTCCTGTGCTCCAGCTCTGTTCAGGAAGTCATGGATCTTGGCGCCGTCGCCCACCTTTCGGCGATTGAGGCATCGCTTCCGTTCTGCCATTTCTTCGACGGCTTCCGTACCTCGCATGAAATCAATAAAGTGGCGGTCTGGGATTATAAAGATCTGGCGGACATGGTCGATTTTGAAAAGATTGATGAATTCCGCAAGAACGCGCTGAATCCGGGTCATCCCAAGACGCTGGGAACGTCGCAGTCGCCGGACATCTTTTTCCAGAACATGGAAGCGGGAAACAAACAGTATGAAGACGTGATTCCCGTTGTTGAAAAATATATGGAAGAAGTGAGCGAAAAGACGGGCCGTTCGTATCACCTGTTTGATTATTATGGAAATCCGGAAGCAGAGAATATCGTTGTCTTGATGGGTTCCGCTTGCGAAGCGATGGAAGAAGTGATCGATGCGGAAGCTGCGCGGGGCAACAATAATCTGGGCATGGTGAAAGTTCGTCTCTATCGTCCGTTCAGTGTGAAGCACTTCTTGGAAGCGCTGCCGAAGACGGCAAAACGGATCGCCGTGCTGGATCGGACAAAAGAAAAAGGCGCGATTGGCGAACCGCTGTACTTGGACGTGCAGGCAGCGCTGTATCAGACCGATCGTCATCCTGTCGTCGTGGGCGGCCGCTATGGAATGGGCTCAAAGGACACCACCCCGACGCATCTGCTTGCTGTGTTCCGCAACCTGGAGCAGGATCAGCCTAAAAATCATTTCACGATCGGCATTGAAGATGATGTGACCAACCTGTCGCTGGATCAGTCTGAAATTCTTCGCATCCGCGATGAAGGAACCACCCGCTGCAAATTCTGGGGCTTTGGTTCGGACGGAACGGTCGGCGCGAATAAACAGGCGATTAAAATCATCGGCGATAATACGGATCAGAATGCACAGGGATATTTCTACTACGATTCGAAAAAATCGGGCGGTTTGACGATTTCCCATTTGCGTTTCGGTAAAAAGCGCATCCGTTCCACCTATCTTTTGGATGAATCGGATTTCGTGTCCTGCTCGAATCAGGCTTATGTCACACAGTATGATTTGCTTCGCGGCCTGAGACAGGGCGGAACGTTCCTTCTGAACTGCACTTGGGACGCAGAGGAGCTGGATCAGCATCTTCCGGGGTCCCTGAAACGCTACATTGCGCAGAATGATATTCACTTCTACATCATCAACGCATCCAAGCTGGCGCAGGAAATTGGCTTGGGGAACCGCACCAACATGATCATCCAGTCGGCATTCTTCAACCTCTCCAAGGTTCTTCCGCTGGATGAAGCCGTGGCGCATCTCAAAGACTCGATCGTGAAGTCTTACGGGCACAAGGGCGATGATGTGGTTGCGATGAATAATAAGGCGGTGGATGCCGGAATCAACGCGTTGGTGAAAGTGGAGGTTCCGGAAAGCTGGGCAACGGCAGAAGATGAGCCGGTGGATCTGGCTGGAACAACCGAATTCTTCCGCGATGTCGTTCGTCCGATGCTGCGCAACGAAGGCGATGATCTCCCCGTGTCGGCCTTTACCGACCGGATGGATGGACATTGGGATCAGGGAACTTCCGAGTTTGAAAAGCGTGCAACATCGCTGTTCACTCCGCGGTGGATCCCGGAAAATTGTATCGAGTGCAACCAGTGCTCTTACGTTTGCCCGCATGCCGTCATTCGCCCCTTCCTCCTCAATGAGGACGAAGCGGCCGAGGCACCGGACAGCTTCGATACGAAGACCGCCATTGGCAAGAACATGGCTTCCTACCAGTTCAGCATCCAGGTTTCGCATCGCGATTGTACGGGATGCTCCAACTGTGTGGATGTCTGCCCGGCCAAGACCAAGGCGCTGGTCATGAAGCCGTTTGAAGAAAATTACGAGGAACAGAAAGAAAACTGGGAATTTGCGACAGAGAAGGTCGGCTACAAAGATGATCTGATGGATAAGTTCACAGTGAAAGGCTCGCAGTTCCAGCAGCCGCTGCTTGAATTCTCGGGCGCTTGCGCAGGCTGCGGTGAAACGCCATACGCCAAATTGATCACTCAGCTTTATGGGGATCATATGCTGATCGCCAATGCGACCGGATGCTCCTCCATCTGGGGCGCTTCCGCTCCGGCGACGCCGTATACGGTCAATGCCGCAGGATGCGGTCCGGCATGGGGCAACTCGCTCTTTGAAGATGCTGCGGAATATGGATATGGCATGATGCTTGCCGCAGAATCCAACCGCGATCTGCTGGCCAAACGCATGAGCGAATTCCTTGCGCTGAATCTTGAGACACCATGGAATGCGCGTTTTGAGGCATGGCTGGAAGGCAAAGATGAGTATAGCACCTCCAAAGCTGCGATGGCGGATATCGTCACCGGAACGGAGAAGGTGGATAACGAAGAAGGACAGAAGCTGATCGATGAAGTTTTGGCGATGAAGGATTATCTCGTCAAGAAATCGCAGTGGATCTTCGGCGGCGATGGATTTGCCTTCGATATTGGATACGGCGGACTGGATCACGTGCTCGCCTCGGGCAAGGACATCAACATCTTGGTCATGAACACCGAAGTGTACTCCAATACCGGCGGACAGGCATCCAAAGCGACGCCGCTCTCGGCGGTGGCTCAGTTTGCAGCCTCGGGTAAGCGCGTCAAGTCAAAGGATCTGGGATTGATGCAGTCCACCTACGGCTACGTCTATGTGGCGCAGATCGCCATGGGCGCGAACCAGAATCAGACGATTAAAGCGATTCGCGAGGCGGAAGCCTACAAAGGACCGTCGCTGATTATCGCTTACGCGCCATGCATCAATCATGGGATCCGCATCGGCATGACGAAGAGCCAGACGCGCGAGAAACAGGCGGTGGAAGCCGGCTATTGGCATCTGTGGCGCTACAATCCGATGCTGGCTGAGGAAGGGAAGAATCCGTTCATCCTCGATTCGAAGGAGCCGACGGGCGATTTCCAGGAATTCCTGATGAGCGAGGTGCGCTACAGCTCCCTGAAACGTAATTTCCCGGAGGAAGCCAACGAATTGTATGCTGAGGCAGAGCGCGTGGCGAAGGAGCGCTATGCAGGCTATGTTCGTCTCGCGAATATGGAATATTGATACAGCAACCAATGCTTGATGCGGCAATCAACGCTTGATGGCTTGACAGCAGCCGCCCGACTCTTTCCGTCGGGCGGCTGTTTTCTTGTGTGTTTTGCGGTCAAACTGTATTTTCGGGTAAAATGAAAAAAGGATATGGGGGAGGAAGATGATGATCGACGAGACACAGCGTGCCGTCCTGGCCGGAGGCGCCTATGGGCTGATGCGCGAAAATGTGCCGCTGGCAGAATTGACCACATTTCATGTGGGCGGGCCATGCGATGTGTTGATTGATGTGACTTCAGAAAAAGAAGCCTTGCGGACGATCCGCTACTTGAGATCCAAACAAATTCCCTGCACAGTGATCGGCAACGGCTCCAATCTCTTGGTGCTCGACGGAGGAATTGAAGGCGTTGTGCTTCGGATGGGCTCCAATTTTGCGGATGTGGTGGTCGATGGAAATCAGGTGATCTGCCAGGCAGGGGCATCGCTGACGCGCGCGGCAAAGCTGAGCTTTCGCGCGGGGCTGTCGGGAATGGAGGAAATTTCCGGAATCCCCGGAACGGTGGGCGGCGGTGTGATCATGAATGCCGGAGCCTATGGCCGTGAGATGAAGGATGTGGTGACGTCCATTCATGCCATTGACCGCGAGGGGCAGCTGCGCACGCTGACCTTGGATGAAATGGAGATGGGATATCGTCATTCCCGCATGATGACGGAAGGCATGGTGGTGACGGAAGTGACCTTTACGCTCAAGCCCGATGATCCCGATCAAATCATGGCGAGGTATCAGGAGTTCATGGAGCGGCGCGCCAGCAAGCAGCCGCTGGAGAAGTATTCAGCAGGATCCACGTTCAAGCGCCCGACGGGATATTATGCGGGAAAGCTGATTCAGGATTCAGGGCTCCGGGGATACGCCTACCATGATGCGGCGGTTTCCGAAAAACATTGCGGTTTTATCATCAACCAGGGACACGCGACAGCAGCGGACGTTTTGACCGTGATTCACCATGTACAGGAGATTGTGGCGGAAAAGTTTGGGGTTCATTTGGAACCGGAAGTCCGCATCATTGGCCGTGAAGCGGAAAACGACGGGATGACGAAAAACAGATCATAGAGACCTTGAACGGAGAAAGAACACGTTGATGCGGGAAGGGGGAGGCGTGCGTATTGTTGTCATCACAGGAATGAGCGGAGCCGGAAAGAGTTCGGCTCTGCATCTTTTTGAAGATATGGGCTACTATTGCATGGACAATATCCCGCCTCAGCTGATCCGCAATTTTATTGATTTGACCAAGCGCGCCGATCATCCGATTTCGCAGGTGGCGCTGGGGGTCGATATTCGGGGAGGCGAATTTTTCGATCGCCTGCAATCGACGGTGGAGGCGCTTCGCGCCGACGATACGCTGAGCATCACCTTGCTGTTCCTGACCTCGACGGATGAAGCACTGATTCGCCGGTATAAAGAGAAGCGCCGGCCGCACCCCATGGATAAAGCAGGAAATATCTATGACGGAATCCAGCGTGAAAAGCAGCTGTTGGATGGCTTGCGGCGCGCCTCGGACTATGTCATCGACACGTCGACGCTCAGTCTCGGCCAGCTGAAGGAAAAAATCGATCAGATGTTTCTTCCGGAGGGAGAATCTCCGAAATTGCTGATTTCCCTTATCTCTTTTGGGTTCAAACATGGGATTTTGCTCGATGCGGATCTGATCTTCGATGTGCGCTTTATCAACAATCCGTTCTATGTTCCGGAATTAAAAAACCGCACCGGGCTGGATCCGGAGCTGCAGGAATATGTGACGGGATTTCCGGAGACCGGGGAATTTCTCTCTCGCGTAACCAGTTTGCTCGAATTTTTGGAGCCTTTTTATTTGCGGGAAGGGAAACGAACGCTGACCGTCGGCATGGGATGTACAGGTGGCCGGCACCGCTCCGTGGCGATGGCGGAGCTTTTGGGGGAGCGCCTGCGCCAGGCGGCCTATCCGGTTGCTGTTTCGCATCGCGATCGTCCGCTGTGGAACTGAGGGACATCGAGGACGCGCCTTAAACGAATTTCAGAGCAATCAATCATATTCACTTCATGAATTCATGATATAACGATCCGGAACAGAGCAGAAAGGAGGGGCGATGAAAGAAACAAGCGCAGGCGGCGTCATCATTCAGGGACGGGACGTGTTGGTGCTCCGCAAGTTTCGGGGCGACTGGGTTTTGCCGAAAGGCCGGACAGAAGCCGGGGAAACGCTTGAGGAAACCGCCCTCCGTGAAGTGCGTGAAGAGAGCGGACTGGTGTGTCGGGTCGATCATTACATTGGCTTCGTCCGATATAACTATACAAAACCGGGCGGGGAGATCGTCCATAAAACCGTGCACTACTATACGATGACGGAAGAAGGGGGAGACCGTAAGCCTCAGCGGGAAGAAGGCTTTTGCGATATGACCTACATGCCATGGCGCAAGGCGGTGAAACTGCTTCGCCACGATTCGGAACGCAACATGGTTCAACAGGCATTTACGGGAACGCCCAGAGGAAGAAAATCTCGCAATAGTCGCGGAGGCGGCGGGACGCCATGAGCTTTTCAACGGACACGAAAACAGAGTTAGCGCATCTGCCTCTGAGATCCAGAATTGAAGCGATGCTGGAACTTTCGGCATTAGCGCGGCTGGCGGGAACCTTGGTGCTCCGGCAGGGGGAGGCGCATTTGCGCTTTTTATCGGAGCATCCGGATGTGGTTGGCCGTGCCGTGATGCTGGCGCGCTTTTTATATGGCGAAACGATGGAAGTGCGCGCGCAGCAGAATGATCGCCTGCAGCAGCGCCCGATGTATTTTTGTGAATTGCCCTCGGCATCCATGGATGCCTTGATGCAAGCCAGCGGAATGGATCCGTTGGGGGGCATCGCGCCTCCGGAACGGGAACGGATTCTGGGACGGCTGTCGATTGAAAAGAATGCCAGGGCGTATCTTCGGGGCGCTTTTTTGGCGGCGGGCTCCATTGTGGATCCGGCGAAATCCTACCATCTGGAGATTGTGACGAAAGGCGAGCCGGACAGCGCACTGTTCGAGACGATTTTTCATGTGCTGCAGCTGGCGGTAAAGATGACGCGGAGAAGCGAAAGCGATGTGTTTTACGTAAAAGACTCGGAGGTGATGAGCGATCTGCTTGTCGCGATGGGGGCTTCTCAGGCCATGCTGGAGCTGGAAAACGTGAAGGCGGGGAAAGAAGTCCGAAACGAGATCAACCGCAAATCCAATGCGGAAATTGCGAATTTGGATAAACAATATCGCGCGGCATTAGAGCAGATTGAAGCGATTCGCCGGATTGAACACCATATGGGGCTTTCCGGCTTACCAGAGTCCCTGGTGTCGCTGGCGCAGGCGCGGCTGGAGCATCCGATGGCCAATTATCGGGAACTGGGAGAAACGATGGAGCCTCCTCTGGGGCGTTCCGGGGTGGTCCATCGCATGAGGCGTCTCATGGAGATTGCGAAAGGAATCAATGAATCATGAAGTGGTTTGCGGGACGGGATCGCAGTCGGGATACAGTGCCCATTGATACGCGTGAGGTGCGGGATCAAGCCCGGCGCACGGATGCGTCAGAGTCCTATTTTCGCAGGAGATCTGACGAAGAGCCGGAAACGCATTCCGATCCGGCGCACAAGCCACACAAGGGATGCGGATCCTGCTTGATGACCTTGTTTGTCTTGATCGTGGTGATCGGCATTGCCGGCAGCTTGGCTTATCTTTTTTTCTGGGATCAGAGCAAGGCATCGCTTTCGGTTCCTGCCGCAGAAGAGGGAAATAGGCTCCGTTCGATTGAAGGGGATGGCGATGTTCTTTTCCTGCTGGTTGGCGTCGATGATACGGGCGCGGGCGATCCACAGCGCACGGATACCATGATGCTGTTCCGCTTTATTCCCTCGGAAGGCCGTTTAGTCGGTCTGTCCATTCCGCGGGATACGCGCGTTTATGTCGACGGAGAGCTGGACAAGATCAACCATGCGCATGCCTATGGCGGGATTGACCTGACGGTTCAGACGGTTCGGGATTTTCTGGGATTAGATCTGGACTACTACGTTGAAGTGGATTATGAGACCGTGAAAGCCATGATTGATGCCGGAGGCGGCGTCCGCTACGATGTGCCGGAAGATGCAGAACCGGTGGAGGGCGAAGTTTATCGGACGGGGGATCATGTTCTGGACGGGACGGAAAGTCTGAGCTACCTGCGTCATCGTCAGGGTTATGCAGATGGTGATATGGGGCGCGTGTCTGCCCAGCAGGCTTTTCTTAAAGAAGCGATGCATCAGCTTGCTTCGCCGGCTCGTTTTTACCGTCTGCCGCTTTTAATGCACGCTTTTGCATCGCACGCGAAGACGAATCTTCCGGCGCTTCCCTTTGCGGGTCATGCCATTGGCGCGTTTCGGGCGCTGGCTGGCGGTGTGGAGATGCACACGCTCCCCGGCGAAGGCGATTATATTGATGGGGTGAGCTATTTTATTGCGGATTCCGAGGGGACGCTTGCGTTGGTTCGAGATCTGTTTGCTCCCTATGTGGAGTGATCGAACAAAACAGCCTCTGCGCACGGAATCAAGTATGGTCTTCCGTGCACAGAGGCTGTTTTATTTTGATGATTTTTAGAGTGATTTTCTTTCGGCACGCACCGCGTGGATGCCGTCTATTTTATTTTCGTGTCATGGATATCGCGGATCAGCGTTTCGATGGCTTCATCGCGTGTTGCCCAGCTGGTGCAGAAACGGACGGCGATACGGCCATCCTCCATCGTGTCCCAGCGTTCAAAGGCATGGAGCGCTTCCAGACGTTCAACTTGCTTTGGCGGGAGAATGGGAAAGACAAGATTGGTGGGAGAAGACGAAAAGAGCGGAATTTCCTCGTCTCTTAACGCCTGGCGGAGACGGTCGGCGAGTTCGATGGCGTGAGCTGCAATTTTTGTATAGAGCGCGTCTGTGAACAGCGTATCGAACTGGATCCCGAGGAAGCGCCCTTTGGCCAGCATCCCGCCATTTTGTTTGATGGAGTGGCGGAAACGGGGCATCAGATCCGGATGGACGATGACGACGGCTTCGCCAAACATCGCGCCGACCTTGGTTCCGCCAATATAGAAGACATCGGTCAGGTGGGCAAGATCCGGGAGCATGACATCGCAGGAGGGCGTCGCCAGCGCATAGCCGAGCCGTGCGCCATCCACAAACAGATAAAGATGGTATTTGTCGCAGATCGTACGGAAGGCGTTGAGTTCGGCAAGCGTATACAGTGTTCCCTGCTCCGTCGGCTGAGAGAGATAGACCATTTTGGGTTCGATTTCATGTTCGGGCTGATCTTGCGCCCAATAGCGAATCAGCGCCTCCTCGACCTGTTGAGGCGCAATTTTTCCATCTTTTGATGGAAGCGGAAGAATCTTATGCCCTTTGGATTCCACAGCGCCCGTTTCATGGCCATTGATGTGCCCGGTGACGGCGCTGAGAACGCCCTGATAAGGTCTCAGGGCATGGGCGATGATCGTCGCGTTGGCCTGCGTGCCACCGACTAAAAAATGAACATCCACATCTTCCCGCTGACAGGCCGCGCGGATTTTTGTTCGGGCGGATGCGCAATATTGATCCACGCCATAGCCGGGTTCCTGAATCAGATTTGTTTCCCTCATCCGCTCCAGAATGGCCGGATGACATCCCTCAATATAATCAGAATCGAAGCGCATGATGACTCCTTTCGCATGACCGGCCGGATGAAAGCAAAAATGGCCGACCTTTTCTTCCATTCTATGTGATTCTTTGAGATGGTGCACCCTTATTTTGTTGTCATGCTTGACAATTGTGCGGAATGTCCTTTATAATTCAAAAACCGGCATGTGGTGGGTATGGCCTAGCTGGTTAGGGCGCCAGATTGTGGCTCTGGAGACCAAGGGTTCGAATCCCTTTACCCACCCTTATTTTTTTGCAGTGAGCGGGAATGGCGGAATTGGCAGACGCGCCAGACTTAGGATCTGGTGTCCATGACGTGGGGGTTCGAGTCCCTTTTCCCGCATGGATCGGATGGACGGAGGCTCAGGAAAGGATGACCGGAAGGGCTTTTCTGAGTCCCATGGAATAGGACGTGGCTGAATGGGCGATGGATCCCGTTCAGCTTTTTTTATTTTTGTGTTTTTGTGCCTTGAAATGGCGCTCTTTCGGAACCGTCTTCACCGACCCTGCGACAACGCGGGATACAGGCCAATTCCGATGGTTTACCATCCAACGCGGCGATACCACGGTGCGACAGTGATGAAAAAAGGGGACGGAATCTGGGATACTTGAAAATTTAGGACTTCGTATAGTGAAAGAAAGCGGGAGAAGAGCTCCCGCCATCTCGAACTTCAGAGAGGAGAATCACTGATGAAACGAATCCGGTTGTCCCTGTTGCACGTGTTGGTCTGCCTCATGCTCATTGCTTCGCTGATGTTTCCAACAGGACGTATTGATGCGAGTATCCCATCGACTTTTCATGTTCTCTTTGTCCGGCATCCTGATGCCAAAGTGAAAATGGTCAAGACGAAGATCAAACGAGATCCTTTTGCCGAGGTGCGCTATCCGGAGCGGAACGGCATTTTTCTGCTGTATGCGGTACCCCTATCCGTGACCAGCTACGAGGAGGCGGAAAGCTACGCACAGCCTGAAAATAGGCTGTTTTGTATTGATATCCATGGTCAGCCCGACTTTATCATGGGAGGGGAGGACTCCATCCCCAAACGAGGAAAATACACCAAATCCGATACCGTATTTCCGCGTCTTCGTTCTGTCTTCGGCGTTACCGACGAGGATTTTGATCTGGCTGGGCGGGCGCTGCATTATAACCATGTGGGAGAAGGCAAACCCTATCTCGATCAGGACTTGGTTTACTTAGCGTTCAAGCAGGCGGAGATTTCTGATCAAATCGTCCGTCCCTCTAAGGCAACGGAAACGATGAAAGAACTTGATGAGAAAAATGCATCCCTCTGGGAACCGGAATACACGGATTCCGGGCTGGCGGTGAATTTAATTGCGGAAACGCATCTGATGGTGCTCCGCGACGCGGTGCGCCCGACGGAGGAGCAGAAAAAGATGGAGATCGATGCGCCGGGAAAATACGCATTTCCCGCGATTTCGGGATACGCGATCCCCGGAATGAAGGCGGAATCCCAAGATCCTGCGATTCAACTGAGCAAAGAACAGACGGATCCGCTGAGCCGGGAGTCTTTATTAGAAAAAGAGGATTCCGGATATCAGCTCTCGTTTACGATTCCCGAGTCGGCGCCGGACGGAACGTATACGTTGACCGTGACGCGTCCGGATTTCACGGGACATCCGGAGTGGACGGGATATGCGACGAACACGGATCCGATGAAAAGTACCCAGTGGCTTGGCTCTGTGGTCATGAAGCCCGCTGTGATCAGCGACACGTTTACGGTTGTCTACAAGAACGCCAAACCGGAATCCGAAGCGTCTCAGGCTCCCAGCGAGGCGGACAGCGCCGCTTTACCTGTTGAACCCAAGCCGGAACCTTCTCCTGAGCCGAACCCAGAACCGGAGCCTAAGTCGGATTCGAAGACAGACGCAAAACCGGATCCGAAACCCGAACCAAAACCCGATTCCAAGCCTGAACCTCAGCCGGAACCACCATCGAAGCCAAAAACCGAACCTGATGCAGAACCCAAAACGGAACCCAAGGTAAAGCCTGAGGCAGAACCTAAAACGGAAACGAAGACGAAATCTGAGGCAGAACCTAAAACAGAACCAAAGACCAAATCTGATGCCGGACCTCAAGCCGAGCCAAAAGCTGAACCAAAACTTGAACCCCATTCGGATGCGCCTCTCGATCGAAAAGCAGACGCAGCATCGCAGCGAAAGGCGAATGCGGAGGACCCGTCCATTACGGTTAGGACATCGAAGACGGAGGCACCGCGAACGGGAGATGTTCTCCGTACGTTGCTTTGGGCAGTGATTGGTTTGGTGGCCGGAGTGGGTTTGATCGCACTAGAAATCATGCGGCGGAAGGAAAAAAAGGCCCGTCACAGGTGAGTTTATCCTCGTTTTCTTTTCGTGATTTGCTGCATTCGTTATAATACAGACAAGTCAGTAAAAAAGAAATGAGGAAACACATGGACGAACGAATTTTACAGACCATGACGGATTGGGCTGCAGAGCACGAGTCCGTTCGCGCTCTGTTTGAAACGGGACCCCGAGTGAATAAGGCGGCCGTGCAGCGCGAGTCAGATCCCTATGAATTCATTGTTCTGGTTCGTGCGTATACCGATGAGATCGAGCAAGAGGATTGGTCCGCCCGCTTCGGCGAGGAGACGCTTCAGGTGGGAAAAACGCAAATTCAGCCGGATCCCGCGTACCGCATCCTTTTGGCGAGCGATATTCGCCTAGACCTAGTGGTGGCTGAGGAAGCTCGTATCCGGGCGCTGCTTGCTGAGGATTCGCTGGTTGCCGTTTGCTATGATCCGGAAGGAGCCTATGCCGACCGGTCGGAAGCGACGGATCTTTCACGCCGCACCAAAAAGCCGACGGAGCAAGAATATGAAATGTGGTGCCAGAAGTTTTTTAAGGAGGCCACAGACACGGCGGCAGCTTTGGTCAGCGGGAATCTCATTGTGGCGCAGCGCGTGATGGAACGCCTGCGCACGACACTTTGGAAGATGAATGAGGCAGCGGTTGCGTCCGACTCTTCTTTTCTGATCAATTTGGGTCGGGACGGCTGTAATTTGAAGGCCTATATGGATGAGGTGGAATTTGACCATTTGGCTCGTTCCTATGCGCGCACGGATGCGGGGCGAATCTGGGACGCCCTGTTTCAAGCTTGCATGTTGTTCCGCAAGGCAGGTTTGCGCCTGAACGAAAGAGAAGGGTTTGCGTACCCTAAGAAAATGGATGTGAACATGATGCACCATTTGCGGGATTTGTGGGAGGCGATGCGGTGAAACTCAAACAACGACTTGTTGCAGGGCTGCTGGCTCTGGCGATGATGATTCAGATCCTCGGCGGTGCGGTCGTGAATGCGGCGCCGGCTGAGGTGGTGCCGCTTTCTCTTCCTCCATTTGATGGCGATAGCGCGGATGCCTATCGATCCGGCTTCACCTACTATGACCAGATCCCTACGATGCTGATGGGAGAACCGACTGAAGGCCGGGTGTTGATGGAAAAGGGAAGCGACACGCCCAGGGCGATCGCCTCCCTGACCAAGCTGATGACCTACTATATTGTGAAAAGCGAGATCGAATCCGGAGCGCTGGATCCGCAACAGATGATTACGGTTTCGGCATCGGCTGCGGCGCTGAATGTTCCAGGAAATTCCAGTTATGGACTGGTGGCAGGAGAACAGCTGTCGCTGGAGCAGCTGATCTTTGGCATGATGGTGGTTTCAGGAAATGATGCGGCTGATCAAATTGCCCAGGTGGTTTCCGGATCCGAAGCCGCCTTTGCTGAGCGCATGAATCAGACCGCCAAAGAACTGGGCATGACCAACACGACGTTCTTTAATGCTCATGGATTGACGGAAAATGGGCAATACAATACCGCTTCCGCCAGAGATTTATTCCGATTGATTGCGGAAATTTTGAAGCGCTTCCCGGAAGTGCGCGAATTTGTGAAGACCAAGACCGTGAACGAACCGGAACGCCATTTTCAGGGAACATCGACATTGGCGAAAACGTCGGTCGATTTGCCGGGAATGACGGGGTTGAAAACGGGAACGACGGAGGAAGCGGGCTATTGCTTTGCCGGAACCTTTGAGCTGACCTCTTCCATCGACAGCACGCCGTTTGAGGTCGTGACGGTGGTTTTAGGCGCGGATTCGGATGATGCCCGCTGGAGAACCACAAAGGAGCTCATCGATCTTGCCGCCGGTTCGTTCCAGTTCCATGCGATCGTCGATGCGGCAAAGCCAGTAGGGCGGTATGAGATGCCGACCTCGGACGAAGGCTCTGTGGTGCTGTATCCCAGCGAGTCTTATTCCACCTTTACCTTTGGCGAGAGCAAATATGACGTTCATACCGATCTGATGGAAAATGTGAAGGCGCCGACGGACAAAGAACAGAAATTTGGGGAATTGTCGGTTTATCAGGATGGGCAGTTGATCAAGGTGATTGATGTGGTGGCGCATGATGCGACCGTTCGCGCCAGCCTTCCGACGCGGGCGATGAGAGCGGTGCAGGGCTTTTTCCGGTTTGTTGCCGGTTTGCTGTAGGAGCTGCTGTAGGGCTTGCTGTAGAAAGAATAGCATCGCGGTTCAAAAACTTTCGGGCGGCCGCAAACGAAAAGGCCTCCCGAGGGGCTTGCGGCGCTGGGTCGTGTGCGGGAGACGCAATAGAAAAAGCCCGCCAAAGCGGGCAACGCAGTATGAAGGAGTCGAACCCTCGGCCTTCCCCTTAGGAGGGGGACGCTCTATCCAGCTGAGCTAATACTGCAAAAGGAGATGAAAATTTTCTTGTTTCAGAACGCCATACGTCCCGGGGAACTCTCTCCGGGACGTATTGTATCATATTGGAGTGGAAAGCGGTTTACCGGATGCGATTATCTTTGCTATAATGTGGGAAAGCGATTGGAAGGAGAGACGTGAGTGAAGATTTATCTGGCTGCGCCGCTGTTCAGTGAAGCAGAACAGCTTTTTAATGCCCAACTGGCACGTATGATACGGGCAGTGTCGGAATCGATTGATCTGTATGTGCCCCAGGAGCAAGAGGACATCAACGACAAGTCGCGCTATGCGGACAGCGTGATGATTGCCTCGGTGGATACACAAAAGGTTGAGGAGTGCGATCTGATGATCGCGGTCTTAGATGGACTGAGCATCGACGCCGGTGTTGCTGCGGAGATCGGGATCGCGTATGCGCGAAAGACCCCGGTGATCGGTCTCTATTCGGATGTTCGCACGCAGGGCGCGGATGTTCAGGAAAAGTTGGATGCGCTCCATCGGCTCGGGGAGTCGCAATTCAGCTATGTGAATTTATATGTGGTGGGATTGATTAAATCCAATGGAACATTGGTCGGATCTTCTCATGAGCTAGTCGATGCCTTGGAATCCTATCTTCAAGCCAGCGAAAAAGAAAAATGAGAAGCGAACGCAAAATGAGGATCTTTGTGGAGCAGTGACGCTCGGACAGACCCATGAGGAGGAAGGAATGAAAAAATATAAGACGGAACAAATTCGGAACCTTGCCTTTGTTGGACATAGCGGTTCAGGCAAAACGACACTTTCTGAGGCGCTGCTGTATTTAACTGGCGCGATTGAGCGGATGGGGAAAGTGGAAGATGGAAATACGGTTTCGGATTATGATCCGGAAGAACAGGCAAGAAAAATCTCCATCGGTCTGAGCGTGCTGCCGGTGGAGTGGAAAAATGTGAAAGTGAACTTGCTGGATGCTCCGGGATATTTTGATTTCATGGGCGAGGTCTTGGTTTCTCTGCGTGCCGCAGAAGCCGCATTGATGGTGATTGATGCATCGGCAGGGATTGAAGTGGGATCGGAAATTTATTGGAACTATACGGAAAAGATTCATCTTCCGCGCATCATCTTCCTGAATAAGATGGACAAACCCAACGTGGATTTCAACGTGCAGGTTTCCGAACTGCATCAGCGTTTTGGGAAGAAAGTGGTTCCGCTGACTTTGACGCTGGGGCAGGGGGATTCCTTCGAAGGCATCATCGACATCATCGATAAAAAAGCATTCAAGTATGATGGATTTAAGGCGGTTGAAGTTGAAATTCCTGAATTGCGGAAGGCGGAAGTGGACGCCGCTTATGATGAGATCGTCGAGCTGATCGCCATGACGGACGAGGAGCTCATGAATAAGTTCTTTGAGGGAGAGTCGTTCTCTGAGGAAGAAATCGCGCGAGGCATGACGCAGGCGATGCTGGACGGTTCGGCGGTTCCTTTGATTGCCGGATCCGCAACGACGGGGGCAGGACTTGATCTGCTGCTGGATGCGGCGATAAAATACATGCCGGCGCCGAATGATGAACGCGCTCATTCCGGATTCCGCCCCGTGGAGGGCGATCCGGTATCGATGGATCCCACCGCGCCGCTGCGTGCGGCAGTCTTCAAAACCACCGTGGATCCCTTCCTAGGGAAGGTTTCTCTGGTTAAAGTGGTCAGCGGAACGGTGAAAAAGGGACAGGAGCTGATCCAGCTGGGCACGGGCGAAGTGCTGAAGCCGGCAGGCATGTTCTATGAACGCGGAAAATCCCATTTGGATACCGATGAGATTGTTGCCGGAGATATTGGCGCCTTTTCGAAACTGGATAAGCTATCCACCGGCGATACGATCGCTTCAAAGCCAGATGCCATCGCCTTTAAGAAGGTGCGGGTGCCTGCGCCGACGCTGACCTTTGCGATTCAGGCAGACAGTAAAAACGATGATGATAAGCTGAGTCCTTCCCTGGCGAAGCTGGTGGAAGAGGATCCGGGTTTTGCCATCGAGCGGAATAAGGAGACCAAGCAGCTGCTGCTGAAGGGTCAGGGCAATATGCACCTGCAGACGATGATCAGCAAGCTGAAGAGTAAATTCGGCGTTTCCGTCCATCGTGTCCCGCTGGTCATTCCGTATCGCGAAACGATTCGAGGAAAGAGCGACGTGCAGGGACGCCATAAGAAGCAGTCCGGCGGCGCGGGACAGTTTGGCGACGTGTTCATTCGTTTTGAACCGATTCCGGAAGGGTTTGAATTTGCGGAAGAAGTGTTTGGCGGATCCGTTCCGAAGAATTATTTCCCCGCTGTCGAAAAGGGGTTGGAAGAATCGCTGGCGAAGGGACCGCTGGCGGGTTATCCTGTAACCGGGTTGAAGGCGACGCTCTACGATGGCTCTTATCATCCGGTGGATTCCAACGAAATGGCGTTTAAGATTGCGGCATCGATTGCGTTCAAAAAGGGCGTGGAAGCCGCCAATCCGGTGCTTCTGGAGCCGGTGATGGCGCTGGACATCACGATTCCGGACAGCTATCTGGGCGATATCATGGGCGATATGAATAAACGCCGCGGACGCATTTTGGGTATGGATCAGGATGAGGACGGAAATCAGGTCGTGCATGCAGAAGTTCCTTATGCCGAAGTGCAGGAATATACGATTGAACTGCGCAGCATGACTCAGGGACGCGGCTTCTACACCAGCACCTTCAAGAACTATGAACAGGTTCCGAATGAAATTGCTGAAAAAGTCATCGCTGCGTCGAAACAAGGTGAGGAATAAATTGACGACATCTCTTACACCACAAATGCTCCCGTTCACGCAACGGGAGCATTTGATTCAACTGCTTTCACTGGATTTGGATGGGACGCTTCTCGATGAGAACAAACAGGTGACGCCGCGGACGCGGAGAGCCTTGGATCGGTTGCGGAACGCAGGGATCCATTTGGCGATCAATTCCGGGCGACCGTTCAGCGGGCTTCGGGAGGCGATGGAACAGTCCGGATTCTGCGAGGGGGACTTTGTGATCTCCAATACGGGGTCGATCATTCATCAGCTGGGGCGCGAGGAGCCGATTCAGCAGCACACGATGACGCTGAAGGATTTTTGGACGATCCGAGAACAGATCACGGTTCCCGGCGTGCAGGTTGCGCTGGGGACACCGGGGGATTTATATCTCGTGGAGTCGGAGCCCAACGCAGCCGTGCGAAAGGAAGCGCGAACCTTGAAGATTCAGATCCGCCCTATTGCGGAGGCACCGGAAGATATCGTCGTCTCCCGGGTCACGCTGATGGGTGAGACGGATGCAGTCACACAGGCCTTTGAGCAATCGCAGGTGCTGGCTGACCGGTACCGGCTGGAGAGGAACGAAACGTTCTTCAGCGAACTCACGCATCAGGATAGCGGAAAAGGCCGGGCACTGCTGCATCTGGCGGATTGGCTGGGGCTTTCGCATGAAACGGTCATGGCCGTGGGAGACGGCATGAACGATCGGGAAATGATCGCGGCAGCGGGTGTCGGTGTGGCGATGGCGAATGGAGTGGAAGATATCCGGACCATGGCAGACCTAGTGATTGGAGATCATCGGGAAGAGGGATTGGCACAGTTTTTGGAGACGTACTTTTCCATTCAAGTCTGACCTTCCTTGACATTTGAAGATTCATCGATTAAAGTGAAAGAGTCCATCATACGGATGGATTCTTTTTTTACACCAATAGTCAAAGTAGGTCAAAAGCTCTGCTTTGGGTATCTAATGAACGAGTATCGATGACGAGAAGACAGATGGGAGGCGAAAATGGCGGGATTAACCAATCGCATTGAGCGGTTTCTTCTCGAACTTTTCGACGAGGGGGATGATGGCGTGGTCGAGATTGGCCGGAACGATCTGGCACAGCGCTTCGATTGCGCTCCCTCACAGATCAATTATGTGCTGACCACCCGATTTACCCCGTATAAAGGGTATTATACAGAGTCCCGAAGGGGCGGATCAGGCTATATCCGGATCATCCGCTTGGAAAGATCTCCGGAAGAGCTGGCCTCTGCGGTGATTGCCGAGACGGGCGACGAAGAGTTAACCTTGGATAAAGCGAGACGGATTTTGAACGTCTTTTTGGAGCGGGGAATGCTATCGGAACGGGAACATCGTTTGATGCTTCTGGCGATGGATAACCATGCATTGGCAGGGGTTCCGCCGGAAGAACGGAACCGGGTTCGCTCGGATATTTTGCGAAATATGCTGATATTGTTGTTGCGTTGAAAGGAGCACCCGATGAAATGCGACTTTTGTGATCATGAGGCAAATATTGAAATTGTCATTTTTGTCAACGGAAAGGCACAAAAGGTGCGGATGTGCGCTTCATGTTATCAGGAGCGCCTGTCGGAAATGATGGATCAGCTGCCGGAAGAGATCGGCGGACAGCAGTTGACCGATCAGATCCGGAACATGCTGGAGCAGGCGAATGCGGGAGGACCGTTCTTTCAGGGAATGGAATTCTCCTTTCATCCAACCTTTGATATGGAACATCAGCCGGGCGCCGCGGATGAGGAAGATATGGAAGAGCAGGCGGAGGCTCAGGAAGCGGAAGATGATGCGGGAGCAGAAGAGGGTTTGGACTCCGAACGGGAGATACCCTTTCCGCCCTTTGAGGAGCTGTTTCGGGGGCTGGTTTCCCAGTCTCGGAAAGAAAATCATGAACCGCCAGCCAGCGCCCGCGACCGTGCTTTTGCCCAGCAGAGACGAGATTTGAAGCGGCGCCGGCGCGAACTGGTTGCGAAGATGCAGATTGCGTTGCAGGAAGAGGATTATGAAACCTGTGCACTGTATCGTGATGAGCTGAATGCGACCTGCGATGCGCTGGTTAAATTGAATGAAGAAAGGAAAGATCCTTATGGAGTATAAACGCACATCAGTCCAACAATTGCTTCAGGGAGCGGCGGCGGAAAGCTTCTCTTTCCGGCACGCGACGATTGATACGGAGCATGTTTTGCTGGCGATGATGAAGACCGGGGGCATTGAAACGCAGGCGCTCATTAAAGCCGGCGCGAACTACAATACGCTCCGGAAGATCGTTTTAAGCAATAATGAGCCGGGCTCCAGCCCGACCCCGACGACACACACCTCCTCTGCGGTGCGCCGCATTTTGGAGCAAGGGCGCCAGATTGCCATGCAAAACGGCGAGCAGGAGGTCTATGCTGACTATGTGCTTTTCGCAATGCTCAACGATAAGTCCGGGCTGGCATCGGTCATGCTGACGATTGCGGACGTGGATAAGCGAGCCATCTATCAGAATCTGGTGAGCATGCTGCGCGAAACGCGACAAAACGGCGAGGGTGAGAGCAACCTGAGTGAGTATGGGAAGAATCTAAATGAGGAAGCGAAAGCGGGCAACATTGATCCGGTGATCGGCCGCGATAAGGAGATCAACCGCGTGATTCAGATCCTCTCTCGGCGCACGAAAAATAATCCGGTGCTCATCGGAGAGCCGGGGGTCGGCAAAACGGCGATTGCAGAGGGACTGGCGCAGCGGATCGTTTCCGGCGATGTTCCGGATATCATGATGGGAAAAGTGGTCTATTCGATCGATATGGCGACGATGGTTGCAGGAACCAAGTATCGCGGCGATTTTGAACAGCGTTTGTCGGATACGATTGAAGAGCTGGTCGCCCGCGACGATGTCATCGTCTTTATTGATGAATTGCATACGATCATCGGCGCTGGCAGTTCCGAAGGGTCGCTGGATGCGTCCAATATTTTGAAGCCGGCGTTGTCGAAAGGTAAGCTTCAGATTATTGGAGCGACGACGATTGATGAATACCGAAAGCGCATCGAAAAGGATGCCGCTTTGGAGCGCCGCTTCCAGCCGGTGATGGTTGCGGAGCCGACGAAAGAAGACACGGAAGAGATCATTCGGGGGCTTCGCCCGCGCTATGAAATGTTTCATCATGTCAAAATTTCAGATGAAGCGATTGCCGCGGCGACGGAACTGACCGATCGGTATTTGACGGATCGGTTTTTGCCCGATAAGGCCATCGATGTGATCGATGAGGCGCTGGCT
>JAEXBN010000013.1 GCA_023394045.1 Bacillota bacterium | reverse complement strand
AAGTACGTCAGCCCCCAACACAATAACACGACAAAAAAGATGATGGCGTAGGTGTGCGGGGTCTTGAATCGCGTCAAATCTCTCTTTTTCATTGTTTGTTCTCCGTTTTGTTCCTCACTGCTGCTCGCCTTCCAAAAGCGCGCTTTCTCCTAACGCTTCTTCCTGGTTCACCGTCTCTTCCGGAGCGCTTTCCTGCCGGGTGAAGAGGTACTCCACACTATTGATCACGACCGACGGCACCGTCGGATCCGCTTTTTGGTTGGTAAACCAATCTTCCTGCCAGTAATCCTCCAGACTGATTTTCGCGGGCTGCCCGGAAATGATGCCCCCGCGGCCATCCATAAAGGCGAGATAAATCTTTCCATCCTGCTCGCCAACATGCTCCACTCCGCCGGTTTCCTCCAGATTTTTGCGTAAGTTAATCAGACCGGATGCTGGATGATCTTTTTCAACGCGATACAAGATGCCGCTCTTCGCATCGATAAAGATGAGATGATCCTCAAAATAGGCGGCTTCCGCGGGATCGACATGGCGCGTCTCTGTGATCGGCTCCTGAGAAGATTCTTCAGCCGACGAGGAAAGAGAAAGGGACATCGAGTTCGCGTCTTGTGCGATCCGCTTTCCCTGAAAAGCACGAACCAGCAAAAAGAGAAGGATCAAAAACAGGATCACCAGGCCAACAACGAAAGGAACCATGGAGTTTCTGGATAAAAGATCCTTGACCGAGCCATGGGCAAAAGAGCGTCCCGTTCCATTCATCGCCTGAATGGTTCGCTCTTCCATCTGTATCGGAAAGGTATGCGGCTCCATGTTCGACAGCGCTTCCATGGAATTGACCCGACTTTTCATCCACAGTTTCAGCGCGGTTTGGAATGGTTCTTCCTCCGCCATCTCATCCAGATCCTCCGCGGCATGGTGGCTTTGTTCCGCGATAAAAAGAAGACTGCGGTGTTTTCGGGTTGCCACAGATGCTTTTTTTAATCGCAGCACCGAAGCAATCGTTTCATCAGAGAGATGGAAAAGCACGGAGAGGAAAAGAACCACCCTGTCGCGCGTCGGGATCCGGCCGATCAAATCCCCATACGCGCTCACTTCAGCATCCCCGATCAACGAGGGCTTCGGCGTCACATCGCGCGCCGCTGCGCCATTTTTCCCTGCCTCAGCCCGCGCCGCCACCACCGCTCGATGGCGGGTCATCAGCGTCAGAAGCGCTTTCTGATCTTCATGGGAAAATTGATCGTTCATCAGACCGCTTCGATAGAAGTCCTGCATGACCATTTCCACCACATTCTCTGAAAGCTCTTCCTGTTGTGTCAACGCAAAAGCAATGTGGTAAGCTAGGTTCTTATGTTGATGAAAAAAACGGGCGGCATCTCGCTCCGCATTTTCCGTGATCTCACTCATTTCAGCATCTCCTTTCCATATTGCAATTCATAGAGCATACGAAACAAACCATCCGCCTGAATCAGCTCATCTTTTTGCCCCTGCTCAACGATGCGCCCATGCGACATGACAAAAATCTGATCAGCATCCGCAATCGTCGATAAGCGATGCGCAACGGCAAGAACCGTACGATTTTCAGCCATCTGCCGGATCGCATCCTGAATTTGCTGCTCTGTTTCCGTATCGATATTGGCGGTGGCTTCATCCAGAACTAAGATGGAGGGGCGGGCGGCGATCGTCCGGGCAAACGATAACAGCTGCCGTTCCCCCGCAGACAGCGTCGATCCGCGTTCCATCACGACCTCATCATAGCCATGAGGGAGCTTCCGAATGAATGAATCCGCATGCACCAGCATCGCCGCTTCCTCTGCCTGTGTACGGCTTACCTCTGGGCGGCCCAAGGTTAAATTGCTCAAAATGCTGCCGCGGAACAAAAAGACATCCTGCTGGACAATGCCGATGGCGCGCCTCAGATCAAACAGATCGTAAGTTTGAATATCCCGCCCATCAATCCGAATCACGCCGCGCTGAATGGAATAGAACCGGGCAAGCAAACTCAGGATCGTGCTTTTCCCCGCTCCCGTCATCCCGACAAAGGCAACAAATTGACCGGGCTGAATCGTAAAGGAAACATCCTTCAGCGTCCACTCGCTTTCTTCCATGGGAGTGTGATGTTCCGGCGAATCATAACGGAACCAGACATGTTCGAATTCAATTTTACCTTGAAATCCCTCTAGCGGTACAGAAAATTGACCCAAATTTTCCTCTTCCGGCTCCTCCATCAGCGAAACGATGCGCTCAGAAGAGGAAAGAGCGGACTGGAGCACATTAAGCAACTCAGCCATATCAAGAATCGGTTGAAAAAATCTCTGGAGATAATTAATCATCGCATAGAGAACCCCAAAGCTCACTGCTCCCTGCATTTCCCTCAGCCCTCCAAACCATAGCAACAGAGCCAGCCCCACGGCGCGAACCACTTCAATGGAAGGCCGATAGATTGCATAGGCTCTGACCTCCCGGCGGCTTTCCTGATAGAAAGCATCGTTGATCCCTTCAAACTCGTTTTCCATCGCCTCGCTCTGATCGAACATCTGAATCACGTTCATTCCGCTAATATCTTCCGAAAGCTGCGTATTGATCTCCGAGCGGATCGCACGTTGACGATCATAAATCTGGCGGATGCGTTTTTGAAAAAGAATCGAGACCATAAGAACCAATGGTGTCAAAACTAAAATGTAGCCGGACAGGGACCCTCCAACCGAAATCAAAACGAACAAGATTCCTGCCAGAAGAATCAGGTTTCGAAACAAATTGGTCGCCACAAAAGTGTAGAGCTCCAACACCGATTCCGTATCATTGGTTACCCGTGTCACCAATCCCCCGGTGCTGTGGTGATCGAAATAGCGCATCGGCAGGCGCAGCACATGGTCATACAGATGGCGGCGCAAATCGGTGACGATTCGCACTCCGGTCTGCTGAGTCAGGACGCCGAAGCCATACATGGAGATAAAATTGATCAACACCGTTCCCAGATAAAACAAACCAAATTGCAGCGCCATCCCAAACGTCTGCGCGTCTACCGCCATAGGATCGCGCAGCATGGGGGTAATATGCTGATCAATCAGCACCTGAATCAATTTAGGGCGCAGCAAGTCCGCTCCAGTCGAAATGATCATCAGGACAAAGATCAGCACATACCAAGGCCAGTAGGGAAGCGCAAAGCGCATCAGACGGCGCAAATTCTGAAAGGATTTCTTGTTCATCGAATTCATTGAGCGCCTCCTTCCTTCGCGTCGGCATCCCGCATCTGTGCGTTGGATTCAAGCCATTGCCGATGGTACAAATCAGCATAGAATCCCGTCTGCCCCAGAAGCGCTTCGTGTGTGCCCCGTTGGGTCAGCCGTCCCTCTTCAAGCACAATGATCTGATCTGCATCCTTCATGGCGGAGACCCGCTGGCTGATCAAAATGATTCCGATGTGTTTCTGCTTTAATTCCAATAAAAATCGATATTCTGTATCGGTATCGACCGCGGACAGCGCATCATCAAGAACCAGAATCAGAGGATCGGTATAAATCGCTCGAGCGATAGACAACCGCTGTTTTTGGCCTCCAGATAAAGTCATTCCCCGCTCACCGATCACCGTCTCATATTGATCACGCATCTGCTCCACCTCATCGGCAATCTGCGCAAATGCAGCAGCGCTTTGTATGGGGTCTTCCCACTGCCCTGGATCCTGTGAGCCAGAGGATGGGCGGGATCCAAAGGCAATATTGGAGGCGATGGACCTGGAGAAGAGGAACGTCTCCTGCGCCACCACGCCAAAAATCTCCGCCAACTGGTTCTGAGAAAACGAGCGTACGTCTCTTCCATCAATGAGAATGATTCCCTCTGTCGCCTCATAGCGATGGAGGAGCAGCTGAATGATCGTCGTCTTCCCTGCCCCGGTGCGGCCTGAAATCGCCAAGGACTCTCCCGGTTCCACCTGAAAAGAAATGTGGCGCAACACCCAAGGACGATCTTTCCCATAGCGAAACGAAACATCTTGAAAAACAATACGCACCGGATGTCTGTCCCATGCGTTCTCCTGATCCGGCGAAATCACATGGATCGCCGGAGCAGAATACAAAATTTCATTAATCCTCTGTATGGAAGAAAGACCGCGCTGCACATGCGAAGCCACGAGACCGAGCGCCGTCAGCGGCCAGAGAATCATGAAAAGATATTCAAAAGCGGCCACAAAATCCCCGAGCATCAGCGTCCCCGCCGCGATACTGAGCGTCCCATAAAGAATAAAGACGACGAAGCTGAGTCCGGAGATCAACGTAATGATGGGATCGAAAAGCTGATCCCAACGTACCCATCGAATAAAATCCGAGGCATAGCGATCATTGACACGCCCGAAGCTTTGCCCCCGAAAAGATTCAATCCCCGTGGATTTAATGACCCTCATGCCATCCAGATTCTCCTGCACTTCCGTCGTCAGGTCAGAAAAGGCGTTCTGCAAAATACGGCTCCGACGCTGGATGGGACCCATGATTTTGAAAATGACAAAGACGAGCAGAGGGAGTGCAATCAACGCCATAGCGGTATGCTTCCATCCGATCGTCAGAACCATCATAAAAACCGTAAAACTGGTCATGAAGACGGAATCCACCAAGATCATCACCCCGCCGCCCATCGCATTGCCAACCGTCATGACATCGTTGGTCACATGAGCCATGAGATCTCCTGTGGAATGCTGGTGATAAAAGGAATCATCCAGTTCCAGAAGCTTCTTAAATATTTTCCGGCGAAGCCAATATTGCAATTTCCGTCCCGCTCCGAAAATATTCATTCTCCAGAAATATCGCCCCGCTGCCATCAGCAGCCCCAGCAAGAGGATCAGCCCCGCCAAGAAGCCCAGACGCGTGCGTGTCAATTCTCCGGAAACCGCCAAATTAGCGAAACGACGCACGAGCTGTGGAATAAAAAGATTCGTCGCATCGACCAAAATCAGCATGGCGATGCCGAATAAATACTGGCGACGATTTTCTTTCAAAAAAGGGACAATCGTTCGAAACGCATCCATTTCATTCTTCTTTCTGTCTCAACAGGTAAAGCCGATCAGACGCAAAGCGCTAAGGCGCGGCACATCCCGCTTCCGCTGCATTTCTGTTCATGATACAGTTCCGTTCATTATAAGAAATTTCATATTCCTCCGCGTTCTTCCGCTGAAAAGCAAACCGTGATTGACGCTTTCTGCTCCGATACGTAAAATAGGAACAGATTTATCTGTTTTTTCATAAAAACAGCACTTTATGACCTTCAGGAGGATCACATGAAACATATCATTAGCTTAAATACCCGCGATTTGAAACAAAGTGAAAAAGATGGCGGCTGCGGCGAGTGCCAGACATCCTGCCAATCAGCCTGCAAAACTTCCTGCGGCATTGCAAACCAGGAATGCGAACAGAAAGCTGACTAAGTTTCTTGGAACTGCGGTTTCCGCTTAGAAATTCTATCGTATGATCCATACATTTCAAACACAGGGTTTTTCGATCGCGCTGGACACTTACTCCGGCGCGGTTCATTTATTAGACGACATCACGTTTGATGTCGTCGCTCTTCTGGAGCGCTGGGAACAGAATGGCGTGCTCCAACCGGAAGACCTCCGCGCAGAATCCGCCCGGGGGCTCTCCTCTTCACTCCGTGCCCGTCTCCATGAAGCGTTTTTTTCTTCTGAGGGTGTCGCCCCAGATCCCGCCAAAAAGCGCGCGGCCGCACTCAGTGCGACCGAGTGGAATGAAATTCTCACCGACCTTGATACCCTAATCGCTGATGGCCAGCTCTTCACCGAGGACACCTTTGGGCATCTGTCGCTTGATCTCAGGGAGCGGAAAACATATGTCAAAGCGCTCTGCATGAATGTCGCGCATACCTGCAATCTGGATTGCGACTACTGTTTTGCCAGCCAAGGAAAATATCATGGCGAGCGGAGCCTCATGAGCACGGAAGTCGCTGAGCGGGCGATTGATTTTGTGATTTCTGCTTCCGGCCCCCATCGCAACATCGATATCGACTTCTTCGGCGGAGAGCCGGCGCTAAACTGGGATCTCGTCAAACATACCGTTTCCTACGCACGAGAGCGTGAAAAAGAAGCGAAGAAACAGTTCCGCTTCACCTACACCACCAATGGATTGCTTCTCACGGATGAAATGATCGCCTTTCTGAATCAGAACATGCACAATGTGGTTCTTTCCCTTGACGGTCGCCCGGAAATTCATGACCGTCTGCGCCACACGATCAGCGGCCAGGGAAGCTATGCGCATATTCTTCCCCATTTCAAGCGTTTCGTTTCCATCCGAGGCGATCAAGAGTACTACATGCGCGGCACGTATACAAAAAATAATACCGATTTTTCCGAAGATGTTTTCCACATGGCGAATCTGGGATTTTATCGGCTTTCCATGGAGCCGGTGATCGGCGATCCCTCCGAACCCTACATGCTCGGATCGGAAGATGTCGCTGTCCTCAACGAACAGTATGACCGCATCACCACGGAAATGATTCGGCGAAACCGCCTGGCGGCCGATCAAAAAGCTGCCGGAGGATCCATCGAAGATCTTCCTCCACAGGATCATCCCTTTCTTTTCTATCATTTCATGATGAATCTGGAAGGCGGTCCCTGCATCCATAAGCGGATTTCCGGATGCGGAAGCGGTTCGGAATATCTCGCCGTCACACCAACGGGGGAACTCTACCCTTGCCATCAATTTGTTGGTGAAACCGGCTATCAAGTGGGCACGGTGACGGAAGGCATTACTACTCCGGAGCTCATCGGCGATTTCAAAGAATGTAACTGCTACTCACGCCCCGGCTGTCAGTCCTGCTGGGCCAAACTATATTGCTCCGGGGGATGCGCCGCCAATGCGCTTCATGCCTCCGGATCCTTGAAGGGAACGGTGCCCTTCAGCTGCGATCTGTTTCGCAAACGAATGGAGTGCGCCTTGGCCATCAAGGCCGATGAAGCCATGTATGATCCAACAGCGAAACATCATGCATCATCCAAGCGATCATAAGATGCAGCGCAGCGACAAAATAAATGGCGCGAAAGCCCAGAACCAGCGTCAGCAGTCCTTCAGCCACTGCGCCTAATGTAAAGAAAAGATTGGCCGAAATGTAGAGCTGAGCGTTGCGCATGGCTTCCGGATCTTTCGTATGAAAATAGACCGCCATCCAGTGCGCAATGTTCTTAAAATTTCCGGTTCCCATGGTCGTCGCAACCGCTTTTCCATTAATTTTCGTGTAGGTTTCTGCCTGCAGCCCGCCGGCAAAGGAAATCAGGATCGCGGAAAAAAAATTCCACTGCTCTGAAAACAGAGAGGCGATCATGAGAAGAATCGCGATGAACACGGAGGAACCCTCGCGCCAGTGATAAGAATGCCGATCATCATGAAAGCGAAACCAATCGGCAAGAAGGCTTCCGACAAAAAAGCACACGATCGGAATAAAATATTTGGGAAGCATGCTCCATCGCTGTTGCACCAGATTGAAAGTAAAGTATAACAAGTTTCCCGTCATCATCGTCGCAAACACCTCGCCGCGAAGCAGCCAGGAATAGGCATTCATTCCTCCTCCGGCTATCGCTAAAAGCACGCCGACACGTCTGGATTCGGAGGGAAGAAGCTGATCAGGTTCTTTACTTTCCAATCCGTGGATCATGTTTTCCTTCTTTCTGTTTTCCTCTTTTGCAGTCTCTTGGGCATTTCCCGGGTTTAAGCATTTTTATTGATCATCCGTTTTATGCTCTTTTACAATACGACCTACTGTATTGTGCCCCTTTAATAAATAATTGACAATGCTTGATCAAAATTGTTTCCTAAACTGTCTGAACAGGTTACAATGGAAGTGCAGAGTTTTCTGCCTACATGATATTTTTCAAAGAAAGGAGTTCGCAATGGACACTGTGCAACATACGGACGCAGCAGACAACCCACCGACCGAGCCACGAAGTTGTTCGTGCGAACGCCCTCGCTCAATTTTTTCATCCGGATCTCCGACTGATCAGGCGGTCATCATTTCTGCAACATAAATCATTTCCGTAATATGGGGATGGTTTTGTCTGTCTGAATTCCGGATCATTTCCGTTCGCCCTAAACGAGACTCGAAGTCCGCATCTGCGGGCTTATTTCAGGTTGCTGTCCGTCCGTTTGTCAAAGAACGGAGGAATGCCATGACCAAAAATGAAATTCTTGAAGATCTCCGCCTTCAGCGCGACTCGGGCCGCCTGAGTGCCGTCCGCAGTCGCCTGGAGGAGATGCATGCCGCAGATATTGCGCAGCTGCTGGAAGATCGCCCTGTCGAAGAAGTGACGCTCTTTTTCCGACTTCTGTCCAAAACCCTCGCGGCCAATGTATTTTCCTATCTGAGCCTTTCCCGACAACTGGAATTGGTCTCACTATTCTCCACGGAGGAGGCTGCCGGGCTCATTGATCGCCTGTACGTGGATGATGCCGTCGATCTTCTGGAGGAAATGCCGGCAAATGCCGTCCGAACCATTCTCAAAAATACGCCTGCCCCAAAGCGGGAACAATTAAACCGATTCCTAAAATATGCGGATAATTCTGCCGGCAGTGTCATGACCGCTGAGTTTATTCAAATTTTTCCGTTTATGAGCGTCGGTCAGGCGATTCAATCCATCCGGAGCGAGAAGAATCTTCTGGATTCTTTCTCTGAAGTTTTTGTCACAAGCCGCGATCTGAAGCTGCTGGGCGTGCTGTCGCTTAGAGAATTGCTGCGCGCTGATGATGAAACCAATATCATCGATGTGATGCACGAAAACGTGGTCTCGGTCACCACCGATACGGATCAGGAGGATGCCCTTCAAATCATCAGTAAATATGACTTTTCCGCTCTTCCTGTAACGGATTCTGAAAACCGGTTGGTCGGCATCATCACCGCTGATGACGCGCTGGATATCTCCACACAGGAATCCAACGAGGACTTCCATATCATGGCTGCCATGCAGCCAACAGACGAAAGCTACCTCGACACCAGCGTGATCACTATGGCAAAAAACCGGCTCCCCTGGTTGCTTTTTCTGATGCTCTCCGGCATGATCAACGGGTTGATCCTCGGAGGATTCGAAAATTCCTTCCTTGCGGTTCCCATTCTGGTCACCTTTATCCCGGTGCTGACCGATACCGGCGGCAATACCGGCTCTCAGAGTTCCACGCTCATTATCCGTGGTCTGGCCACCGGTGAAATCAAATGGTCGGACACTGGGCGCGTGCTCTGGAAAGAATTCCGCGTCGCCCTCTTCGTCGGCGGAGCCTTAGGAATCCTTTCCTTTCTCCGGGTCTTTCTTTTTGCGCCGCATAATCTGAGCGTCGGGATCGTTGTCGGGGTGTCCATCTTTTTGATCATTCTGCTTTCAAAGCTTCTCGGCGGTATTCTCCCCCTCATCGCCGAACACTTTGGCGCCGATCCAGCACTCATGGCCGCCCCGCTGATCACCACAATCATCGATGCTTGCGGTCTGATCATCTTCTTCCTGCTGGCCAAGCTCATCCTGCACCTATAATGTTCCGGCGCGTTCCCTCACTTCCGTTTTTCCACATCTCTTAATCGGGCGATCCGCTCCTGACATCATGCGCGATATAGAAAAGCCCACTGAGGCGGCGATGCCGTACTCAGTGGGTTTTATCGATTTTAGGTTTTCCTACTGAGGTCAGTGCCTCCATATCTCCATGCCTTATTCCGCATTAAAAACATAGCGATCCAAGCGGTCGAACGCTTCGACAACTTTGGCATACGGCACCGCGAGATTGATCCGCGTCGCATAGGGATCATGGAACGGCCTTCCATCTTGCCAGGCCACGCCGACATCAAAGCCCATTTTTTGCAGTTCGTCCATCGTTTTGTGGTGTGCCTTACACCATCCCTCGCAGTTCAGATAGAGCATGTAGGTGCCTTCCGGCTTTGCCAGCGTCACGCCTTCAAAATGCTCATTGATAAAGTCATACGCATAATTGACATTTTTAGACAAAACCTCGATGAGTTCATCCACCCACTCGTATCCTTCCGGCTTATAGGCGCCAATCAGCGCATGCATGGAAAGAACATTCATCGCATTATAGACACCAAGCGAAGATTCTTTCTCCACGCGGTCCCTGAGCCAGTCATTGTAGATGATGTGGTAACTGCCAACCAGACCAGCAAGGTTAAATGTTTTAGACGGCGCATACATGGCAGCCGTGTGTGAATGCGCATACTCCGAAACCAACTGCGTCGGCGTGTGCCGATGCCCATTCAGCATTAAATCCGACCAGATTTCATCCGAAATGACCCAGACATCATGTTTTTCAAAGATCTCCATCGCCTTTTCAATTTCCCATTTTTCCCAGACACGGCCGCAGGGATTGTGCGGATTGCAAAAGACAGTGGCATGGATCTTGTTTGCCACAATTTTTTTCTCCATATCCTCATAATCGATGCGCCAGATCCCCTGTTCATCCCGCTTCATCTCGGAAAGCACCATGTTGTAGCCATTATTCTCCAGCGCGTGGGTGAATCCGACATACGTCGGGGACTGAAGCAACACGTTATCACCTTTTGAACAGAGCACATTGAGCGTAGAAATGACTCCGCCAAGTACGCCATTCTCATATCCGATATGCTTGCGCTCAAGACCTTTCACTCCATTTCGGGTTTCCTGCCAGCGAATAATGGAATTGAAATACTCATCTGTCGGCTGAAAATAGCCAAAAGCCGGATGCTGTGCACGTTGAATCATCGCTTCTTGAATCGTCGGACAGGTGGCAAAGTTCATATCTGCCACCCACATGGGAATCGCATCGAAGCCCTCCTTCGGCCGATCTGGCGCAAAACCTGGCATGGTGCCCAGCGCGTCAACGGCAACCGCATCCATTCCATGCCGTTCGAGCATCGTTTCAAAATCGTACTTCATTGCTTTCTTCTCCTTTCAACATTCCCATCCGCCATCACCGTCCGTCTTGCTTGCCCTACCGCATGGCTTCTTTCATCACACGAAGAATATTCCCGTACGCAATCTGATCGACTTCTTTCGCCGTGAATCCCGCACGAACCAAGGCATCAAACAGAAGATGCATCTGATCCGGTCCGCCAACTTCTTTGGTTCCCTCAAATCCATCAAAATCCGAACCCAACGCGATCACATCCGCGGTTCCCGCAACTTCCTTTTCATGAAGCGCCATCGCCACCATCTCATCGATGCGGCTGATCTGATTCCCCGGCGTATCATCCAAGAATGGCGGACAAAAATTAATGCCCATGACGCCGCCCTTTTCAGCAAGCGCTCGAATCATCTCGTCGGTCATGTTCCGGGTATGAGGACAGACGGCACGGCAATTCGAATGAGTCGCGACAAAAGGCACTTGCGCTAACTTGTAGACATCCCAAAACGTGCCATCGGACGCATGGCTGACATCCACGAGCATTCCGATTTCCTGCATATGTTTGACCGCCTCTTTGCCAAACGCCGTCAGCCCCTTAGCCATCATGACAGGATCTTTTGAATTCGGCGCACCAATGCTGTTTTCCGCATTCCAGGTCAGGGAAAGCGCGCGGACGCCCATGGCGTAATATTTGTCCAATTTTGCCATATCGCCATGGATCGCAACGCCATCCTCCATCGTCAGGATAGCGGAAAGTTTTCCATCATTCCAGTTGCGTTCAACGTCTTGCGCATTGGTCGCATAATCCATCACGTCCTTATGGCGGTCGACGGTATGATGAAACACCTGATAAAGTCCTTCGATGTAATCATCCTCTGCAATCGGCTCCATGTTGAGCATTTCATACGTCTCTTGCGGGGGCACAAAAATGGCAAAGAACTGTGCCATCGCCTGGGCCTTCAGAAGCCTTTTAATATCAACATCGTACTCCGGCGCTTCAAAAACATCGGAATCGATTCCCTTGTAGAGAAAGCTCTTCATCAAGGTATCACAGTGTAGATCAATTGCATTTGCCATGATCACATTCTCCTTTTTCCTCTCAGACTTCATGCCATGCACCCGTTACTTGCCCTCCGCCTCCGCCTTGGCGAGATCTCGGCGATACCTAAAATATCCGAAAAGAACAGCGATCGCAACTCGGGATTTTATCCGCTCTTGAAGACTCATTTCCGTATTACTTCGCCTTGATCGCAATGGCTTCGATTTCCACCAGCGCCCCCTTGGGAAGGTTCGCAACCTCAAACGCGGAGCGTGCAGGATAAATCGTTCCTTCAAAATACCTGCTGTAAACCTGATTCATCGCATTAAAATGATCGATGTCCGAAAGATATACTGTCGTTTTGACCACATCCCCAAGCGTCATTCCTTCCACTTCCAAAACGGCGATCAGATTTTCCAGCGATTGTTCCGTCTGACCTGTAATATCTTCCGGCATCTCTCCCGTTTCTTTGTTCACCGGAAGCTGTCCGGAAACATACACCGGAATGCCCTCCGCAATAATGCCATGAGAATAGGGGCTGATCGCATCCGGTGCTTTTGCTGCAATAATTTTTCTTTTCATGATTCCTCCTTATTTTTGCCTTCACAACGATCCAGAAAGAAAACCAATCTCTATGAAAACCATTTACTATAATAAAATAGTCTCAATATGATATGAATTTATCAAACTCGAAATCCGATCATTCCATTTCACTGTGATCATCCCCTGCTTGTTCTATCCATTGAGATTCATCTCACCTTCGAGCATCGCCAATCGCGCCGCTTCTTTCTTTCGTTCGAGCAGTGCCTCTTTATTGACCGATCCGGTCTTCAGCGCCAGAGTGGAGAAGCACACCATGCACAGGATAATCACCAAACAAATCCCCGCCGTGACCGGGGTCAGCCCCTTAAACAGCATCACGGCAACGAGGGCCGCGCACAGTCCTCCCAATGCTGAGCCGATATTGTACAACCACAGCGGAAGTTTGAGGGATCGATGTTCCCACTGTTTCGGATACCGTTTCGGCAACGTCAGGCAAGAAAAATTCATATACAAATTAAATAACATGGATGGGATCATGACCAACGACACGGCTGAACCAATATCGATCCCCAAAATGAGTGGAATCACGGTGAAGAGATAATAGACTAAGTACGTCATGTAGGGATATCCATTGCTTAAAGTCTTCTTGAATATCGCAGGCAGCCAGCCGTCTTCTGCGACACGAATCAAAGGATACCGGACGCCGGCAAGGGTTCCCATTAAGGATGAAGCGATCGCGCCAATGCCCCCGCCCACAACAAACACCACATACATCCAATCAGGAAAGATGACTTTCGCGGTCACGTCCAGCCCTTTTCCCGCAATCTGATCAAATGGCAAAACACCCGCTGCAACATAAGCCATCAAACCATAAATAATGGCCAAAAACAGGGTGACATAGATGATGCTGACGGGGATCGTCCGTTTCGGGTTTTCGGTTACCGGTCCCATCGCGACAGGCCCCATCGTCGTTCCCTGGCACGCCCAGGACATAATCGCAATGGCGGCCACGAAACCGCTGAGCCCATTGCGCAAAAATCCTCCATCCGCGCTGGAAAAAAACGCCGCCGGATCGACCTTTGGAAGCCCGAAAATAACGAACAGCGCGAGCGAAATCACCAAGGCAACGGTAATCAAATTCTCAACGATCGTCACAACGCGCGATCCGCGGATGGTAATCAAGAAAAAAATCGTCGCGACGACGATGGAAACGAAAACCCTCATGTTCGCCACGCTGGGAATCACCGCCTCCAAATAGTTCGTAATGGCGACAGAATATCCCGCCATCGCCAGGCCTCCTAAAATCGACATCCATCCGGCACATCCGGTCAGAAGCGGGCCAAAGATCATGGTGCGCATGCTGTAATCCCCGCCCTCAAACACGAACATCATCGGCATCACGAATTGATACCAGTACGCGAGAAGCATAAAGAGGCATCCAATCACAACGACGGGAAGGATCGAGCGCCCCGTATCCGCAATTCCAATCCCCATTAAAAGAAAGATTCCCGAGCCGATCGCTCCCCCAAGACCCAGGCCGACGATATTCCTTGTGGTCAGCTTTTTTCCCTTCTCAACCCCGCTGGCCGAACTCAGTTTTCGTGGATCGGGCGGCCGACTGTCCCTTTTTTCTTTTTTTGCTTCCATACAATCTCCTTTCTATTTTCATCAATCGCTTTATGAAAACCATTTTCTGTAATAAAATAGTATCAACGTTATAGAAATCTATCAACAAAACGGCGCCGATTGATAAAGGCTCCTTTATCAAAAATGATCGGATGCCGGATTTCTACCAATTTCAAAATTATCAATAAAATGTAACCGGAAAGGAGTCTCTCTTTGGACGTGTTCCCCTATGAAGAGTCGGAAAATCAATCAAGAAGAGCCAATATTTTGGCGCAATGGAAGCAAATGGTTCCATTTCTGGCGCACTTGTGCGGCATCTATACGGAAGTCGTGCTCCACGATATCCAGGATCCGGAACATTCGGTGATTGCCATTGCCAATGGCCATCTCACGGGGCGAAAAATCGGAAGTCCCCTCACGGATTTCGCTAAGGAATGCATGGATAATAAAGTTTATGAAACGACAGACTATTTGTCCGATTACTCGGGAAGCGCCAAGGGGCGCCCATTTCTCTCCAATACCATATTTATCAAAGATGGCGACATACTGATCGGCATGCTTTGCGTGAATCGGGACACGACCGTATGCACAGAGCTCACCGAGGTCATGAACCGCTTTCTCTCAGGATACCATTTGAATACCAGCCCCTCGGCGCATATTCAGGAATCCATTGAGCAGCCGGTGGATGAGCCCTTGGATCGGTCCATTAAAACGATCATCAGCGAAAGCGGCTACAATGTTCGGAACCTCCCTCCGCGTGAACGAATTTATCTTCTAAAACTGATGGATGCGCATGGCATTTTCAGCACCAAGGGGTCCGTTGAAGCTGTTGCGAAAGCCCTGTATGTTTCCAAGCCCACGATTTACCGGGATCTGGCTCATTCTCGTCAACATCAGGATTGACCTCAAAAAGCAAAGGATCATCTCAGACAAAAAAAGATGGCGAACCGCATCATTTGCGATTTGCCATCGAGACAATTCAACGCGTTCACTCCAGATGTTCCGACCCGAATGCCGCCGGGAGTAGTTCCCCCAGCGTATATTCCATCACTTCATCTTCCGCATTGACCAAAATTACCGGCATATCGGAAGGACAAAATTCCGATAAAGCCTGACGGCACACCCCGCAGGGCGCTGTGAATTCTTCAGTCAGCGTGGATTCCCCTTCATGCTGGCCGACAACGACCAACGCGCGAAAGCGGATCTGCCCCTCAGAAACCGCCTTAAAGAGCGCTGTACGTTCCGCGCAGATTCCCGCAGTAAATGAGGCATTCTCAATATTGCATCCAGACCAAACTTTCCCATCCGCACCGAACAATGCCGCGCCGACATGAAAATGAGAATAAGGCGCGTACGCATAAGCCAAGGCTTCTTCCGCTCGGTCGATCAACACGCGATAGGGGCTCTCGTTTCGACTTGTTCGTTTCATCGTATCCCTTTCCTCTCATTCGTGATCCACGCCGCATCATTTAATGGATCGACGTTGAGTTCAAATTGATGATCACCAGTTCCCGAGGGTTGAATAGCCGGAAGGGAATGACGCTTCCTCCCATCCCCGCAGAAACAACCATGGCCTGCGATCCATCGGTATAGATTCCCTTGTCATATTTTGGAAAAAAGCGCCGTTCCGGAGATAGAAGTCCTCCAACCCAGGGAAGACGAATCACCCCGCCATGAACATGTCCGCTCAAGACCAGATCAGCACCCCAATCCCTATACGCTTCGAAAGACAGAGGATTGTGTGCGAGAAGAATCGTATAATGATCTCCCTTTTCCCCTAAATAATGGGGAAGATCCGGAGCCCGTTGATCCAAATAATCATCCAAAGATTCCTGAAGCCCCACCAAATCGATCTGCGCCCCCTCATGCCACAAAGAAATGCGGCGATTCTTCAAAAGCACGACGCCGGCATCATCCAACGCTTGATCGAATTGCTCCTGATCCGACGGATGGTTGAGATCGCGATCCAACTCATGGTTGCCCTTTATATAATACGTAGGAAAACGGCTGGCAATCTCACGCATCCCGTCGATCATCCGCATGGCATGCGGTTCATGGCGGGAAATCAGATCTCCGGTAATAACGACCAGATCCGGTTTCTCCTGTTCAAGACGTTCCACCAGGTCTTTTTGGTTTTCTCCAAACAGCGTTCCATGTAAATCCGAAATCTGAGCAATGCGAAAGCCCGAAAACGCATGAGGGAGAAAAGGACTGCTGATCTCTAACTCTGTGGTCACAAATTTCATATTACTCCGAATCATCACCAGAAAGAACAGAAGCAGGAAGACAGCCGCGAGCCATCGGCGGTGTCTCCTGGAGCTCTTCCGTGTCCGCTGAAATGGATAAAAAGACATTCCGCGTGGCGCCTTCTGCCTTCCATGCGGTGCCTTCTGCATCCTTACCGCTCCTTCATGGCATCGACGTATTTTCCGGCATGAATTGCCGCGGTCGCACCATCTGCCAGCGCTGTAACGATCTGGCGTACCTCCTTCGCCCGCACATCACCTGCCGCATAGACCCCTGGAATCGCCGTTTCCGTGTCCTCCCCTGCCACGATATAACCATGATCATCCAATTCCACCACTCCATGGAGCAATGCCGTATTGGGTGCCATGCCCACGTAGATAAACAAACCAAAATCTCCGGTGACCGTCTGCTCTTCACCGGTCTTTTTGTTTTTCATGACAAAGGAGCGCAGCATCTGATCTCCATCCAGACGAATCACTTCGGTATTGAGAACCAGATCAATTTTTTCATTCTGGCGCACCCTCTCTTGGAGAAGCTTTTCTGCACGCGGTGTGTCTCCACGATACAAAATGGTCACGTGGCTGGCCACATTGGCAAGATACAGACTCTCATCAAATGCCGCATCTCCGCCGCCGACCACATAAACAGGAAGACCAGCAAAAAACGGACCATCGCAAGTCGCGCAATACGTCACCCCTCGGCCGGTCATCTCCTGCTCGCGTTCCAGTCCAAGCGGACGCGGATTCGCTCCCGTTGCGAAGATCACTGTTTTTGTTTCAAACGTCTCCCCGGCAGTGATGACTTTCTTAGGATGAGAACGCAAATCCAACGCCACGACTTCTGCGCGGCGAAATTCCGCTCCAAACTCCTCCGCCTGCTGACGCATCCGCGACGAAATCGCATAGGGATCCGAATCCGCACCGGGCATATTCTCAATCCGCGCCGTGATCATCATCTGCCCGCCAACCGTTTCTTTTTCAAGAACTAAGGTGCTTCTCTTGCTCCTTGCTGCATACAATGCTGCCGTCAGCCCAGCCGGTCCCGCTCCCACAATAATCGTATCGTACATGACCTTGTCCTCTATTTCGACAGCGTTTGAATCACGCGGTCCATCTCCTTCAGTTCCTGCTGAATTTCTTCCCGGCTATCGGACTCTGCCGAAACCAGCATACAGTGCGTCAAGTGTGCGGACAACACATCGCGGTTCACCCCGCGCAATGCTTGTGAAGCGGCCATCAACTGCGTGGAAATCTCAATGCAGTCGCGATCTTCTTCCACCATATGGATCAGCCCCTCCACCTGTCCCCGGATCGTTTTGAGACGGCGCAATACTTTTTTATGATCTGCGTGCATCTTATCCCTCAATGGAAGTGACTTCGTATCCCGCCTCAGAAACCGCATCCTTCATTTCCTGATCGCTGACTTCACGATCCAGGTGAACAAAGGCTTTGCCTTTCTCCAAATCCACCTGCGCCGAAACGCCATCAATGCCATTCAGCGCCTTTTCTACATGCATCTGGCAATGTCCGCACATCATCCCCGAAATATTTAATACCTTATCCATCGTAACCTCCCGTCCTTGTTCCTTTGACTTCTCATTGTTATTGTACTCATTCTCCGCACCCGCCGGAGGGTTTTCGCTCATCTGCCAAGCTGGCACTTCCAGAACCATGGATCGGACTGGAAAATCCTGCACGGCATCCGGTTCTGATGGATGATGCTCCCAATGAAAGGAACGAAGCGTCAGGGCATTGGCCATCACAAACAGCGAGGAGAAACTCATTGCTGCCGCAGCGATCATCGGATTGAGGGTGATTCCAAAGGATGGATAAAGCACCCCGGCTGCGACCGGAATACAAATGACATTATAAATAAACGCCCAAAACAAATTCTGTTTGATCTTCTGAATCGTGCGTTTGGACAGATCCACCGCCCCCACCACATCATGGAGATCCGAACGAACCAGAACGATATCCGCCGATTCAATGGCGATATCCGTTCCCGCGCCGATGGCGATTCCAATATCCGCCCGAGCTAGAGCAGGCGCATCATTAATCCCGTCGCCCACCATGGCGACACGATGCGTTCTGGCATGCTCGCGCACAATTCGTTCTTTATCCTGCGGCATCACTTCGGATTCAAAGGCATCCAAGTCCAGCTTCTGAGCGATGGCCTTTGCGGTGCGATGATGATCTCCGGTGAGCATCACGGGGGTTATTCCCCGCGCGCGCAAGGCTTTGAGCGCATCAGCGCTGGTCTGCTTGATGCGGTCAGCTGCGGCGATCACGCCGATCAAATGGTGATCCGCTCCAAAATACATGGGCGTTTTTCCTTCTTCTGCTAAACGCAGTGTTTCGGGAAGAACCGCATCAAGGGAGATTCCGGATTCTCTAAAATACGCTTCATTTCCCGCCATCACCACATGGTTCGAACCATCCTCTGTCCGAATTTCCGCGCGGATGCCCCGCCCCGGAATAGCTTCAAACTGATCTACAGGCAATCGCGGAATCTGATTCTCCTTCGCAAACGTCGTGATCGCTTCCGCAAGCGGCTGTTCTGATTTGGATTCAATGGATGCTGCATACGACAAAAGCGTTTGAGACTCCACTCCCACGGCGAGCACATCCGTGAGGCGAGGATGCCCCTCGGTCAAGGTTCCCGTCTTATCAAAAAACATCTCATCGACTTCGTGCAACACTTCCAGAGCTTCGGTCGATTTAATCAGCAAGCCGTTCTCAGCGCCTTTTCCTGTCGCCACCATCATCACCACCGGCGTGGCCAGACCCAGCGCACAGGGGCAGGAAATCACAAGAACGGAAATCGCCAAACGCAGCGCAAACTCCAAACTCTGCCCAAGGGCCAGCCAGGTAAAGAATGTCACGGCGGCAATCCCGATCACCGCCGGAACAAAGACCGCCGCAATGCGATCCGCCAGCGCCTGAATCGGCGCTTTCGTCACATTGGCATCCTGGACGAGCTGAATGATGCGGGAAAGGGTCGTTTCTTCTCCGACCGCTGTCGCCTCAAAACGAAACGCGCCGGTTTGGTTCAGCGTCGCTCCGGTCACAGGGTCGCCGACTTCTTTCGAAACGGGGATGCTCTCCCCGGTGATTGCCGATTCATCCACCGAGGTTCTTCCCTCAACAATGCGCCCATCCAAAGGGATGCGCTCTCCTGGCTTGACTTCAATCTGATCCCCGACATGCACCTCTTCCACAGGGATTTCCTCGATCCGATCGTTCCGCACCACACGAGCCACAGCAGGCTGAAGATCCATCAGAGCGCGTACAGAACCGGTCGTCTGAATCTTGCTCCGCACTTCAAGATACTTTCCGACCGTAATGAGGGTCAAAATCGTCCCCGCCCCCTCAAAATACAGATCATGCCGATAGCTCATCACCACCTCTGGGTGCGCGAAGCCAAGACCGTACCCCATGCGAAACAAGGCGAAGATCCCATAAACCACTGCCGCTCCGGCACCGACAGCAATCAGCGCATCCATATTGGGCATGCCATGAAGCAGGCTTTTGAAGCCTCTCACAAAATAGGACCGGTTCACCATCAAAATAGGAAGGAGAATGAGGAACTGAAGAAGCGCAAAGTTGACGCTTCCGCCCATGCCTTCAAAGATATCTGGAAGAGGAAGACCAAACATCGACCCCATCGCGACATAGAGTAAAGCGATCAAAAGAGGAACAGAGACTTTGAGACGGAAAAGCATGTCCGCTGCCTGTTTTTCAAAAATCGTCGGCTCAGCGGCATTTTGTTTCTTGTGCGCCGACGAGGCGCTCTTTTGTTCACGAGCCTCATATCCCGCTTGCTCAACGGCATGTTCAATCTCCGAAGGAGTCAGCGCATTCGGCTGAAATTCGACATCCATCGAATTGGTCATGAGGCTCACGACCGCGTGATCCACCCCATCCAGCTTCGAAACCGCTCGAGTGACTGCCGCTTCACAAGCCGCACAAGTCATTCCCTCCACATCAAACCTCATCTTTACCGTGGATGGTGCCTCCGGCGATCCGATCGCAGATGAATGCTGATTCTTTTTATTCATACGAATTCACCTTTTTCTAAACGGTTCTGCGGTTGAACAAAGCCGCCCGATGAAAACATGACGGAACGGCTTTGGAAACTCAATATTTCTTTTGTTCGTATACCCACACAACCGGAAATCAATCGATCCCGAAAAGCGCCACCCTGAGTCATTCTCCTAAAACGGACAGATCGCCATTAAAATACATCGTCACCTCTGAAAACTCAGATTCCGGGCAAAGCACCATCAGCTCATCTCCGCCCTGAAGCACCGTCGAGCCTGTCGGCGAAAACCGGGATTCCTCCCGCACCACCAGCGTAATAAGCGTTGACGGCGGCAGCGACAATGCCGAAAGGGGTTCTCCGACATAAAAAGCTTCGTTGGGAACAAGGAAATAATGCGCTGTGATATTTTCATCTGCTGCTCCATGGTGCGCGTTTCCGCCTTTTTGAAGCTCTCCAAAGCTCAAATCGAACAAGGATTCATAAATGGGTCCCGACTGGCAGAGGCGTGCGGTAAGAAAAGCCACAACCGCACACGCCGTCACGGACAAAAGCAGCGTGATCGATCCGCTCATCTCGGTCACCAGAAGAATCGACATCAGCGGCGCTTGAACGACTCCGGTCAGCACGGCCACCATGCCAAGATAAATAAAGTTGTGCAAATAGCCGGAATCCAGCCCGGTATATGAAACAAAGAGGCTGAACAATAACGTTCCAATGGCAGCTCCGAGGGTGAGAACCGGTAAAAAGATTCCGCCCTGGGCACCGCTTCCGTAGCTGAACCAAACAAACAGCAGCCGGACGAGCAGAATCAAAAGCAGTGGAGTCAGCGTCGTCGTGCCCCTCGCCATCTGTTCAATCAACGCATGCCCTCCGCCAAGAAACAGAGGTTCCATGCGGCCGACAAAAAACAATGCCGCCATAATCAAGAAAATGACGATGAAGCGGGGCACCGGCAGAGCTTTCATCTCCTTGGTAAAGAAAAGAAGCCCTTGACTGAATAAGGCTCCGAGAAGCCCTCCAACGATCCCAACGAGAACCACATGACCAATCAGCGCGACGGGAAGAGAGGCCGGAATGGCAAAAGAAAATGCCGGCTCAAAGCCCAAAAGACTGAAACTGATCGCATTGGCTACGAGAGAAGCGACCAGACAGGGGATCAAAAACAGGTGGGAAAGACTCTTATGCACCTCTTCCATCGCAAAAAGCGCCCCTGACACCGGTGCGTTAAATGCTGCCGCAAGGCCGGAAGCGGCTCCTGCGGTAATCAGATACCGCGATTCCATCGGCGTTGTATGAAAGATACGGGTAAAAACTTTCGCCGCCATTCCCCCAATTTGAATGGACGGACCTTCACGCCCCAGCGTCAGCCCTGCAAAGTCTCCCAGACTTCCGCCCAGAAACTTCGAAAGAATGGTCGGCCCGCTTTCCATCTCAATTTTCCCGAGCAACTCCGCACGAATCTGAGGAATTCCACTCCCTCCGCTATAAGGTGCCCATATCAGAAGCCGGTGCATGATCAACGCCGACACGAGGAAAAAAAGCAGAAGCCATCCGGCTTGCTCCAAAGGTTTCTGCAGCAGAATCCCCCGAAGGACATCAATGCGGGAGAGCGTGTACCGATACGCCACGGCAAACAAACCGGAGATCAGCCCAATCGGAATGGACATCAACGCAAGGCGGACACGGAGCCTCCGTAAATCAAAGTCGCGGATCATTTCCTCATTCCGCATGATGCTCCTCCTTTCGCGTTTTTTCATCCTCATTCATTTGATCCAAATCCAACCATGTAAAGTTCTTTCCCGAAAGCGCCTCAGCATAGCGGCCGGCACTCGTGAAAAAGAAAATCTGCCGTCCCTTCTGTTGCGCATAATCCGCTAAAAAGCGCACCGCCCGGGAGGCACGCGCATCATCATACGACATCATCGGATCGTCCATCAAAAGAGGAAGCGCGGGACGCGCAACGGCGATTTCAGAAACCGCCATCCGCAGCGCCAAATAGGCCTGCTCCATCGTTCCGGTGGACAGGCGCTTCCAATCCATCAATTCAGAAGTGCCCAAATCATCCAACGTGAGACCAAAGTCTGTGTTGACACGAATATGGCGAGATGCCTGCCCTGTGAGGCTCGTAAACAACTCCGTCGCACGTGCATTCAATCGCGGACTGAAATGATGTCTCGCCTGCTCCTCTGCCTGCTGGAGCGCAGCGCGGGCGCACTGGATCATAGCGAGGTCTTGCTCCCATCGATCCAGTTTCTCCCGCTCCATCCTCCACTCTCGCTGAATCGTATCCGCATGGCGTCTTCCCTGTGCCCTGATTCGGAGCTGCGTTTCCATTTCAATCAACGCATTATTTTCTTTTTGCCAGGATGCAGAGCGATGCGCGATCTCCTGTTCCAACTCGGATAACCGCTTTTCTGCGGATGTTCGATCCATTGCTGGATGAACCGCCTCTCGGTTGAACCGATCGGCAAGCGTCTCTGCACTCTCCCTGCTGCTGCCTGGGCGAATGCGCTCCATGGATTCCCTTAAAGCGGCTTCCGACATCTGAAGATGCTGAAGCTGATCCCGAAGCTGCTCAAAGCGCTTCAACACCTGGATTCCTTCATCGGGCTGCTGATCCGCCTGGAACGCACGACCGAACGCCATCTCCACCGCCTGATGAGCCTCTTCTGCACGCTGATGAAGATTCCTAGCCGCCTCTTCCCGCTCCGCCCGATGGCGCTGTTCCATCTCATCCTTCGCCTTTTGTGCCGCCGCGGCTTCGCGTCCCCGCTGCACCCGGCTCTCCAGTTCCTGTACCTTCCGACCCTGAACGGATCGATACCCGATCAGTGCCGCTGAACTCAACAGGAAGCCAATCAGAGATGCCCATGCAAAGCGCTGCTCCTGACTCAAAAAAAGCACAGCGGATACGATCAGAAAGATGCCTGGAATCACCGCTGCCAGGCGTGCGCGACGCATCGATTTCCGCAACAGATTCCACTCCGCTGCATCGGCCTCCAACTCCCGCTTCCAATCATCCAACAATGGGTCTTCGTTTTGAGATTCCGATTCTTCCGCGATCCGCCGAGAGCTCTGATCACGTTCCTGAGCCAGCAGCGCATGCCACTGCATCATCGCCATCCGCCCCTCTTGCAGCCTTTGATCAGTCAACATTCCGCTCGATGCCGGAACGCTCTCGAAAAGCTCTTGAGCTTCCTTATGCACCTCATCCAGACGTCTCCGCAATGCCATCAATTCTGCAT
>JAEXBN010000030.1 GCA_023394045.1 Bacillota bacterium | reverse complement strand
CCTGGCTGTCAATCGTGACCTTCATCGGCTTCTCCAGCGGGATGTAACCCTCTGGCGTCTTGATTTCCGTTAAGGTGTAGGTTCCTGCCATCGGCGTCGACAGCTCAGCGATACCGTGTTCATTGGTTGTCGCGGTGCGCGGCTGGAAGATGCCGTTGGTGTTTTTCAGCGAGAACGTGACCGGCGCGGAGATCGCCTTACCGGTTCCGTCCACCTTGATGATGCGCAGGGCAGAGGATTCCGAAGACTGTCCTTCCGATCCGCCAGTGGTCGGATCCGGCGACGGTTTGGGCGGGACGACCTTAAACGAGTAGCTGATCTGCTTCGGCTTGGAAGCGTCTTCAGCTTGATTCAAGCCGGTGGCGCTTTGTTGAGCTGCAAACCAGTTATATACATGGACAGGAGCCACCTTGGGCAGAGTAAGATCGTAATATCCAGCCGCTGTTCCGCGAAGACTCACTTGATCTCCGATCTGTGCGGATGGATCAACAGACAAACCCTTGATCTGTATATTTATGCTTCTTGTCCCGACATTTTTCAACGCATCAACGACCGACTGCAGACTGACTTCGGCTCCGGGATTATTTTTTGTGATGGTAATGATCAGCGCCTTACCATCCGTTGATTTTTTGATGGTAGGATTCCCAAATCCATCTAAACCGCTCAAAACAGCAGATGCAGTATCAGAAACAACAACACCGCTTGGAATGTCTAAAGTAAATACGAGCTGCGAATCCGTTCGAACATTACCGTTCTTATAAGATATCACGTCTGGATGAATGAAGTCAGGGCCAGTACTCTGACTCGGAAAATTACCTCCCACGCGTGTTGCAGCAAGAATCAACCCATTCAGGTATCTTCTCACCCAAGATGCATCTAAAGAAAAATCAAGCGAGAACCCCTCGCCAGGAGAAGCCTCTCCAATTGCGGTTGAATCCTGACTTCCAGTAGCTTTCAAGTCACCATACACGATGAGATTCGTCTGCGGAGATGACCATTCCTCTTTCGTAAGCAGATCATTTTCTTTAAATGCGAATGGATTCACCGCATTACTAATGGGCTGATCTGACCATTTATGAGCACCTTGACGTTCCGAGGAATCCAACTCACCTTGTGGGACATCATATCCCGCAGCATAGCCATAGCGGAATGCCACAACATGGGACTCCGGCCAGTAGGCCTCCGTCGAATCCACTACGCCTGATACAGGAAATTGGTTCTCACTATTTTGAGGATTAAATGGAATGTCCTTATTCGCTGTTTCCAGCGGGGTTGGAAGATATTCAGGGAACAGACCGCTCCATGTGCCATCCTTATCTGTAATATCTACGTTTTTCAAATCAATCCAATAATCGCCTGCAAGTGTCTCATTATAAAGCGAACTTTCGTAATTCTCAGATAACAGATACAACATAGGCTTATCGCCGGGTGCGGCACAAACCGGTGATGCGGGAGCAAGAATCAAAAGGGCGAGAGCCCCACTGACGATCGTTTTGAGTATTTTTTTCATGGCAATCCTCACAGGTTATCTAGCGATATTTCTTGAAATTGAAGGAGAAGAAATATCAACAATAGGACTGATCCTAGGAAAATTGCCATATTTATAGAACTGGCAAATTCCCGAGCCGCTAACTGTGCCTAAAAGATCGGAGGCAACATTAGTGCCGTCTGCGGTATAAGGAATATTGACATTGATGAGATGACCCGTTTGATTTCTTTCTGCTGCGACCAGATTGAAGAAACCGGCATAGTCATTCCAATTTCCAAGGTAAAAAACGATTGTGACAGAGTTTGATGCAGAATCGAATTTTTTCTCCACACGGCTAATCGTATTTGTGTTTTCTGAAACCGTGATGTTGTCAAAATCTACGGTAAAGTTTGCGGGGAAGGTCACGGTGTATTGAGCAGTCGGGAATTGTTGACCCTTGTCAAACATAATGATGTTTTCCCATTTCTTGCCCAATGTTGATAATCCCTGAATGTTGTTAACATACAATTGGTAAGCACCTTCAAACAAATCAGCAGCTTCTACACTTCCTATTACATTTCCGGTGTAAAGATTCTGAGAACCTTCTACCTTGGTCACAGCAGGCGTTTCGATGGTCTGACTGACATCAATGGTGCCGGTTATTCTCGTGAACATCCCTGAACCTGAAACTTGAAGATCGGTAGCGACATGATAGTCTCCCGGCTGCATGGGATCAGCATGTGCCGTTGCGGGTGTGAGTGTGAAAACCATCAGCAGTGCAAGCGCTGCGCCTGCGATTTTTCGCAAAGGTTTTCGCATCAGATGGTGTCTAAGCGTTCCTTTCATACGTGTCCTCCTTTATTGATAAGTGTGAACAGGCTAGTAAATTCACCTTTCAGTAACACTATACCTAGGGGGGTACGTCAAGATCAAAATTGTCGTTTAGCAAGCAAAATAGCGGTTTTTAGGCCGATGGATTGTTCAAAAAATTATTTTTTATTTCGCGGAAGCTCACCTCTCTAAAAGTGGTCAACGTCCTTTTGCGTCAACAAATAGAAAGCGCATCCTGCCATACAAGAATGGCGGAACGCGCTTTGATATCGATTAGAAGGATTTATGCGAGCGAAGAAAGAGCAGATAGGAAATATACATATTGACCTCGCTCAGTTCCTGAGGGGTTAAATCCAGCATGATCCGGTGTGCGAGCTGTTCGGCTGCACTGGGATGGGTCGTCTGCTGTCCATAGAGATCTTCCAGCGGAACATGCAGGATGTCGGCAATGGCAGGCATGTAATCGGAATTGATCGAGTTGGTTTCGTGTTCCCAGGCGGAGACCGTACTACCCTGATAGGAAGTACCAAGTTTGGCATTCAACGCCGCGATAAATTGTGACTGTGTGAGCTTGGCTCGGCGACGGTAGTGAGCCAGATTGGTGGCGATTCGCTGCTTATAAGAGCGTAAGACATCGTTCATAGCATCCTCCTGATCGGTAATATCAATGATAGACATATCATACAAGATAAATCGAATTTTATGCGAGAGCGTCAACTAAATTGTGTCTCTTAGAGTAGAACAGATGCGCAAATGAAGCACGCCGTATTCTGTTTTGAAATCCCGTTGGAGGTTCACAGCCGTTTTGAGCGGATATGCCTTCACTTTTTTCGAGGGCAGATGAATTTCATTTCCAACCTTCCACTGGAGCTTCAAGGATGGTTTGAGCGAAATCCTCTCCACTTTCTACTGGAGGGAAATGAGCAATTTGAACGAAAGCAATGAAAAAATCTCTCTGCACTTGGAGAGCTTCGTGTTCTTAATATGTTGGGATTTTCAGAAAAGGACCGTATAATAGAAGTACTACGAACAGGAGGCCGCTATGGCAGTGTCATATGAGAAATACCGCAGGCTCCTCAAAGAAAAGCATCTCACCTCGCGCAGCTTAGGGAGTGATCTGCATATTGCTCCAAACACCATGACAAGACTGATGCACGATGTGGAGGTCTCCCTCTCGGTGCTTGGGAAGATATGCCAGGCATGGGATGTGAACTTTGGGGATTTAGTGGATTATGTGCCGGAGTGCACGGTAAAGGAAAAAAAGATCAGATGAAGAGGGACGTGTGATGATTTATGATTCTCTAAAACACAATGAAGAGGTAACGCCAAATCGTTTAGAATTGGACGCGCTTCGAGAAAACTTTCCGCAATACTTTGATAAAGATGGTCAGTTCATGCTGGACCGGTTCACTGAAATGCTCCGTGCCCATGAGATGCAAATCACCAAGGAAGGCTATGAGTTAAAATTCCTCGGAAAATCTTATGCCAAATACCGGGCCGGTTTAGAGACGGAAACGGTCATTGTCCCCGACTTAGCGCACAACAGCAAACCGGAAAATAAAGATTCTGAGAATCTCTATATCGTGGGAGACAATCTGGATGCCTTGCAACACCTCGTCAAGTCTTACACAGGACAGGTGAAATGCATCTACATTGATCCGCCCTACAACACCGGCTCGGATGGCTTTGTCTACCAAGATGATTTTGGCTTCACCGTCGAACAGTTGGTCAAGAAAATCGGCATGGATGAAGAAGAAGCCCAGCGCATTCTCGACATGCAGGGAAAATCCTCACATTCCGCTTGGCTCACCTTTATGTATCCACGTTTGGTTCTTGCGCGAGAGCTTCTAAGTGATGATGGCGTTATATTTATCAGTATTGATGATAACGAAGAATCAAATCTAAAATTGCTTTGTGATGATATATTTGGCGAACAAAACTTTGAAGGGAACATTAATTGGAGACGGCGACATAATCAACCAAATGATAAGACGAAATTGATCGGCCTTGTTGCTGAGCATGTGTTGGTCTATTCAAGAAACTCCTTCTTATTGAAACAAATAGGAGTTGGTAAAATAGGATTAACAGGTGTTTTTTCTAACCCTGATAATGATACACGCGGTGCATGGAATTCTAAGCCTTGGAAAGTTGGCAAGAATCAGGGAGGCTCTCGTTATGTAATAACGACTCCTTCCGGAAAAGCATATGAAGAAGAATGGATGGGAGACGAAAATACTTTTCAAGCGCTATTAGCAGATCATCGCATATATTTCCCTAAGAATGGATCAGGATATCCTCGAAAAAAAATATTTCAATTTGAACGAGAAAATGAGGGGCAATCAGCTGTTAATTGGTTTCCACACGAAAAGTATGGAAATAATCAGGAAGCCACCTCGCTATTGGAAGAATTGTTTCCGGAGGTGGATGGCCCAATATTTACTAATAGCAAACCTATAAAATTATTGCAGACTTTATTACAATTAGGCAATTTACACAATAATGAGTATATCCTCGACTTCTTCTCCGGCTCAGCCACCACCGCTCAAGCCGTCATGCAACTCAATGCAGAAGACGGCGGCAATCGCCGGTATATCATGGTCCAATGGCCGGAAAAAATTGAAGAGAAGAAGCCTGCCTACCAAGCCGGCTATCGCACCATCGATGAAATTGGCCGGGAACGCATTAAACGTGCCGCGACCAAAATAAAAGAAGAGACAGGTGCAGACATCGATTATGGTTTCAAGCTGGTGCGTTTACAAACGCCGACAGAGAAAACCATCGAAGAACTAATTGAGTTTGACCCCAATGCTCTTCACAATCGAGTGGTGTTCGACGATTATGTGGAAAAGTTTGCCTTTGCAGACACCCCCGGGCATGAGGTCATCCTTTCCACCTGGCTCAATCAGGACGGCTTTGGCCTTTTGGCGAAAGCGGAGCAAGTCCAGCTGGCTGGCTACGTGATGGATCTTGTTTCTGATTCTGGCTATATCATTGAAAAGGGCATTTCGAGTGAAGACGTGCAACAGCTGGTGCTTCGCATCGAACGAGGCGAATTGAAACTCAACCGGATTGTCGTCTATCCCTATTCCGTACCCTTTGCGGTGATGCATGAGTTGAAGCAGAATCTCTCCGTCCTGAAATCCGGACAAAAGGTTGAGATCATCGAGAGGTTTTAGCCATGAAAATACGACTGCAAACGCTGGAACATCAAACGAAATCCCTGAAAGCCTTAAACCACGTTTTTGAAGGTGTTGCGTTAGAGCGCCCGGAGTCCTACGAAGCAAACCCTGTATTTAATCTGCACGACCAGCAATTATTAGCCAATATCTGCGAAATCCAGAATGGTGAAGTGGAGAGCCTTCCTGCTATATCCAAAGCGCTTCGCACACACCGGGAGGAGTCTTATCTTGGCATTGATATCCGTATGGAAACCGGGACAGGTAAGACCTACGTCTATACACGGATGATGTATGAGCTGCATCAACGCTATGGTTTTCATAAGTTTATTCTGCTGGTGCCTTCAACGCCGATTAAGGAAGGTGCGAAGAACTTCATGGAGTCCGATTACGCCCGGGAACATTTCTCGGATCTATTTGGACATCAGGTGCGCTTGAATTTAGAGGTGCTCAATCCGCAGAAAAAATCAAAGGGAAGAAAGATGTTTCCTTATGCTGTGAGTGCCTTTGCCTCAGCTTCTTATCTGCAGCGGAACCGCATCAACTGCCTTCTCATGACCGACGGGATGCTACAATCCAAGGCCACCATGGCGGCTGATTACGACCAGACCATCATGGGAACAGCATCCGTCCCTTATGATGCCTTGGCGGCAACCCGTCCCATTGTGATTATCGATGAGCCGCATCGCTTTCGCCGGGAAAATAAGGCGTGGAATGTTATTCTGGAACAGTTGAAACCGCAGGCCATTATTCGCTTTGGGGCGACGTTTCCGAAAGAGGAAAAGACGGACAAGACCGATTATGACAATCTCATCTATAATCTGGGTTCCATTGATGCATTCAACGACCAGCTGGTCAAAGGCGTGGCTGTACAGTACCCGGAGTCGGTTTCGTCGGATCAAACCAAGCTCAAGCTGATGAAAATCTCGGCTTCCAAGCCAAAAACAGCCACCTTCCGCAATGAACACAATAAGAAGAATTATGACCTTCAGTTGGGCGAAAGCCTTGCGGAGATTCACGGCGACTTTTCGGGGCTTGTGATTGACGGAATTGGCAAAACAGAAAACGCAGCCATCAAAAAAGGCGTCACGCTGTCCAGCGGACAAATTGTTGCCGTGGGCGATGTGTTATCCTCGGACATCTATGCCGAAACCTACCAAACCGTCATGATCAAACAGGCACTTTCCAACCACTTTGATGCGGAATGGGAGAACTTCAGGCGCACGGGGCGCATTAAAACGCTCACACTTTTCTTTATTGATGCGATTTCGTCCTATCGCGGAGAAGATGGGCATGATGGCCATTTGCGCCTACGCTTTCAGGAGCTTTTGCGCCAGGAAATGGAAAAGAGACTGGCGCTTTTCGATCAATCGAACGATGCCCGAAAACAGGAGTATGCGGATTACCTCAAAGCATCCTTAGCGGACCTAGAAGCGACCAACGGCGGCTATTTCTCCGCAGATCATTCCAACAGCGATGAAGCGATTCAACAGGAAGTGGATGCCATTTTGCGGGATAAGGAGGCGCTTCTTTCCTTCCACCAAAAGAACGGAAAGTGGAACACCATGCGCTTTATTTTCTCCAAATGGACGCTCCGCGAGGGATGGGATAATCCCAATGTGTTTCAGATTGTCAAGCTGCGCTCTTCTGGGTCGGAAATATCCAAATTACAAGAAGTTGGGCGCGGCTTGCGTCTGCCGGTGGATGAGGAAGGCAATCGCCTATCCGAAGAGCAGTTCTATCTGACCTATCTGATCGATTATACGGAATCGGATTTTGCGCGGAAACTTGTCGGCGAGATCAATGCCGAAGCAAAGACAGATACTAAGAGTATTCGAGACCTTTTGCCCAAAGTTGCCGCGACAGCTGGAAAAGACGAAACCGCACTGTATATTGAACTCTTACAGGCAGGACTGGTGGATATGAATCAAAATATTGTCGAAGGGAAAGCGGCAGAACTCTTTGAGAAATATCCTGACTTTAACACGGGGCTCAAACCGGATAAGGTCGTGGAGAAGCCCAAGCAAGTGCACATTCGCCCTCAGAACTATCGTCTGATCCGAGAGCTTTGGGAGAAATTAAATCAGAAATACTACCTGATGTTAGACGAACTGACCGAGGAGGAAATCGGCAAGTGCGTCGATGCCATTCTTTCCTTGGATGAGGATATCTACCAGGTTACGACACAGAATGTCATCAGTCAGAAAATCGTCAGCAAAGATGACGTATTGACCGCACAGGAGTCTGTTGCCGACTACCATATTGTCGATGACTCACTCCCTTATGGCGAATGGCTGAAGAGAGCGTACAAACAGACCTTCCTTCCCGTCAATCAAATCCATCAAGGCTTAGTGCGCCGCAATGCTTTGCAGAAACTTCCAGAAGGCTTTTTCAGTAAAACGACGTTAGCCAGGTTTGTGAGTCGTTTTCAGACCTGGATGCAGGATCAGTATCGACAACGATATTCCTATACGTCGCTGGGCAGCATCACTTCGGGCTCTGCTTTGACGGATGAAGACGGCAATCCGCTGGAAAACCTCGTGCAAGGAAATATCGGTATTTATCGGGCAAGCGATCAGGTAGTGCCGGAGCAGTTCCTGTATGATGCCTTTGTCTATGATTCGCCATTGGAAAAAGAAAACATCGCAAGATCAACAGGGCAAGAAGTTATCGTATTCGGAAAGATCCCGCGTCGATCCATTCGCGTTCCACTCTATTTTGGCGGAACCACCAGTCCGGACTTTATGTATGTGTTGAAGAAGGGCAATGAACCTCTGAGCGTGAATTTCATTGTTGAAACGAAGGATGTCTCCGGGGAGAATGATCTCCGTGTTCTTGAAAAATTGAAAATTCAAGCCGCAAAGAAATTCTTTGCTTCCATTCAGTTGGACGGCGTGAAGGTCCAATTTGCGCCGCAGCTGAAAACGGATGAGATCAATGCCATGCTTAAAAAAGCGATGCAAATCACTGAAACACCGCTGAATGACTAAATCGAAATACCCCTGTGTGAGACCAACTCTTACACAGGGGTATTTTCTGCTTTCCTGTTTATTGTTTTAATCTCGTCGCGAGAGTTGTATCCGAAGTAAGGTGTATGCTGGTGATTCATTCCCGGCTTCAAGACTTGTGAGATAGGCAGTTCCGAACGTTGGGTTTACGCCAATCTCATTAAAGCGCCCCATTTCGATCAACGGTTGCTTTTTTTGTTCCATTTTTTGCGCGATGAAACAAAGATGGAACGGATGAAGACGATTTAGAAAAGCAGAGAAATACACGATCTGCGTAAGATATAGACAGCCCTTTTCGATGTGTTCTCATCCCCAATCCGACTGCCGGAGAAGATCCGGTGACTTACCGTGCGGCACATCATGAATCTGTCGATGGACAGATCGCTTCAGGACGAGTGAAGGAATGGGCGCTGGGGGCAGATGGTCCGGTCTGTTCCCGGAAAGGAGGTTATATGACGGTTGCTCTGCAGGTGGAATCGTTGCTTGAAGCCATGCGGCGCTCTGTAGACATGACATCGATGGATGATCAGCGTCTTATTCTGGCGCTGGAGCGGCGCGTCCGAAGTGATGAACGTTGGAAATCTCTTTCGCTGAATGAACGGACCGAACTGGTGCAAAGAGCCTACTCCTCCATACGCGGATATGACGTGTTGGAAGAATGGCTTCAGGATCCGGAGGTGACAGAAATCATGGTCAACCGTTTCGATCAGATTTTTGTTGAGAGCAATGGCGTGATTGAACAGACGGAACAACGCTTTGCGTCGGAGCAAAAATATCGGGATATTGTTCAAAAAATTGTGAATGATGCGGGAAAGGAGGTGCACCAGCGAACGCCGATTGCAGATTGTCGGATGCATGACGGTTCGAGGGTGAATGTCGTTCTGAATCCTATTGCCGAAGGAGATATCGCGTTAACGATCCGGCGGTTTCGCCAGCATATTTTTACATTAGATGAGCTGGTCGAGAACGGAACGCTTTCTTCAGAGGTTTCGATTTTTTTGAAGCAATGCGTCCAAGCACGTTTAAATATCTTTATTTCGGGAGGAACAGGCTCGGGAAAGACGACCTTGTTGAATGCGCTAGCCAACGAAATACAGAAAACAGAGCGTCTAATTACCATTGAAGATGCACGCGAACTCAATTTTGAAAATATGGAGAATTGGGTGGCGCTGGAAGCGAGACGCCCTTCGGCGACGGGAGAAGGTGCGATTACGATCCGAGATTTGATTCGAACCTCTCTTCGGATGAGACCGGATCGCATCATCGTTGGAGAGGTTCGCGGTCCAGAAGCATTGGATGCGATTCAGGCGATGAATACGGGGCATGACGGCTCGTTTTCGACGGGGCATGCGAACTCCATTGCGGATATGCAGCTGCGTCTAGAGACGATGATTTTAAGCGGGCATGAGGGCATTCCTCTTGAGGCGATACGTCAACAGATTGGCTCAGCCATTGATCTTTTTATTCATGTTTCTCGTTTAAGAGATCATCGCCGCTACGTGGTTTCGATTCAGGAGCCGGTATTGGCGGATCGAACCATCGCCTATCACACGATTTTTGAAAGAAATATGGATGAACAAAACATTGGCGAGCTCTCTTGCCGGACAGCAGAGATGTTTCGGAAAGAAAAATTTGTCCGTGCTGGAATTCCGCTTAGGCTTCCTGATGTTGAAGATGAAAGACGGGAGGGATCTGAATGAAACGATGGCATCATCTGGTTCGGAACGGGGTGATTCGGCATAGGATTTTGATGCGGATGCGAGCTTTTTTAGGCGATTCGCCACATCCAATGAATCAAGGATGTCTGATGATCGGGGCGCTCGTGGGAGGTTTCA
>JAEXBN010000017.1 GCA_023394045.1 Bacillota bacterium | reverse complement strand
GTCCCATATTCTTCCTCATCACTCAAACAGATCAAGATGTCTTTCCATCGTGCTTTGTTCTGCATCACCAGCCGGCGCACCGCAATGGCTAGCGCATCCACTTCTTCCTCAGAATTCCGAAATTGCGCAAACTGCATCTGATTTTTTTGCGCATCCGAGAGTAGCGCTTCGTGGCGGTCCAACGAAAAAACGGCGTTTTGCGCCTCGATTAAAATCAAGGGCGTCTCCGAAGGGCGTGAAGAGAAGCGACGATGGAGTCTCAATGGCGCAATCCCCGATAACTGATAAGCAAAGCGCGCCGTCAAAGCAAAGACCGGCGCATCAGAAACCGAAGCTTCTAAGGCTTCTTGCAGCGCCGAAAACGACATTTCTTCCGGACGCGTAGCAATCATTTCCGCCATCTTCGGATCCAGCGTCAACGCCACATGAAGCGGCAGACCGGCCTGGGATAAGGCGCGCAAAGCCTGACGCTCCAGAAGAGACATGGAATGAAAACGGTCAAAATAGAAATCCACGTTCCGGAAGGTCTCCGAAAGCGTAGGCTGCATGAACGCATGACGGAAACGATCGTCGGAATCCTGCAGATCCGTGCGCAAGAAGGACTCATAGGACTGATACAAGCGGCTCATTTCTTCCAGTTTGCGCCGTGAACGCCCGCCGGCTTCAAATCGTTCCGCAACGTGAAGCAGCGATTCCGGCGTGATCCCATATTCTTTCCACTCCCGCAGCTCCTCCATGAGATGATCGATCAGCCCCGTTCCCCGCGTCCCGGAAGTAAAGACCGACCAAGGAATCTCTTGCTCTTCCAGAAGATGGCGAATCAACATCCGCCTCCCCTGCTCAGACAGCACCGGAGTATTCAATCCCGAGCCGGTTTGAAGCAAATCCCGGACTAAGGCAGGGAAACTTTTTACCTGAGCTTCCATCAGAATCGACGTGTTCAGGGTATCAAAGAGCGTCTGTTCCGCTTCCACTGTGAATTGCGAGGGAACGACAAGAAATGCGCGGCGCCCGGACTGAAGCGAGCGCCGCATCGCTTCCAAAAGAGCACACGTCGCCTCCTCGGGATGGCGGGAAGGATACAGATGCATCATTGAAGATCCGGCTCCTGATACACTAGGCGTGCCGCGCCGACGATCCCCGCGCGATTCCCAAGAGTCGCCTGCACGATGGGCGTCTGCGCGGCAACATAAAACGCATAACGCTGATAGCTCTCCCTCAAGGGCTGAAGCAAGGCCTCTCCCGCATGGGATACGCCGCCGCCGATGACAAAGCAATCCGGATCCAATACCGCTCCTAAAATCGCCAGACCGCGCCCAAAGGCATCCGTCACATCATGAACCACCTTCAATGCCAAGACATCCTCACGCCGCGCCGCATCAAAGATCGCTCTGGCATCCAAAGCGCTGTTGTAATGCCGCAGCATGGATGGTTCATCAGACTCTTTGAGCACCTCGTGGGCATGGCGGACAATGTTCGGCGCAGAAGCGACCTGCTCCAGACAATAGTGTCCTCCGCAGCCGCAGGTAAAAGGCAGGGGTGCAGAAAGCAGGGGCATATGTCCGATTTCACCTCCAGCGCCGTGCGACCCGGATAAAATCTGGTGGTTCACAACAATGCCTCCCCCGACTCCCGTTCCGACGGTCACAAAAACAATCGAACTCTTGTCCGCTGCAGCTCCCTGCCAGATCTCTCCCAATGCCGCAACATTGGCATCATTTTCGGCGCGGATCAAACAATCAAAACCATGGGACTGGAATAAATCCACAATCGGAACCACATCCCACCCCAGGTTCACACAGTGATTAACGACCGAAGCGTTTTCGACCGGACCGGGAACGCCGATGCCAATGCCCATGAGCTCTTCTTCCAAAATACCATCTGCTGCTAACCATGCATGGACGTGTGCGGCCATCGCTGCAATTAAATCTTCAGCGCTGCGCTCCTTTCCCGTCTGCATGACCGTCTGCGACTCCAGTGCGCCCGATGCACTGAAGCGCCCGAACTTGGCGGTCGTTCCGCCCAGATCAATTCCAATAAGGTAGCCCATCACCTGTCCTCCTTCTGATTCTCTTTCATTGATGACCCGCATGATGATTCATATTTTATCATGATCCTTCCTTCTCTCATAACCGATCGCCGTTTGTCTTGTGGAGCTTCGGGTAATAGAATGCCGAGGAAATATCTTCGTTTTTCTGAACAATAAACGACGAAGGAAGAAACGGTAACAATAAAGTAAGGAGAATGCGATGCCCACACTGGAATTATATAAAAAAGACTCTTGCCCCTTCTGCCAGAAAGTCTTGCGCTTCATTAAGAATCATGGAATCGAAGGGATTACGTATCGGGATATTATCGATGTTCCGGAAAATCAACAAAAACTGATCGAACAGGGCGGAAAAAATCAAGTCCCCTGTCTTTTCATCGATGGGAAGCCGCTCTACGAATCAGACGATATCATTTCTTGGTTAAAAGAACATCTTCTATCCGAAGCATCCGTCGGCGAAGAAAAACCGGACGAGCCTGGAATCTGCAACATTTTCTAAGCTCTTCTCGATCCGCCTTGGAACGCCTTTCCTTTCAGATCACGATCAATATTCTTTGTCAAAAAGGCCTCAACGCCAATCAGGCACAACGCCTAGCGTTGAGGTCTTTTCGTTTCTGGGACAGCATACGATGTTCCCCATCGTCGCCTCACCAATAAATATGAACATTAAAACCCTCTTCGCGCTGTAAATCCCCGAAAACATCCAAGAGACGCAGACCGTACGAACCAAGCTGGCGCGGAATGTCACGCGCATCATCGATTTCAATTTCCGCCCCGCACTTCTCATAAAGAACGTCCCAGAGCGCATCCAGATGATGCTCAGTCGATGTATCCAAATTGAAGACCTGGTCTATATAATGATAGGCTGCTTCTCTTGAGGTAAAAGCAGATCCCTCTAATACATATCGATTCATATCACTCCTCCGGTTCACACAAGTCTTCCAGTTGTTTTATTCCTACCCGCAATGCCGATCCATATGCGGCCCAAGTGTATTTTTATAGGTATCGGCGCAAAACAAAATGGATGCCTCTTGTGCAAGACAAGATGGCATCCATCGATGAAACCGGATGATCGAACGTGTGACGCCGATTGGGGCGTCATTCCTCACCACATAGGGATCATCCGTCACTCTGGTTTGGAAAGATTTCCTTCTCCTATTCCAGAAGATTACTTCAAAAACTTCTTTTCCCGTGCGACAATCGCAAAGGCAACGACCGCAGCAGCTGCCAACACACCATAGAGCAGGATGGATCGATCATCGCCCGTCTTCGGAGCGACATTGGCTTTCTTTGCGTCCGCTTTCTTCGGCGCGTCCGTTTTCTTTGTCGCATCGTTCTTTTTGGAATCCGGATTCTTTACGGGTTCCGTTTTCGTCGTCGTGTCGTCCTTCTTGGAATCTGCATCATTTGTCGGTGCTGCAGGCTCCGTTTTCGTCGTATCGTCCTTCTGCGCATCCGCATTGTTTGCGGGCTCCGTTTTCGTTGTTGCGTCGTCTTTTTGGGAATCCGCCGTCGTTGTCGAATCCTTCTTGTCCGCCGGATTTGGTGTTTTCGGATCTTCCTTCTTGTCTCCCGGTTTCGGATCTTCCGGCTTTGGATCTTCCGGTTTCGGAGCCGACTTCAATTCGATCTTCTGGATGGCCTGCAATCCCGCCTGCAGCGCCTCTTCTACTTTCTCTTGCGTATCCGCCGCTTCAATCGCCTTTGTCGCGGTGTCGAGCGCTTGTTGTACCGCTTCGGATTTTTCCCGTTTTTCTTCTTCCGTCAGATCCGACTTCTCGATTTCCGCCCGTTTTTCTTCCGCGGCTTTTGCAACTTCCGCTTTCGCCTTATTTTTCTGCAGAGTTTCCAGCGACTCGTTCGCGACCGTATGGAACCCCTGTTCTACCATTGCGAGGTAGTCATTGACGATCTTAATTTCATACTCTGCATCATTCAGATCCAGCGCCACGCCGTTCAGCTTTTGTTTCAAAAGATCCGGATTTCCTCCTCCATAGAGAAAAGAAACCTGAATGATGTACTTTGCCCCGCCTTCAAAGCTTACAGCGGAAAGCCTTTCTGTGCCTTCTTTGATAGAAAGATCCGTGAAATTTTCTCCATCGGAGATGAGCGCCATCGGTTTTGCATCACTGCCGTCCTTCTTAATTGTCAGTACTGCGCTCACCCCTTTGGGCAAATTCTGCACCGTCACAAAACTCGTGTCTGTGCCTTCCTCGGGAATTCCGATTTTCATCACGAGGTTCTGCTTCGCCGGCTCTGGCGCCGGTTCTCCCGGCGTTGGTTCTTCTGGCGCTGGCTCTTCTGGAGCTGGCTCTTCCGGCGACGGCGTTGCCACCTTGCTGACCGTTGTTGCCACGGTTCCATCGATCCCGTTGACATCAATCGTCTGCTCGTCCCCGTTGAGCACCAGTTTTACTCCGTCCATCTTCTCTTTCATGAGATCCGAGCTCTGCCCAGCATACTTGAAAGAAACCTTCACGTTATAGCTCGCGTTGCCTTCGAATTTTACAGCTGAGATCTGATCCGTACCAAGAATTTCCGAAAGATCGGTAAAGTTCCCGCCATCCGAAATCAGCACCATGGGCTTTCCATCTCCACCTTCTTTGGTGATGGTTAAGATGGCATCCACCCCTTTGGGCAGGTTTTGCACGGTCGCAAAACTCGTTTCCGTTCCTTCCTTAGGATCGCCGATCTGCACAATAATGTTCTGCTTCGTGGTCTCCGCGTTTTCTGCCGGAGCTGGCGCCTCGGCCTCATCGGCAGATACGCCAACATTCTGCACTAAGCAGAACGCCAACAGCAGGGCGAATACGACCTTGCCTATCCTCTTCTTTTGCATTTCATCACGCTCCTCTTCATCAAAATTTGTTTTTTATCTTCGTTACCGTGATGCATCGTTCTGATCAACACTTCTTAGGCATAGAAGTTGTTCATATTTTACTATACTCTTTCTCTGTTGGATAGCGTCCTGCGGCGTTTCTATCAGATCGAATCTCAGCTGTCAAAACACATGCTACACACTTTCCGATGAATTTTTCCATGGGCAAAGATTTCTGTGGGCAAACCGATTGAAAATATCAGTTGCCTACGCCCCCGTAGGCGCATCCTCTTTCTATCAATTCGCCCACGTTTTTTGTAGGTTCACGTCCAATGATGAGCATAAACCTACGACAATCCGTAGGCAAAATCATCCCACTATGTCTATGCCTACAAAACCGTAGGCAACAAAGAGTTATTGTTGCTCTGCCTACGGTTTTGCGTAGGCAGAGGCTCGATTTTATCGCTTGCCAACGTCGTGTAGGCACCCGCCCATTGGACGTGCATTGCCTACATGCCCTATCCTAAACTGTAAACTGCTGCCTATAAAATAGACAATTGGGTTGAACCATTTGCCCAGTAAAAATTGATGCGCCCATTAAAGTCGACTCTTCCGCCCCATGGGGGGGGCGTCGCAGTATGCTTCACCTTTTTCATGGCGTTCCGGGACGGCTTTTTGGTGACTTGCTGACTAACTTTTTGGGAGAATATTGACCCTTATTGCGCTTTTATCAAAAAACCTCAATACTTGAAATGGCTATTTGACGCCATTTGCACCGTATTGAGGCTATTTGAGTTTCTATGGATGGAGATGGAGGGAATCGAACCCTCGTCCAAAAAAACTTCCGAATCAGTTTCTACGAGCGTATTCTGTTTGAATGAGTTCCCGCTCTGCCTTGGAACAGACAAACACAGCATCGCGGTAGCTTCATCAATCCAACCTGCGGGCAAAGCTTAACGCAGGAAGTTTCCCGACATCGTTGAGACCAGTCCCTCTGTTACGGGTCCAGAGAGAGGGTCGGCGACCTAGATTAGGCTGCGTATGCTAATTCGTTATCGTTAGCAGTTATTGTTTTTGCCTGTTTAACGTCACCTGCCTGACGGCTCGCTTCTGGTTTTTCCGTTTCCCTGTCGAAACCGGACATCCCCGTGTTGGTTCAGTATAACATCGTTTCTGATAAGGCTCAACCAGTCGAGGATTTCACCATCATTCGCTGCCATTTTCCTCTTCCACCTCAACCGGAGCCGTATTTTCCGTCTGATCTTGCCCCGGTTCGTCGGCTGAAGGTTCGTGCGGTTCCGTGCTCGCATCGCTCGTATTCTGGGTGGGCGCATGATGATCTTCTTCTGAAGAATAGGACGGAGTCTCAATACTGCCCTGCTGATCCACTTCCACATCATAGCTCGCCTCATTTTCTGGCGTTGCCGTATAATTCTCCTGAAGATAATCATAAATATTATCAATAGGAAGATCCGCCCAGTCTTCATGATGAAGCTCATAGGAGGATTTCGACAAGGAGGTGACCGTCTTTCCCTCCATCACGGCATTCATTTGAGCAAGAATATCCCGCTTGCTTTCCTGGCTAGGAAGCATCATGTACAGATCCACGTCCGGAATGCGGTAAGAAGGAAGACCGATCGTCTGAAATCCTTGCAATTGGGCAGATTCCATTTTCCATGGTTCGTTATTGGAAATTTGATAGTTCACGAGATCCACGATTTTTTCCCGGGACATGTTGGTGACCATCTTATTTCCCACCACGTTCAAAATCGATGAATATTGTGTGATGATCGCCGGGCTGATCGCCTTTCGAATCATGGCTTCCAACAAGCGCACATGATTCCGTCCGCGTCCCATTTCTCCATCTTTCAGCCCATAGCGCGCCCGAGCAAAATTGAGCGCCTGGTCTCCATTCAAATGAATGCGCCCCTTCACAAAATGATCGTCCAGCGAAACAAAGTCCTCTGGATTATCCACGTCCACGCCGCCTAATAAATTGACAATGTCGATCACCGAATCGAAATTGACCACAACGTAATAAGGGATCTTGATTCCGAAAAACTTTTCCAGCGTCTGAACCGAACTCTTGACCCCATTCAGTCCCGCGTGCGTCAGCTTATCGTACTCGTTCTCTCCCTCTCCTTGAATGCGCATGTAAGCATCGCGCGGAATCGTCGTCACATTCATCGTGTGGGTCGCCGGATTGACCGTCAAAATCATATTGACGTCGCTTCTCGAGTTGGGATCGATCGATCCATCCGTATCTTTTCCGCTCAAAAAGAGATGAAAGGGAGTCGTCGCCTCCGAAGCATTCCATTGCTCTGCCGAAGGATCGTCCTCAGAACTGACCTGATCCAGCGTCGCCATAGAAGACCACACCACGTATCCCGCAAAGCCCTGAACCCCCGTCACAAGCAAAAAAAGTAAAAGCACAAGCCCTGCTCCGGTGCCGCGCAGCCCTTTGATCCCGATCGCGAGTAAAAGATCCAAGACAAAAAGCATGCTGATTAAAAGTAATCTCTCCTTTAATGGAAGAAAATTGTTTAAAAATAGAACGGCTCCAAAAAACAGAAGCACCACAAAGCCGATAAAGATCACGATATTTTTTACATGCTCAACGCCCGCTTTGCTCTGGGCGGATTGATGTCTTTTATTCATTCGCTCCAAGACTCCCTACTATCCATTCTGAGCTTTCACATTGTACTATTCTTTAAGTCATGGAAAACATAGTGATAAATTTGCCGTTTTCCATTGTACCTCAGTTGAGACCCGATCTTCAAAAATTATTCCAACAAGTGATCCGGAAAGACAAAAGAGCCCCTACGAACGAATCGAAGGAAAATGCTCTGCTTTTTTCTCCCGCATCATCAGCTCTAATACGGTATCGCGCACGGGCGCACCACGCAAAATGCGGTCCACTGCCTCGGCAATCGGCAGTTCGACCTGATATTTCTCAGACAGCTCCAACGCCGCCGGGAGAGTATTCATTCCCTCAACGACCTGACCCACACGGCGAACCGCCTCATCCCGTGAATATCCCTGTCCAAGAAGCATCCCCGCCTTGTGGTTGCGGCTATGAGAAGAGGTCGCCGTAACGATCATATCGCCATAGCCCGCCAGCCCCATGAAGGTTTCCATCTGACATCCCATGGTCATGCCGAGCCGCGTCATCTCTGCCATTCCCCTCGTCAGCAGCGCCGCCTTCGCATTATCTCCAAATTGAAGCCCATCGGAAATTCCAGCGGCAAGCGCAATCACATTTTTCAGCGCCCCGCACAGCTCAACCCCGAGCAGATCACGATTGGTATAAACGCGAAAAACCGGATGCATCAAAAGATTCTGAACAGCCCTGGCCGCTTCATCATCTTCACTGGCGGAGACGATCGCAGAGGGCAAGTCGAGGGCGACTTCCTCCGCATGCGTCGGACCGGAGATCGCCGCAAAAGACCACGGAATTTCAGGACGGATGCGCTCAAAGGTCTCTTTGATCACCCCGGTCATCGTCAGCAAAGTATGCGGCTCAATGCCTTTCGCTGCATCCACGAGAAGACAGGATTTCGGAAGCAAGGGTGCCACACGTTCCGCTGTTTGGCGTACATAAACCGAGGCAACGGCAAAAATTACCAAATCGGCTTCCTTCGTTGCCTCTTCCAGAGACCCCGTGATTCTCAGGGTTTCCGGAAGCTGCATGCCTGGAAGATTCGGATGCACATGCGTCTCCGCCAGCCGAGCGGCCTTCTCTTGCGAGGAAGCCCATAGGATGACCCGATGCCCATTCAAAAGGCAGCGGCGCGCCAACGCGGTTCCCCATGTCCCCGACCCTAAAACACAAACGTTCATCTCCGCCTCCCTGACATCCGATGCCCCCTTGTCTCAATCGGATCCACACAAAATTGATAGGAGTCCGTGATAAAATTTTACCATCCAAATAAAGGAAATCACACGATTATTTTGGAAAGTGAACAAAAAGCGCTATAATCGTTCAAACGCTCCATTTGAAGAAAAAAATGAACCCAGAAGGAGGAAAAATGGCGACTTATCTTGATGAACCTTCCCGCACATTCAGCGAATATCTTTTGATTCCCGGCTATTCCTCAAGCGAATGCACGGTCGATCACGTCAATCTGACGACCCCGCTCGTCCGATATAAAAAAGGAGAAAAGCCCAAACTATCACTGAACACTCCCATGATCTCCGCCGTCATGCAATCGGTCTCGAACGATAAACTGGCGATTGCCTTGGCGCGCGAAGGCGGACTTTCTTTTATTTATGGATCCCAAACGCCTGAAAAACAAGCGGAGATGGTACGCAACGTCAAAAGCTACAAAGCCGGATTTGTTCCTAGCGATGCCAATATTTCTCCGGATCAGACATTGGCCGATGTGCTGGCTCTGAAAGCATCCAGCGGCCATGCCACGATGGCGGTGACCGAGGATGGAACACAACACGGCAAGTTGGTCGGCATTGTCGCCAGCCGCGATTACCGCGTCAGCCGCATGGATCCCTCCACTAAGGTCAGCGAATTCATGACGCCGTTCGATCAGCTCATCTATGGAAAAGAGGGCACCACATTAAAGGAAGCCAACGACATCATCTGGGACAAAAAGCTGAACGCTTTACCAATTATTGACGATCATCAGCGGCTTCTGTATTTTGTTTTCCGCAAGGATTACGATAGCCACAAAGAGAACCCCATGGAGCTTCTGGATGAAAAGAAACGCTTGATGGTCGGAGCGGGAATCAATACGCGCGATTATGAAACACGCGTTCCTCTATTGGTGGATGCCGGAGTGGATGTTTTATGCATTGACTCCAGCGAAGGCTTCAGCGAATGGCAAAAGCGCACCATCGAATGGGTTCGTGAACACTATGGCGATCAGGTCAAAATCGGGGCCGGAAATGTCGTGGATGGCGAAGGATTCCGCTTTCTTGCGGACTGCGGCGCTGATTTCGTCAAAATTGGAATCGGCGGCGGATCCATCTGTATCACTCGCGAAACCAAGGGCATTGGTCGCGGACAGGCAACCGCCGTCATTGATGTCGCTAAAGAGCGCGACCAATACTTCAAAGAAACCGGAATTTATGTCCCCATCTGCTCGGATGGCGGCATCGTTTACGATTACCATATCACGCTGGCTCTGGCGATGGGCGCTGACTTTGTCATGTTAGGCCGCTATTTTGCGCGTTTTGATGAATCCCCGACAGCCAAAGTCACCGTGAACGGCACCACCATGAAGGAATATTGGGGCGAAGGCTCTGCCCGAGCAAGAAACTGGCAACGCTATGATCTAGGCGGCGAGGCGAAGCTTCAATTTGAAGAGGGCGTCGATTCCTATGTCCCTTACGCTGGAAGCTTGAAAGATAATGTCCGCCAATCTCTCCATAAAGTAAAATCCACCATGTGCAATTGCGGAGCACTTTCCATCGCTGAATTGCATGAAAAAGCGAAGCTGACACTCGTTTCTTCAACCTCCATCGTGGAAGGCGGCGCTCATGATGTCTATCTGAAAACCAACCGGACGCAAAACATTTAATCTCCCCTTTTATGGATACAAAAAACCGCTCTGCCCGATCCGGACAGAGCGGTTTTTGCGTCAGATCCCCATCCTTTGCGTCAGATCAGCGAACTGACGATTATAGCCAATCGAATTCAAATCCTTCGATATTAATTAAATCCTCTTCGGTGGGAGACAGCGCGCGGATCTCTTCCATCACCCCCATCTGTTCCAATGAGCGTTCAAAGAACTGGACGGAGGCACCATCCGTGATAATCAGCTTCTTCGCCAGATTGGCCACCGGTTCTCCCGTCACAAAGATCGTCTTCCCTCGGCGCTCCACTGTAATGGACGTGTCCCGCTGATAAAAGCGATTCACGTCAACGATCTCTTCATCAAAGGTTAGATTGGTTTTCTCAATCTTTTTCAACTGTTCCCAGAGCACATACCGAAGGCGGGACATTCCTTCGGTCGTTGCCGCAGACATCGGGAATAGGAGCAAGCGAGAAGCCGCATCTTCTGGCTGCCACGGATTGTCCTCGACCATGTCCGCCTCATCCATCATCCGCAAAGGAATCCCCCGCTGTTGTAAGGCGCTCATGAAGCGATGCAAATTCTCATCCGCATGCGGCAGATCCATCTTATTGGCGAGGATCAACCGCACGCGCTGAGGCAACTCTTGATGGTAGGCGGCCAGTTCATCCTGGATGAGATCATAGTCCTCCACTGGGTCTCGACCCTCGCTTCCGGACATATCGATCACGTGCGCCAGAACGCGTGTTCGCTCAATATGGCGAAGGAACTCATGTCCCAAACCAGCGCCCTCATTGGCCCCCTCAATCAAGCCTGGAATATCGGCAATGGTAAAACTGGCTCCCTCCCCCAGATCAACCACCCCTAAGTTCGGATCAATCGTCGTAAAATGATAGTTGGCGATTTTAGGCTTTGCATTGGTTAAGACCGAAAGCGTGGTACTCTTGCCCACGTTGGGAAGACCCACCAAGCCCACATCCGCAAGAAGCTTCACTTCAAGAATAATCTTGAGGGACTGTCCTAAACCGCCCGGCTTCGCAAAACGAGGCGCCTGACGAGTGGAACTTTTGAAATGCACATTTCCTTTTCCACCGCGTCCTCCCTTTGCAACCACAAAAGATTGTCCATGCTCACGAAGATCCGCAATGGCCGCTTTAGTGGAAGCCTCGCGCACAATGGTTCCCACCGGTACGCGCAAAATCAGATCCTCTCCTGCCTGGCCATATTGTTTTTTCTTCCGCCCCGGTTCACCGGATTCCGCTTTATAGATCGGATGAAATTTGAAATCGAGAAGCGTCCGTGTCCCCTCATCGGCGACCAGGATGACCGATCCGCCATGTCCTCCATCTCCGCCGTCAGGACCCCCATCCGGCACATACTTCTCCCGGCGCCATGCGATGGCACCGTCTCCGCCATGCCCGGCATGCACCTCAATTGTCGCTGTATCAATAAACATGCTTCCCTCCCAGACAAAAAAAGAGGGCCGCAATGCGGCCCGGATCTTTTCTCATTAAGCCAGCGCTTCCACCGGATAGACACTCACCTGTTTCTTGTCCTTGCCTTTACGCTCGAAACGGACGACTCCATCTGCGACCGCAAACAGCGTATCATCTCCGCCGCGCATCACATTCGTTCCCGGATGGAACTTGGTTCCACGCTGACGAACGATAATGGCACCTGCCTGCACAACCACCCCGTCATGGCGCTTCACGCCCAAACGCTTGGCGTTCGAATCACGTCCGTTCTTCGAACTGGACACACCTTTTTTACTTGAAAACAGCTGCAATTCAAACTGAATCATCATAACCTCCGAGTTTTTACATCAATTTGGTCGGGATATTGTTGCTTCAACATCTCCAAATTTTTTTTGAATCCATTCAAAACGGTCTGGCGTACCGTCCTCTGCTCCGGCGTCAGATCACCTTTGATGCGGAGCGACGCATATCCTTCCCGCGTCTTCGCATCAACTTGTGAACCAAAATCTGTCGCATCGGTCATCGTGTTGATGACTCCGATCGCCATAAAGGTGATCCCTGCGCAAAGAAGATCCTGTCCATGCGGTGCCATATTGGCATGGCCACTGAGCACAAATCCAGAAATCAGACCATCTTTATCCTGTTGAAATTCAGCCTGAATCATCAGCCCTGAATCGCCGAAATCTCGAGCAATGTGTAAGGCTGACGGTGACCGTTTGTCCGACGGTAGCCCGACTTCGGACGGAATTTTCCGACCAGAATCTTCTTATCTTTTCCCTGCTCCTGAATCGTCGCTTCAATCGCAGCACCATCCACAAAGGGCATGCCCACTTTAAGGCTCTCACCGCCAACAACAAGAACGCGGTCCAGCGTCACTTTGTCGCCAACTTCTCCGGTCAATTTTTCCACTTTGATCCGGTCGCCCACTTTTACCTGATACTGTTTTCCGCCGCATTCAACGACTGCGTACATAGTTCACTCCTTCATCGTTTACACGCCCTCGAGGTAGAGAACCCCCGTTCTCTTTACTTCAACCTTTTCAGAGCGATACTCCTATGAATTATACAGGAACAAACGGTGATTGTCCAGCACATTAACCGTTTATGCCGCAGAAACGGAGGCTTCCTCCTTTTCAGAGGCCGTGCGCTTCACGAAAAATTCCTGATACCACAGAAGGAAAGTATAGATGGTGTAAATTTTTCTCTGATTCATCTTCCTTCCCTCCTGATGATCTTTGAGCAGGGTCAAAAGCGCATCCGTATCAAAAAATTCCGCAGCCAAATCCGAAGAAAAGAGTTCTCGAATCGGCGCCACATATTTTTCTTCTCTCAGCCAATATCGGATCGGTACTGGAAACCCGACTTTCGGCCGATCCGCCCATTCTTTCGGCAGCTCTTCCATGGCGGCTCGGCGCAAGGCATACTTGGAAATGAACTGGTGCACCCGATATTTTGCAGGAACTTGCTCCGCAACATGCATCACCTTCTTATCCAAAAAGGGTACACGCAACTCAAGGGAATGCGCGGAGCTCATTTTATCAGCCTTCAATAAAATATCGCCCGGCATCCAAAGTTTCAGATCCAGCACCTGTTTCTTGGTCAAATCATCCGCATCAGCGACGGCCGCATAAATAGGATCGGTCAGAGATTGACAAGAGATTCCATGCCTGTAGGGTTCCTTTAGAACCTGTTCCGCCGTCCCCGGCTCAAAGATCACCGCTTCTCCAAAAAATGACTCTTCCGGCGTCTCTCCTCCGCGCTTCCATAAATCCGTCACACGATTCACCGGTAAATGCTTGGAAAGATGATACAACATCCGTCTCACCCCCAAGGGAAGCATCTGCTTGTATTTTATCAAATGCGGAGTCTCCACATACGGATGGTAGCCTCCAAAAATTTCATCCGAACCCTCTCCGGACAAAACCACCGTCACATAGTGGCTCGCCATCTCCGCCAAAAAATACAGAGGCACAGCGGAAAGATTCGATTGCGGTTCATCCATGTGGTATTGAATCGTCGGCAGGCTGGCAAAAAACTCATCCGGAGAAATTCTCTTTTTATGATGATGAAACCCTTGCATCTTAGAAAAATCCTCTGCCAGATCCGATTCATCATACTGCTGATCCGGGCTGGCAAACCCGACAGTAAATGTGTCCTCCGGTTGGGAAAGCATCGCAATATAGCTGGAATCAATTCCTCCGGAGAGAAAGGCACCTACCTTAACATCGCTGACTTCATGCGTCTTGACCGACTCATGCATCACGTCACGAATCGAGGCCGTGATCTCTTCAATCGAAGCATTCGACTCCGAATCAAACGAGAAGTCCCAGTATTTTTCCGTCTGGATCTTCCCTCCCTGAATGCGCATCCAATGTCCGGGCTCCAGTTTATACACCTTGCGAAAAAACGTCTCTGGCGTGGCGCTATACTGAAACGTCAAATAAGGCAGAAGCGCATCGTTGTTCAATTCTTTCTTAAAAGAAGGATGCGGAAGGAAACTTTTGATCTCTGATCCAAAGAAAAACGTTCCATCATCCGACGCTTCCCCATAATAAAGAGGCTTAATTCCAAAAGGATCCCTCGCCAAGAGCAGAGAACGCTCCTTTTGATCCCAGATCGCAAGAGCAAACATGCCGCGCAAGCGCCGAATCACATCGGTTTTCCAAGCATCATACCCATGAATAATGACCTCCGCATCCGTTTGGGAGCGAAAATGGTATCCCATATCCATCAATTCCTGACGCAGCTCTTTGAAATTATAGACCTCTCCGTTGACCATCAGGACGCTGGTATGATCGCCGTTGAACAGCGGCTGATTGGCTTCATCAGACATATCGATGATCTTCAATCGGCGAAATCCAAAAACGACATCATCGTCTTCAAAATAACCATCGCTGTCCGGTCCGCGATGCCGAATCGTATCGGCCATCGCATGGATCAGCCCTGAGTGATCTGCATACTGTGTCGTTCCTTTGATATATCCTACAAATCCGCACACGTTGCCATTCCTCCATCTTTCCTATGATCGGATCTTCCATCAATCCGATGTCTGATTTCCGCTTCCCTCTTTTTCCGGATAATAGGTCTTCAGCCCCTGGTAGCGCTGATCTGAAATATCCTGATGCGCTTCCACATTGAAATAACGTGCGATCACATCTCTGGAGACCGGAACCGCGTTGATACTGCTCATTCCGTCCGGAAGAAACGTGACCGTCGCGATCTTGGGATCATCAAAAGGAGCAAAAGAGATATCCCAAGCATACGGGGCATAGTTTCCTCCCGTCCGCGGATCCACCCCGCCACGCTCAGCCGTTCCCGTCTTGCTTCCGACCGGGAACGGCAACCCGGCAAACTGCGACTCGTTATGCAGCGCGGAGCGGCGCATCCCCTCCCGAATGTCATCAAAATATGAGGTGGGAAGATCAATCGCCTCTCCTTTTGGCGTCTGTTCAAACAAAACGGTTTGATTATCGGCGCTGCGCACTTCTTTGATCAGCGTAAAATTATAACGCGTTCCGTGGTTTGCAAAAATCGTCCCATACATTAATACAGAAACCGGCGTATAGGCGTTCTGTCCCTGCCCAATCACCGCATTCATGGAATCGGCAACCGTCCAATCGATCTGATTAAAGTAGGTGTACTTGAGTATATCGGCCAATCCTGCAGATTGTCCCGACAGCGGCTCTTCGGATTGATAGCCGAGATGATTCAACAGGTCAATTAACTCCGTACGTCCCATCTCTTCGCCGCGATCTGACCATTCGAGGATGGTCTTGATATCCTCCTCAATCATGGTTCTGGTTTTTGTCGTCCCCGGTGTCTTAAACTCCGCCAAGTGGGCAGAAAGATAATTTCGCAGCAAGGCTTTGGCCAGCTCCACTTTGGCTGCCCGACTCGGAATCTGATTCGGCACCTCTCCAGGCTGTTTAATTTCCAACCCTGTTGGCCGATCCAGCCCCAAGAGCTTCGCCGTGGACTCAATATCATCCACGGTCACCTTCACACCGATCTCTTCTCCCGTTGCCGGCACTTCTCCAAGACCAAGGATATAGAAGTAGTAATTGTTAGAAACACCCAGCGCATCATAAAGATCAATCGCGCCGTCCGTCCCCCCAGTGAGAGTGTACAGCAGATTATTAAATTGTCGATCCCCGATCTTCACAAACCCGCGATCCACAATCTGCATATTCGGATCCAGCCCTTTTCTTAGTCCGCTCAGCCCAACCACCGTTTTGAAGGTGGAGCCAGGCTGCACAGCCGTCTGCGTGGCCAGATTCATCAAAGGCTTCGGCGCTTCTTTGTCCGCTTTATCATCCGGCTGGTAAAGTTTCCAGTCCGCATTCGAAATCCCGGTCACAAACAGATTCGGATCAAACATGGGATAGGACGCGAGCGCCAGCACGCTGCCATCCTGCGGATTGACCGAAACACTCGCGCCGCTGTTGGCCGTGGGCGAATAAGCCGTACTGCTCGTTCCCCACTCCGATGCGTAAGAGAGACCATGCTTGATCGATAAAATCGCATTCCGAACCGATTTTTCCGATTGTTGCTGCAATCCGATATCGATGGTGAGATAAATGTTGTTTCCCGCCTTCGGCTCTTGACGCTCCAACGTCTCTGTCCGATTGCCATTCGAATCAACCAGCACCACTTCTTTTCCATTAACGCCATGCAGGGTATCTTCAAAGCTCTGCTCGACTCCGGTTTTCCCGATGAATTCATTGGGAAGATATCCCTGTTTATTCACATACGTTTCAATTTCACTATCCGTCGCGATTTTCCCGATATAGCCGAGAACGTGGCTGGCCGATTCTCCAAACGGATAGTACCGAATCGGCTGCTGGGTCACCATAAAACCGGTTGATGTCGGGATGCGCTCTTCAATCTTGGCCACGGTCTCCGGCGAAAGCTCATAACACAAGTTGACCGGCCAATAGGCGTAGCTGCCCGGACGATCAACCGCATCCGTAATCATCATCATCCCAATCTGCACAACGGGATCCAGCGAAGCATCAATCTTGTATTCCTTCAACAGCTCAGAGAAGGCTTCATCCGCCCTCTTCCCTTTAAGCTCATGTTTCTGAATAAAATCTTCCTGACTGGTCTGCAGACCGTATTTCCATGAGCTAATGGAAATGCCTGGATAAAGCCCCTCATCAAACATCGCCTGCTCGGCTAGCGCCTTATACCGATCGTCCACAATCACGGCATCCAGAAGGTCATTTTCCCGCGCCAGCCGAACCAAACGGTCAACCGGCTTTTCCTCCGTATCCTCTTCTTTGATATATTCAATCGCTACAGACTCCGCATCGGAGGCGATGGAGTAGGTCAGATTCGAATCAATGTTTTTATCGGCCAGCCGGTTCAAAATCTCCTCCGCCGGGATGGAGAATTGATTCTCCTCGGAGACCTCCACAGACTCCAGAAACCGAGACGCCGCCTGCGTACGAACGATCGTCATAAAATCGTCCTTGGCATCAGAAGTGAGCGTAATGTCCGGGAACGTGCGATGGTAAGACGCTTTTTTTTGCCGAAAGGACTCCTCATACGTGTAAACAAAGGGAGCCAGCTGAAGATCTCCCTGCAGTTTTTTCTCACTCAAGAGACGAAACGCGAGCACGCGAGCCGCCGGGTGATTCAGCGTCTGCGCGAGAATATTCCGATTCTCCATGACGCGCTGAACGAGGAGATCCAAAGGTGTAGTTTCTGCACCAATGGCGCCGGAATCCACCAGTTTCTGGTACTCATCTCCCTTCTTAAAGGACATCGAAAAATTCTGATCGGGATCCATCTGGATCGGAAGCGCGCTTCCCTTGAGCGAGAACGAGGTCAGCGCCCGAGCCGCCGGCGAAACGTGGAAGTCCGGGTCCTGTTCTGCTTCATAGACCGAAGAGAGCCAGGCTCCCACCAGCTTGTTTTCAACGAGCAAGCGTTGAACCTTCTCGTCCGGCGTTTCTTTTTCTTTAAGATAGTCTTCGTCGCTCGCATAAACAAAAGCATCGACGCTAATGGGCGAATCCTGTGCATAATCCGCTCCATCGCGTTCGACAAGACGCAAAAGCTGGGCAATCACAGGGTTGCGCTCTTCCGGCGTCATGCTCAGAAATTCATCCTTGGATCCCTGCACGGAAAAAGAAGTCCTTGTCCCCGCTAAAAGGACTCCATTGCGATCGTAGATATTTCCCCTTGGCGCAGGAATTTGAATTTCTTTCGTCCGGCGTGAGGCGGACAACGCATTAAACGATTCTCCCTGATTGATCGTCAGGTCATAGAGTCTCCAGAGCAGAGTTCCCATCAATACAATCATGACCACCAAAATGATTTTCCAGCGTAGTGTCGCAGATTGCTTCATTTGTTCCTCTTTCTAATCCGCTCATCCTTCCTCTCCATAAAATCCATCGAAGCTGGAAGGCACTGACTGTCTGAATGACTCAGAATCTCTGAAAATGTCGGGAAGAAGTACGTTTCATCCATCTTCGCATGATGGGCATCAGAAGGAGAAAAAGAAGCGCGTTCGCAAACGCAAAGGACGCCATCGGCAACCCAATCTGCCACAGCACCATCACCGGAGTCCGAAGCAAAAAGCGGATCAGCCATTCCCCCAGCGTCATGAAAATGGAGGCCATCGCGACCAGCAGCATCCCAGAGGGAAGATTGTGCTCATTATTCTGCAGAATGATGCCGGTGCCCGTTCCGATCAAAAAGAAGAGCAGCGCATGAATCCCAAGGATCTCTGAAAACATCACATCCTCCATCAATCCAAGGGCAAGCCCCGTATAGCCGCCCCATGTCGGACCATGCAGGATCGCCACCCAAGCAATATAGGGCAAAATCAGCGATGGGGTCATCGAAAAGAAAACTAAATTAGGAAATACCGTCGTCTGCAGAAGCAAGACCAGAATGAAGCTGATGCAATAACGGAATTTATTCATGATCCACCTTCTTTTCCGGTGCGCTTCCCGGCAGCACAAGAACACGATACAACGTGGAAAAATCCAACGCTGGATCGATCGTCACTTTTCGGGTCATCCCATCATCAGACAATATTGTCTCGCTGACCTTCCCAATATATAAACCACGCGGATATTTTCCGCCAATACCACTCGTCGTCACTGCCTCGCCAACCGCCACCGGAGATTGCGCGTCCATCAGATAGCCATAAAATTGCTCCGCATCCCGGCTATTGATCACCCCATAAACGCCCTTCGCACCAAATTGAACGGAAACATTGGAGGCTTGATCCATCAATGAGGAGACCTTGGCATAATTCAACCCCACTTCCGTCACGATTCCAACCAGTCCTTCAACGACTGCCTGATCGCCATTTTTTACGCCCTGAACGACCACATCGCCCGCGCCAACACCGTCCTTTGTCCCACGATTGATGGTAAAGCGGATAAACGTGTTCGATGGATCTTCCATGCTCACCGTTGCCTGAAGATAATCTTTATCGGTCTTCGTCAGCAAGGCATATTCATTCTCCAGAAAAGGCGACTGTTCAACGACGTTCTGCAGGCGCTGCACTTCTCCCTGCAAGGCCTGATTTTCAAGCTTCAGTCGATCCAATTCCGCACGATCCGATGCAGAGCCCAGCATCCGGTCATAAAGGGAGCGAACCGATTGGGATGCACTGTAAAAGAAGCGATTGAACGGGGTAATGACCACATTGAGCAAATTCGACGGCAGACGGCTCGTTTCAGGATTTCGGTGCGAAAACGCAATCAACAAAATCAAAAGCACAACCGGAACCGCGATTCGAAGCCAATGCTTATTTCGTTTTGTTCGAATCATCCCGTTCTCCTCTTTCCAAGAGCGCATCAATATTCGCCATCATGTAAACGCACCCGCGGATCGTATCCTCGGCAGGATGATCCGACAGACGGACATGAAGATGCCGTTCAGCAGACAGGAATTCCACCAAACCGTCAATCTGTGCTCCCGCCCCCGTGAGTATCGCGCCGTTAGTCATCACATCCGACGCCAGTTCCGGAGGCGTTTTCTCCAGAACATGCATCAGCAAGTCCAGCACTTGATCGATAAACGGCTTCATCGCTTCCGTCACATCCGACGCATAAATATCGATACTCTTAGGCATTCCTGTCAGGACATCCCGTCCGCTCACTTCCATCGCATCTCTTTGGCGGTCTTCTCTGAGGGAACCGATGCGGATTTTCACTTCCTCTGCGGTGTTCTTTCCAATCACTAAATCGTATTTTTGGTGAATGAACGCACGGATATCCGCATCTAGGTCATCTCCGCCCATTTTAAGCGTTTCCGCGGCAATCGCTCCGTAGCTGTTTACGACAGCCACCTGCGTTGTCCCCGCTCCCATATTCACGATCAGCGCCCCACTGGTGCTCGTCCGGATGGCTCCCGCACCGTAGGCCGCCGCCAGAGATTCCTCCACCAGAAACACTTCGCGTGCTCCCGCCTGCCGGCAAGCGTCTTCAAGCGCTCTCTGCTCCACATCCGTCGATCCGGAAGGAAACGAAATGGTCACACGGGGAGGCAACAGGGTTAATGGTGGCGACAAACGCTGCATCTCATGCTCCAGCAGCGCCTGAGTCAAATCAAAATCCGCAATCGCTCCGTGGCGGATCGGGCGCACGGCCACAATATGATCCGGAGATTTCCCCAACAGGTCTTTGGCTTCCTGACCCGCAGACAGGATCTCTTTTTTCTGAAAATCCAGAGCCACGATGGCCGGCTCCTGAATCGTCCAATGATCGCTGAGACGAACCGCCCGGATCGTGGCCGATCCCATATCCATCGCAAGATCCGGCGCTTTGAAGCGGAAAAATTTCACGTTCACTCCCCATTCCTCGTTTATCGTCGATATGATGACATATTTCAACTCAATTTGTTATTTTATCACGGATAGCAGAACGCTGAAACCTTCGATCCCGAATGCTCACATAGCCGTTGCTCCCGACAACAATATGATCGTAGACCCGAATGCCCAACAGTTCTCCGGCGCTTTCCAACCGCTCCGTCATGCTGAGATCCGCAGCGGAAGGCTCCGGATCCCCGCTGGGATGGTTATGCGCCAGGATCATCCCGATCGCGCCAGCCCGAATCGCGGGAAGAAAGACTTCTCTCGGATGAATCCGAGCATCCGTTCGCGTCCCGACGGCAATCAGAACATTGCGCAGCGGATGCAGCTTCGCGTCCAGCAAAATCGCACAAAAATGCTCCCGGTCTTCCTGCGCATAGCAGCTTCGAAAATAGTTGGCTACCGTCTCCGGTTGGCTGAGCCGGATATCAAAAAAATCCCGTTCTTCAATCAGCCGGCGTCCCAGCATCACGCCAGCAACCAGCCGGCAGGCCTTCGTCTGGCCGATCCCTGAAATGGCACACAACTCCTCAACAGAGGCATTCAATAGCCAGCCGCGCATCGTGCTCCCCCGCATCAGCTGGTAAGCGAGATCCAGCGCACTCTTGTCCCGAATCCCCGTTCCAATCAGAATCGAAGCCAATTCTTCATTGGATAAAGCGGCCGCGCCCAAGCGAATCATCTTCTCCATCGGACGATCTTCTTCCGGCATCTCCCGGATCAGTGTCGTGTTTCGTTTGTTCTCCATAGGCTCTCCTTTTTATTGCTGAATCAGAGGCCCTTCTCAAGTGCGGCGCCAGCAGATTTGCGGATAATCCGACAAAAAAGCCGCTGAATATCCCCACCAGCGTCAAAACCGGCAAGTAAACAAAAACCGCACGATTTTCCAACACAATTGCTGCAACGCTCAGCTGTCCCACATTATGCGCCAGCGCTCCCAACTCACTGATGCCGATCAAACTGAACGGCGGCATCCAATAGCGATGGCTGAACCCCATCACTGCTGAGGCAAACAGCGCTCCCAGTATCGAGTACCAGAACCCTGTGACCGAGCCCGTAATCAGCAAAAGGAGCACGGATTTCAACAAAGCGACGATCATTCCGGATTTTGCTCCATAAATCACGATGGAGAGCAAAATCACCAAATTGGATAGACCCAGCTTTGCTCCGGGTACCCCCAGCGGAAGCGGCATGGACTGTTCAATCAGGGAAATGATCAGCGCCAATGAGGTCAAAATGGAGAGCAAAACCATTTTTCGTGTATTCATCCCATTCACCGCAAATACACATCCACATCCGGCTCGGAATCATCTGCGCTCATCAGTTCCACCATGAAGCGATTGGGAAGACAGATCAGCACCTGCCCCGGCTTTGAAATTTTCCCTTCCTGAATGCAGAGCTTGTCCGGGCAATCCGCTTCGATGATAAATACCTCTCCCTGTTCAATCCGCACGAGATTTTTGCCAAACTCCGTTTCATACGGAATCGTCTTTCCTTCCATCGACGCAAGCGAATAGTGATCCACTTCTTTTCCATCGACCTGTATGCTGACATCAACGGCAGCAGAAGAAGCGGTCGAACGCATCCAGAATATAGTCACCAGCGCAGCAATACTACAAACCAACATCAAAAAAATCAGAATGCGGTCTGCTCTTGTTGTTTGTGTTCTTATGTTCATCACCCCTCCTTACCGCTAGTCTTAGTTTACCATACTCCACCCAAAGATCTGTCAGTATCCATTCTTAATTCGCTTCCTCAAATTTCATCATGCGCCGATCCCGTTTTCGATCTCCTCTTTTTTCCTTGTGATGCAAAAAAAGTGCATGGTCGGATTCATTTTTTAACCGCATCCGTCCCCTCTCCCAATCAAAAAGGCACCGACCCATTGAGTCGATGCCTTTTTGATGCATGGTCTGTCGCGCTTCATTGTTCGCTTAAGCGACGGTTTCTTCCTTCAAGACTTTCGGAAGCGCGTTGATATCGCCCTGTTCATCAATCACAATGCAGTGAGCCGGACATTTTGCGGCAGCCGCCTTGGCCTTCTCCATATCATATCCCTCATGATACGTCGCTTCCGCAAGCTTTCCGTTCAGCTTGAATTCTTCAGGAGCCAGCCGCGCGCAAATTCCGCATCCGATGCAGCCAATGCTGCAAGCGCCGGTCACGGCTTTCCCAAAATCAGGATTGCTGCATTTCACCTGCGCCACCGCGCCGTAAGGAACCAGCGAAATGATCTTTTTCGGGCAAATATTGATGCACTTCATGCAGGAAGTACATTTCTCCGGATTGATGACGGCCAGTCCATTCATCATCCGGATAGCGCCAAAGTCGCAGACCGATTGGCAGGTTCCACAGCCCAAACAGCCATGCGAACAAGACTTGCATCCGCCATGATATTGAGCCATGATCCGGCAATCCCGCGGGCCTGTATATTTGTAAATTTCTCTCGTATGGCTCTGATCGCCAAGGCATTTGACGCTGGCGACATAGCGTTGTCCGAACTCCGCCGAACCGCCCATGATTTCCGCCACTGCTGAAGAGACTTTGGGGCCTCCGATGACGCAAGCGTTCATCGGCGCCTTCCCCTCCGCAATCGCCTGCGCACATCCATCGCATCCGGGATAACCGCAGGCTCCGCAGTTGGCGCCGGGAAGAGCCTCCCGCACCTCCTGCGCTTTCGGATCCACAGGAATGTACGTCAGCTTGCTGACCACGCCCAACAGAAAGGCAAAGACACCGCCAAGCACCGCCATGATGGCCACCGGCGTGATAATCGCTGGAGTAAACATCAAGATTCTCCTCTCTTACTGGAACATTCCGGAAAAGCCGGCAAAGGCCATCGACATCAAGCTCAGCGTCAATAGCGCCTGCGGCACGCCGCGAAACGGCGCCGGAACATTATCCGCCAGCTCATAGCGCTCACGAATCGCCGCCAGCAAAATCAACGCCAGGCCAAAACCAAGGGATGCGCCCAAACCGCTGGCGATCGTCTGCAGCAACGAATATTCGTTCTGCACATTCAAAATCGCCACGCCCAACACGATGCAGTTTGTCGTAATCAGGGGAAGATAAATTCCCAACGCATTGTAAAGCCCCGGCGCCGACTTTTTAAGGAACATCTCGACAAGCTGAACCAGCGCAGCAATCACCAAGATGAACGCTACCGTGCGCAGGTACACGAGGTTGGGCTGCAACAAATACCGGTCGATGAACCAAGTGATGACGGAAGCGAGAACGACGACGAAGGTCACCGCGGCGCTCATCCCAATGGAGGTCTCCACCTTGCTTGAAACGCCAATGCTCGGACAGATTCCGAGGAACTGCGCCAAAACATAGTTATTGACAAAAATGGTGACAAAAATGATTTGAAAAAATCCCATCACATCCCCCTTATTCTGCCGTTTGTCCTGCGGACGATTCAGGGAGCGCTTCCTGCTCCGCCATGTTCCGAGATTGGCGAGCGGTCAAAGCGTTTTTCACTGCCACAAAGATGCCGAGGAGCAAAAAGGCCGACGGCGGCTGCTGCAGAAAAGGAATCGTAAAGGATTCCGGAATCACCTGCATCCCGAATAAAACCCCTGAGCCAATCAATTCGCGAACCACGGCGACAATGATGATGACCAGACCATAGCCCAGACCATTCGCCAATCCATCAATCAGCGAACCGATCACGCCGTTTTTTGACGCGTAGGCTTCGGCGCGTCCCAGAATAATGCAGTTCACCACGATGAGCGGCAAAAAGATGCCTAAGAGATCGTATACCGTGGAAAAATAGGCTTGCAGCACCATCTGGAGAATGGTCACAAAACTGGCGATCACCACAATAAACGCCGGAATACGAATTTCGTTCGGAATGAAATTTCGTAAAAGCGAAATGACCAGGTTGCTCATGACCAAAACGAACATAAACGAAACAGACATACCGACTGCTCCGACCACCGTAGATGATACAGCAAGCACCGAACAAAAGCCGATGAGCTGAACCAGCACCGGATTATTTGAAAAAATGCCTTCCTTAAATTGATTCATTCCGCGCCTCCTACTTTCCGAGTGCGGCCAACGCGTCAACAATCGCTGTCATCGCGTGGGTCATGGCTTCACTGGTGAATGTCGCGCCGCTGATCGCAACGGGAGCCTCTGCGGGCTTTTTCCCGACCAAGCTCTGTGCATATTCCGGCGTCGTAATCGCTGCACCATACTCCGGCGACTCACTCATGCTCACCACACTCAAACCGGCAATCGTTCCATCCGCTTTGATCCCGACTAACAGCTCAATGGGACCGAGGAATCCGTCCGGCTCCATCGCATGGAACACATAGCCCATGTCTTTTCCGCCTTCGGATGCTTTATAAACGACGCGAACAACATCATTCGTCGGCGCGCCTTCCACCGGCTCAAAGTCTTTGGCTCCTGGAAAAGCGGCTTCCAAATTTTCTGGACTCGCCTCCTGAATCTGGGGTCTGGTATCCACGGACGCGCCCGTCAGCGCAGCGTGTGTTTCGACAACCATATTCATCGCTTTCTCCATGGCCGTCGTCGTGCGCGTCGCTCCTGAAATCGCCGGAATCACATCCGGACCGCCGCCGGCTCCTTCTGCTTTGAGCGGCTGAGTCAACGTCACTCCATGCATCCCCTCTGCATATTTGGGTTCCGCCACGGCAGCGCCGAAGCCCTTCGTTTCCGTTTGTGCGATCACCTTTAATCCGGTCACTTCCCCGTCTAATTTCGCACCGACAACAAAGCTCACCGGTCCGTCATATCCGTTGGGCGATGCCACCGTATAAAGATATCCGACCGTTTCTCCGCCGACTACGGCTTCATTCACTGCCAGAATATTGTCGTTCAAAACGCTCTGATCCTCGAGCGGTCTGACCTCTTCCAGATCAGGAAACACTTCAGCAAAAGCATCAATTTCTTTTTGTTTCTGAGCCGCTTCAATGACCGGTGCGGTCGCTTGATTGGTGAGCGCCAGGACAAAAGTCGCGATGGCGCAAATCGCTAAAAGTTTGAGTGCAAAAATAAATGATTTTTTCATCGTGCCGTCCCTCCAAATGGAACATTTTTGACGAATTTATCGATCAGCGGGGTCGCAATATTCATCAAAAGAATGGAGTATGAAACACCTTCCGGCAGCGTCCCGAAATGGCGAATCAGCGCAGTGAGAAATCCGCATCCGATTCCGAAAATCAGTTGTCCTTTAAGGGTAACCGGCGTCGTTGTATAATCCGTGGCCATGAACAGCGCTCCAAGGATCAATCCGCCGCTGAGCACCTCTGCCGGCACGCCGCCAATATTCAGATTACCCTGAATGGCTCCGAAAAGAATGGTAAAGACCACAAAGGATCCGATCATGGCGACAGGAATGCGTGCGCGAATCACGCCGCGCCAGAGCAAATACGCTGCACCGATCAAAAGCGCTAAAGCGCTGACTTCCCCCAGCATGCCCGGCACGTTGCCGATAAACAGATTCCACAAAGAAGGAACCGGACCATGGGATAGGGGTGTCGCTGCGGTCATCGCATCCGCACCGCTTCCCGCTCCCGCCGGAACGATCCCAAAGGGATACGGCGTTGCGGAAAGGTCGCTCGGCCAGGCAGCCATCAAGAATACGCGGCCTGCAAGCGCAGGGTTCATGAAATTCTGCCCCAGACCTCCGAACAACTGCTTCACGACAACAATGGAAAAGAGCGCTGCCACCGCTGCCTTCCAAAGAGGAAAGCCTGCAGGGAGATTAAACGCAAGCAATATTCCGGTGACGACCGCGGAAAAATCCGAAATGGTCAGTTCCTGTCCCCGAATTTTTTCCACTGCCGCTTCGCCTAGCACCGCAAAAACGACACAAACGGCGGTGATCAGCAGGGCGCTAAAACCAAAAATGACGACCGAAGCCACAAGGGCGGGCAACAGAGCAATGCAAACATCGATCATGATCCGGCGCGTGGATTCATCGGTATGTACATGAGGCGATGATGAGACGTAAAGCAGATGTGCCTCCGCCTGTTCTAAGGTTTTATCTTCCATTCCTTCCTCCTACTTCCGATTTCTCTTCGCCAGTTCCCGCTTTCCAAATCGAATATTTTCGACCAGCGGAATTCGTGACGGACAAACATACGTGCAGCAACCACATTCAATGCACTGAGTGATGTAATATTCTGCTGCTAAGTCAAAATCTTGCATCTTAGAGGCATTCGAAATCATCAGCGGTTCCAAAGACACCGGACACACCTCGACGCAGCGTCCGCAACGCAAACAGGCTCGTGAAGGCATTTTGATCGACTCCTCTTCGGTCATCGCCAAAATCCCATTATTGCGTTTATCCAGCACATTTTCATCGCTGGACTGTGCAACGCCCATCATGGGTCCGCCCACGATAATCTTTCCGGGCGCTGATGCATACCCGCCCGCAAAATCAACCACCTCGCGAATGGGCGTTCCAAACCGCACGACCACATTCTTCGGCTCACGAACCGCGTGCCCCGTCACGGTGACTAAACGCTCATAAAGAGGCTTTCCTTCATAAACCGCATCGACGATGGCGCAAGCCGTGGAGACATTGGAGATCACGCAGCCCACACTGGAAGGAATCGCCCCCGCTTTAATTTTCTGGCCGGTGATGGCATTGACCAACCGCCGCTCATCGCCCTGCGGATACTTCGTCTTCATCACCGCCAGCTGCATGGAATCGTGCCCTTCCAACGCCTTCTGAATCGCTTCTATCGCTTTGGGCTTATTATTCTCGATCGCCACATAGCCCTCGGGCGCGCCCGTTGCGCGCATAATCAGATCCAGTCCTTCCACCACCCGCTCCGGTTTGGTGCGCATGGTGAGCTCATCCGAAGTCAGATAAGGCTCGCATTCCGACCCGTTGATGATGATCGTATCGATCTTCCCCTCTTTCGGAGGGAGCAATTTGACATAAGTTGGAAACCCAGCGCCGCCCATGCCGACGATGCCTGCTTCCTTTATGTAATCAATGATCTGCTGCGAACTCAGATCTTCTCCCCGGCGGTTGACCACTTCATAGCCCAGCGTATCTAAATGGTCGTTGTCGATCACGATCGCCTGCACGGGCGATGCTCCAGGCGCACGATACTCAATGATGTCCTTTACCGTTCCGGATACACTGGCATGAATCGGCGCAGAAACAAAACCTCCTGCTTCGGCAATTTTCTGCCCCAGGGCCACCGTATCCCCCTTCTTCACCAGCGGAGTCGCAGGGGCGCCAATATGCTGCTGAAGAACTTGTACGACCTGATCGGGCGCAGGCATCACTTGGATCGGCGCTCCATTGGAGAGCGATTTATAATCCTCGAAGTGTATGCCGCCCCGAAACGTCAGGTTGGTGAGTTGCATAGTTCACTCCTCTCAATAAAAAGCATCCGATGAGACGTGCCTCTTGCGCTCATCCAGAATGCTTACGTTGGAAACGCATTCATTGTACCATATTGATAAAGCTATCACAGAAATCATGGCATAGAAAAAACATAATTTTCCTCTTCTGTTTCTATTCCTCTATGGAGGCGAGAGCTACAGAAAAGTGCGAAGGGAAACCATCGCTGAAACACGAAACGAGAGATAAAAAACAGCAGCCTCAACAACGGCTATTCTAAGCCATCCCTGAGACTGCCATCCTTCCGTTTTACACAATGCAGAAGATGGGATTCGAACCCACACAAGCGATCGCTCACCACCCCCTCAAGATGGCGTGTCTACCTATTCCACCACTTCTGCATGACCCGATAATTATACGAAAGCCTTTTTGCCCTGTCAAGACGATCCGTCCTTTTGCTATAATTGGTCTGACCAGTATATGAAACCGCAGCGCCCTGCTGCGACAGGCTCGCAATCAAAGTTGCCCAGACGACTGGAAAGGAGAAAACTGTGAGCCAAAGAATGATGATGAAGATGCTCGCCGAGCAATTTCCGAACCGAAAAGCGGCCATGGGGGAAATTCTTCGTCTTAAAACACTGATGCTTCTTCCCAAAGGAACAGAATATTTTTTCAGCGATATTCATGGCGAAGACCGAGCCTTCATTCATTTGCTCCGTTCTGCCTCCGGAAATATCCGACGGAAGATCCGAGATGTCTATCGTTCCCGATTATCCGAAGCCGATCAGAATGAAATCGCCGCGCTCATTTATTATCCCGAATCCACATTGGCGCGTCTTCAATACCTGCTGGATGACGAACGGTGGATCCGAAAATCCATTTTAGAACTGATTGAAGTGGCGCGTTTCATTGCCTCAAAATATCCCAGAGATCTCATCCGCAGCAAATTGCCCGAGCGCTATCGAACCACCATCGAGGAGCTGCTGGCGACCAACAACGGCGAAATCGACCGCCACAGCTACTATTACAGCCTCGTGGATGCCATTATCGAAGAACAAGATGCCTCAGATTTTATCTGTGCCCTCTCTCATACCATTCAACGCATTTGCGTCAATCATCTTCATATCGTCGGTGATCTGTTCGATCGAGGGCCGGGAGCCGATAAAATTCTTGAGGAGCTCATTGCGTTCAAAGAAGTGGATATCCAATGGGGCAATCATGATGTCGAATGGATGGGCGCGCAGATGGGCAATGATGCCTGTCTCATGTCGGTTCTGCGCAACGCCATCAAATACAACACCTTCGATACCTTGGAAGATGGTTACGGCATTCATCTCCGTTCGTTGAATGATTTTGTGATGGACGTATACGGAGATGATCCCTGCACCTATTTTCAGCCCAAGGTCTATGACGAAAACGTCTACAATATCTGGTCGAGGGATCGTGCGGCGCAGATGCATAAAGCAGTCGCCATCTTGGAAAGCAAGCTGGAAGGACAGCTTCTGGAACGGCATCCGGAATACGAAATGCAAGATCGTATCGTTCTGCGCAAGATCGACTGGAAGACGATGGAGTATGTGGAGGGCGAAGAGCGCTACCCGCTACGTGATACCAATTTCCCAACCGTCGATCCCAAGGATCCGCTAAAGCTGACTCCTGCAGAAGAAAACCTGCTCTTTCAGCTCCGCGCCTCCTTTAGTCACAGCGAACGGCTCAAGCGCCATATCCGTTTTCTCTTTTCCAGGGGTTCTTCTTATCTGCGATATAATGGCAATCTCCTCTATCATGGATGCATCCCGCTGAAATCCGACGGTTCTTTCGACGCGGTGCATTTTGATGGAAAAGAATTGAGCGGAAAAGCGCTGATGGACTACATTGATTACATGGTCACCACGGCATATTACGGGAATCCCCATGATCCGCAGGCGCAGAAAGCGATCGACTTTTTCTGGTATCTCTGGTGCGGTCCAAAGAGCCCGATGTTCGGAAAAAGCAAAATGGCGACCTTTGAAAATTACTTCATCGGCAATCCGAAACTCAGCTACGAAGCGATGAATCCCTACTATAAACTTTGCGACCGCATCGATGTAGTGGAAAAGATTCTGAACGCCTTTCATTTGACCGACCGGCACGCACATATCATCAACGGGCACGTTCCCGTCAAAAGCAAGGAGGGGGAATCGCCCACACGCGCAGAGGGGCGCCTCTTCGTCATCGACGGCGGTATCGCCAAATCGTATCAGGACAAAACAGGAATCGCCGGCTACACGCTCATCTTCAACTCGCACCATATCGCTTTGGCAGAACATAAGGATTTTAATGGTTTAACCAACGAGCTTGAGACCTACTCTCCGCACGTTGAAACGGTGGATCGCTATGAACACCGCGTTCTCATCGGCGACACCGACGAAGGACACGAGTATGCTGCCTTGATCGAGTCGCTTCACGATCTCATCGATGCCTATATGCGCGGCGAAATGAAAGAGACGCTGGTCGATCCTATCGACTGATGAGGGCATGGCAAAAAAATTCCCGATCAAAAACCCGCTGCCGGAGGTGTTCCGTCAGCGGGTTTTTGATGTGAAAACATGAAAATCAGCCCAGCGCCACATCAAGCGCCATCATGACCGCAAAGCCGACAGCAAAGGCAATCGGTCCAATGTCCGAATGTTCCCCTTCGCTCATCCCCGGAACCAGCTCCTCCACGACAACATAGAGCATCGCGCCTGCAGCAAAGCTGAGCAGATAGGGCAAAAGCGGGATCACCAAGCCGGAAGCCAGAATCGTGAGCAGTGCACCCAACGGTTCCACGGCGCCGGACAACACGCCATATAGAAAGGAGCGGTGAGAAGAAACGCCTTCCAGATGCAGCGGCATTGAAACAATTGCGCCCTCTGGAAAGTTTTGAATCGCAATGCCCAAAGAAAGAGCCAAAACCGCTGCTGCGGAAATGCCCTGTGTCCTATTCAGAAAACCCGCCAGAACCACTCCGACGGCCATGCCCTCCGGAATATTATGCAGAGTGACCGCCAACACCATCTTATTGACTGGCGAAATGCCGCTGGATGGTCCTTCGGATTCCTCGTGATGCAAATGTTGATGCGGAATCGCATGATCCAGAAAAAGCAAAAACATCATCCCGATGAGCAGCCCCAAGGTCGCAGGAAAAAACGCCAGCCTTCCCATCGAAACGGACTGATCCATGGCAGGAATCAACAGACTCCAAACGGATGCCGCCGTCATCACGCCCGCGGCAAACCCCTGAAGAGAACGCTCCACGCGCCGATCCAACGCCCCTTTTAGAAAATAGACACACGCCGCCCCTAATGCGGTTCCCGCAAAGGGAAGGCCTAAAGCCAAAATCAAATTCATTGTTCTTCCCATCCATCATTCCACATTTGATCGTTGCGCAGGAATATGTTCCGCTTTTCGGAGCAATAGCAGCCCGAGCAAGAAGAAAATGGCCAGTGAACCCAAAGCGACGTTGATGCTTCCCCCCTGATACTTCACCAAAGCAATGACGAAAGATCCGAGAAAAGAAGCGCCTTTCGAAAAGATATCATAAATCCCAAAGTACTCTCCCGCATGTTCCGGGGGAATGATTCTCCCAAAATAAGAGCGTGAAAACGCCTGAATGGAGCCTTGAAACATTCCCACACCAAACGCCATAATTCCAAACTGCCACAGCGTCTGCAAGGTCATCGCGTAAAGGCAAACGGCGAAATACCCAACAATACAGACCACAAGAAGATGGTAGGTGCTGTATTTGCGTGAAAGCCGAGCAAACCAGAGGGAAAAGGCAAAAGCAACCACCTGAGTAGCCAAAAGCACGATCACCTGACCAATGGGATCCAGCCCCAGATCCGTTCCCACATTGATCGCATTATCAATAATCGTCCCTACGCCATCGATATACATGAAGAACGCCAAAAGAAAAAACAAAACTTTCTTGTCGCTGCGAACAATCCTCTGAACCGTTCGAACCACTTGAACGAAGCTATCCCGTATCGCATGAGTGCGATGCTCTACCCCGTGGGTTTGCCGATAATCACGAAGCAGCGGAATCGTCACACCGAACCACCAGAGGGCGGTCGCCGCACAGCCGATCATCCGGGCTGCCTCCGGCGAAATCCAATGAAGCATCATGTCCATCACATAGGCCGCCAAGGCGACTAAAAAAGGAATGCAGGATCCAATGTACCCCCAGGCATATCCAAACGAAGAAACCACATCCATGCGTTCCGGCGTGGTGACATCCACCAACATGGAATCATAGAGCATCAAAGAACCGGAATAGGCAATTTTCGCAATCGTAAACAGCGTGAGGAAGAGCATCCATTCCGAAGTGAAGCCGGAAAAGAAGCACCCCAACACACCAAAGGCCAGCATCGTGGAAAAAAGTATTTTTTTACGTCCGCGCTGGTCAGCAATGGCTCCGAGGACCGGTCCAAGCAATGCCGCGACGATGGTCACCAGCGAGACGAACAGCGCCCAGGTCGCTGTTGCCTGATCCGAGGTCAGCCCGCCTGCCTTCCCTGTGATGGCAATATCTTTAAACCAGATCGGCAATAGGGATGCGGCAATCATCGTAAAGGCAGAATTTGCCACATCATAGAAAATCCAATAGCGCTCAAGCGATGTCAGTTTCATCGGTTGTTTCATCAAATGGCCTCCCTCTCTTCCTCGACGAAGCTCTGACTCATTCGTTCATCGCGATCGTTTCAAAACCCTCTTCAAAATTCGAACGAAACAGCGGATCAAGCGGGGTATGATGCTCCATCCGCTCATTCAAACTACGTGCTAACTGCGGGTAGCGAAGACGCGCCTCGGCAAAACACTGATCCAGATGTTCTCGTGACTCACGGCACTGCGGATCCGGTTCCTTGTCGACAAATAAATCGTCCAGATGTCCTGAAAGCTTCAAGCCTCGGATGATGGCGGTCACCGCCTTCTTTTTGAGCGTCCCGGAAGAGGTGAAAAGGTTCAAAATCCGGCGCTGGCTTCGGATGGCCCCTGCGATCTCTTCTGCCGTAAAGGGAAAGAAACCGGAGATCACCTCAAAAGATGCTGCGTCCAGAGGCACCAGCGTCGACCTTTGAAACGAGGAAGGATGCTCCATCCCATCCCGCGCCATCAGCAAGCGGTCATAATCCGCTTCAATGCGGTTATGCGATACCCCGGAGCGAGCCTCAAAACGGCCAATAAACCCATGGCAGCTGGCATCCAGCACAAAATGAGACAGAAATCCAAGAAGATACGCCCACGCCTGCGCTCTTTCCTCCTCACGAAGCGATTGGATATGGCAAAGCGCATTCTGAAAAAAGCGCTCCGCCGAATGGGTGTGCATCGCATAGCCATAGTCCCGGACAGGATTGGATTTGAGCGGATGGTAATAGAAAAAAATATCCGGTCCCTGAACCCCGAGGTCAAAAAGCATCCGGTGAGGTTGAAGCGTTTCTCGCACGGCTACAGGAAGAGAGCGCAAACACTCCGAGCCGAAACGATAATGAGAATAGGTGGTCGGCATCGCGATCCTCAATCAATCGTCACAGCCGTTCCACATGCCGTCACCATCAGCATACTCCCCCCTGCGCCCAGCACTTCATAATCAATATCCACGCCGACAATCGCGTTCGCTCCCAAGGCTTGAGCGCGCTGTTCCATCTCCTGAATCGCTTCGGTTCGCGCAGCGAGTAGTTCTTCCTCATATGAACCGCTGCGGCCGCCAAAGAAGTTGGTGAGACTGGCAGAAAAATCTTTGATCGCATTCACGCCGCTGATCACTTCCCCAAAAACGATGCCGTGGTAAGCCGTGATATGGTGACCATCCACCTGAGGCGTCGTCGTGATAATTGCATTCATTCTTTCGTCCTTTCTTACTCCCTATTCTTCTAAACGGCAGCCAGAAGGAATGCAGACGAAACCCGCACTCACTTCAAACGCATGCCTGCCGCTGAACTGCACGATCTTTACTCTTGTATCATACCATGATCTGAGAGAAAACCATATGAACCGACCTGACTTTCATTCCTTTTTACACCCGTTTCATATATAATTAACACGTTCGTTCTGTGAAAATAGCACCCGGCATCCATCAACTCCGATTGGTGGTTTCATGGCCGTCCTGATGATCTTTCAACAATTAACGAAGGGAAGTTTATGTTCGACCAAATCGCGATGATTTCCGCGTTTCTCAATCTTTTCGCCGGTATCGGTGTCTTCCTTGTCGCTTGTACCATGATGAGCAGCAACTTGGAATCCATGAGCAGCACCACCCTGAAAAATCTATTCGCCCGCATGTCCAATCGTCGCCTTCTCGGCGTTGGGATCGGAGCCGCCGGCACGGCGGTCATTCAAAGTTCGGGCGCCACCAGCGTCATGGTCATCGGCTTTGTCAACGCGGGGATCATGACCCTGACGCAAGCAGCCACGGTCATCTATGGCGCCAATATCGGAACCACGATCACCGGACAGATTGTCGCGCTGGGAATGTTTGGCAGCAACGCGATTTCGACGACCGTGATCTTCTCCGCCTTGTCCGGCGTCGGCGCTTTTATGATGGCGCTGAGCACAGAGGATCGCTGGAAAACCATCGGTGGCATCCTCGCGGGCTTCGGGATGCTCTTTGTCGGTCTGTCCATGATGAGCGGAGCCATGGAAAGTTTCGCGGAAATGGACGCAATCAAATTCTTCCTGGCGAGCATTAAAAGTCCCTTTCTTCTCGTCCTCATTGGGGCAATACTGACCGCGATCATTCAAAGCTCTTCCGTCATGACGTCCGTGACCATTGCGATGGCGGTGACCGGTCTGATCCAGCTCAACCAGGGCATCTACCTGACCATGGGATCCAATATCGGCTCCTGTGTCGTCGCCATCATCGCCGGAATCACCAGCGGAAAAAACGCCAAGCGCACCGCGCTGATCCATCTCCTGTTCAATATTAGCGGGGTCATCCTCTTCATGATCGCCGGTGCCATTCTCCAAACGGTGACCGGCGGAATCACTTATGGCACCATCTTTGAAGCCATCTTTCCGCAGGCTCCCCAGACGCAGCTTGCCATGTTCCATACCTTCTTTAATGTTGTCACGGTCATTTTAATCTTGCCGCTGACGGATTATCTTGTCCGTCTCGTCACGCGGATCATTCCCGACCCGGAAGAAGAAAAAAAGGTCGCCATTCCTTCCGGACGGTTGTACTTTATTGATGACCATATTTTAAAAACGCCTTCCATCGCCGTGACGCAGGTAAAAAAAGAAATCATCCATATGGCGGAAATCGCCATGGATAATTTTGATCACGCGCTGGATACGATTATGACAATGAATGATGCGGATCTTGAGCCTTTCCGCGCTAACGAACACGAACTGAATTATCTTCAAAATGAAATCGTGAAATTTCTCATTAAACTTTCGAACTTAAAATTGAGTGAAAAAGACCGCGCCTTCGTCGGCACTTCTTTTCACTCCGTCATCGATATGGAACGTGTTGGCGATTATGCCGAAAACATTATTGAATATGAAGCGTCCATGAAACGGAAAAATGAGCGCTTTTCCCCGCAGGCCATTAGCGAAATTCAAACCCTTCAGCGGTTGTTCCGCGAACAATTTCAGCTGGTCATGCGCGCCTATGAAAATGAGGATTTTGATACCCTTAAGGATGTCACTCTGATGGAAAATCAGATCGATGATGCCACGACAGAAATGGTGCGCAACCACGTCGTTCGCCTGGATCAGGGGCTCTGCACCCCCAGCGTCGGAACACAGTATCTTTCCCTCGCCACGAATGCAGAGCGCGTCGGAGATCATTTTTATAATATTGCAAAAAGCATCCAAAATTACGCGAATCTCAAATGAGCGGGGCTCTATCCTGACGTGCCGCCTTTTTCTTTGTTCATCGCACCCGTCGGCATATTTCGTCTATCGCACCGGTTTAGGCTTTCGGATCACGTCAATAATCGTTCCATCGCGATACTCCACGAGCGCCACGACCTGATCTTCAAATTCGATCTCTTTGGGCTTTCCAACGATCCGGCAGGCGATATCGCGAAGCTCTTCAATCGTCTTCAGCGGAAGGTTCGTCTGCGATAAAGCATCCAAGAGGTCCTGCCGAAGCGGATTGATCGCCACGCCATAATCGGTCACAAGAATGTCCACCGTTTCCCCCGGCGTCGTCACAGACGTCACGCGATCTCGAACACTGGCCAGACGTCCCCGAATCAATGGGGCAACGATAATTGTGCATTTCGCTCCTGCTGCGGCATCAACGTGACCGCCCGGGGCGCCTTGAATGGTTCCATCGGATCCCACCACAACATTGACGTTATAATCCGTATCGATTTCCAATGCTCCTAGAATCACATAATCCAGTTGATTAACATAAGCACCCTTGTTTAGCGGATTGGCATATTCCGACGTGGAAATCTCATAATGCCCCGGAGTGACATGGACGGACTGCACGGAAGGAAGATCAAAATCCTGCGTATCCGCAATCTTGCGAATTAAGCCTTCCTTCAGCATCTTCACCATGGGCTGCGTGATTCCGCCTAACGCAAAGCTCATATGAATGTTCCGTTCACGCATCGATTCCTCAAGAAATTGAGTCACCGCCAACGAAGATCCGCCGGCTCCAGTTTGGAAGGAGAAGCCATCTTGGAACCAAGGCGTATGCATCACGCACTCTGCTGCATATTCCGCAATCATCAGCTCACGAGGATCCGTCGTCTGGCGCACGGCATTGCCCGCGATTTTTTTCTCATCTCCAACCTGATCCACGACCACCACATAATCCACATCGATGCCATGAATGGAAGCCGGCTCGTTCGGAAAGTCCACTAAGGTATCCGTGACAACAACAACATGATCCGCGTAGCGCGCATCCACATCTGCATAACTCAAAACACCGCAGTCGCTCTTTCCGCCCTGACCGCTGGCATTTCCATACTCATCTGCGGCGGGCGCGCCGATGAAGGCGACATCGATATGAATCTCTCCTGTCTCAATCGCACGCACACGACCGCCGTGCGAACGAATCCAAGCAGGATGTTTTAATTTTCCCGCAGACAGCGCCTCTCCGATCTCATCACGGACACCAGAAGAAGAAATTCCGGTAATGGTTCCGTCTTCGATCATGGGCACCAGCGAAGCCTGCGCTTTGCCCAGTGAAGAGGCGCAAAGAAACAGATCTTTGATGCCCATCCGATGAATGGCCTCAAAGACCATGGCGATGACATAATCTCCGTTGCGAAAATGATGATGAAACGAAACCGTCATCCCATCGGAAAGTCCGGTTTTTCGAATCGCTTCCTCCAGCGATTCCAGCACCTTGCTCTCTTTGGGCAACACCGCTCCGCGAATCGTGGGCGCTGCTTTCTTGTATTGAAACCCTTCGCGATAGAAGGGACCTTGGTAAACCTCCAGCCCATGGATCAGAAGTTGATCCGGTATCTCACGATTGACGCGGTTCTTCATACCAGATCCCCCTTGTATTTTCCCGCCGCCTGAGCAAACTGCAGCGTGCGTTTCGCCCCCTCAACATGAGCGATGTCGATCATCTGACCATCCACCACCATCACGCCAATGCCCCGCTTTTCATTTTCCAAAACCGCTTCCACAATGTGCTCTGCCCGCTCAATCTCTTTCTGCGTCGGGGTGAAAACCTCATGAATCGTCTTAATCTGCTTCGGGCTGATCAGCGACTTTCCATCAAAGCCCATATCATAGATGAGCTGAGTCTCCCGACGCAGCCCTTCCATATCCGAAAGATCGGTATAGACCGTATCAAATGCCATCACGCCAGCCGCGCGCGCGGCGATCAGAAGCTGGGAGCGGGCAACAAAAAGCTCTTCCCCCGTCTTTGTAGTACGAGCATGCATGGTTCGCCGAAAATCTCCGGCGGACAGCGCGACTCCCATCATCCGCGGCGTTGCCGTGCAGATGTCATAGCAATGAATCAAACCCAACGGAGATTCGATCGCCGACATCATCATCGTCCTCCCAGGCTCCACATCAAATTCCTGTTCGGCGTCCGCAATGAGGCGCTCCACCTCTTGGACTTCCTCCACCGTTTCCGTCATGGGCAGGCGAATGCCCTCCGCCCCCGCAGCCACCGCCATCCGGATATCTTCTTTGTAATATGGAGTCCCCACGGCATTGATGCGCACCCAACGCTCAACCTGGCCATAATCCACATACTTCAGCGTATTGTAAAGCTGCACACGGGCAGAATCTTTTTCCTTCGGACTGACGGCGTCCTCCAAATCCAACAGCACGCAATCCGGCGCATAAATATAGGCATCCTTCACCAAGGAAGCACGCTGTCCGTTCAAAAACATCATGGTTCGACGCAAATGGTTCGCCATCATAATGCAGTCCCCCAAGGCAAGTGATCCGTCCGATCGGCGGCGCGCAGCACGGCGGTCTGCACCCGTGAACGAATCGTGCAATCGAGTGCGCCTTTATCCTGCAACATCAACTTCACTCCATGGACATCCAAGCGGTTTAATACGTCCTCGATGGTGGCGCGAATCGCTTCGCCATATTGGCGAATCACCGGACTGGAACATTCAATGTGGTTTCCCTCAGCAGAGGGCTCCAAGGTCACGAGGCAGTCGCTGGATTCCAGCGTTCCCGCTGTTGCAAAGTGCTTGATTTCCATCGCCTTCTCCTCATTCTTCTGTCCACCCGCGTTCTTCTTCCAGAACCTGAAGAATATAGGACTCCGAACGGTTCAAATGCTCTTGGAGCAGCACGGGGAGCCGATCCAACTCTTTTTTATGCATGGCTTCAAGCAATTGTTCATGTTCTTCCACCGCCAGCTTCCGGCGGCTCAACTTCGCTTCAAACGAAATGGCGCGAAAACTCCAAAGCACGCTCTGGAGATCCATCTGAAACATCAGCAGGCGCGGCATCTTTGCTGCTGTATACACCGCCCGGTTAAATTCCGAAGAGAGGTTCATTAAGTCATCTAAGTTGTCCGATTCCACCGCCTCGCGGGAGCGCCGAACCAGATCGCGAATCGCCTCATACTCCTCTTCGCTCATCGCCTTTGCGGCTTCGGTAAAGGCAAGGACATCCAAGGCATTCCGAATGGCATAAATCTCTCTCACATCCCGCGGCGTAATCAGCTTAATTCGATATCCATGATTTTTATCATAGTCCAAAAGCCCGGCATCATAAATTCGCTTGAGCGCCCAGCGAACCGGGGTGCGCGATACATGAAGAGACTCGGCGATCCTCTTTTCATTCAGATGCTTCCCGATCTCCCAAGTACCTTTTTTAATTTCATTCGTCAAGCGCTGATAAACCTGCTCGGAAAGAGTCTCTTCTTCATACATTGTTTATTCCTCCAGCATTCCCTGTAAATTTTGTTTTTCTTAAAGTACCCTTTTTCCTTTGCAGACAAACAACGCCCTTTTATTTTGTTTCTTTTTCGTACTTTTTCCTGCTCTTTGCCAAGGAACGCAAAAATTCGCGAATCATCCTCTGAAATTTTTCTGCAGACCGCTCGCCCGTGCGAATCACATCGTCCTCGCTCAGTGCGCTGCCCAATCCTGCCGCCTTATTGCTTGCCAGCGAAACGGCAACAAGCGGGACTCCCATATGATGCGCTGCCTGAGCTTCAATGACCGTGCTCATTCCCACCAGATCCGCTCCCAGCGCACGCAGCATGCGAATTTCCGCCGGTGTTTCATAAGCAGGTCCCTGAAGCTGCACATAAACTCCCTCATGCATCCGACACGCCGACTGTTCCCCAGCCAAGCGCATCTGCTCACGCAGCGGCGCATTGTAGACCTCGCTCATATCCGGAAAGCGAACGCCCCAACGATCCTCATTGGCGCCGCGCAAGGGTGAAGGGACAAAGGAGGAGATATGATCCCGCAGCAAACAAAAATCTCCAATTTCAATATCCTCGCGAATGGCCCCCGCTGCATTGGTCAAAACCAGCGCTTGAATGCCCAGACGAATCATGACGCGGACGGGAAGTACAGAAGTTTCCACATCATAGCCTTCATACAGGTGGATGCGGCCCTGCATCAGAATCACCGGTATCCCTTCCAGCTGCCCCACGACGTAGCGCCCAACATGTCCGGGAGCTGTGGACACCGGAAATCCCTCAATCTCAGAATAAGGAATGCTCACTGCTTGCTCCGCCTGATCTGCCAGGGCGCCCAACCCGGATCCCAAGACCACGCCGACGCGTGGAACGATCTGGATTTTTTCTCTGATTTGTGAAACGCATTGCTCAACCCGATCAAAGGCATTCATTCCCTTCTCCTCTCATCAACCACAAAACGTTTATTTCTTTTCCATAATAAACGAACGGCACCCACAAAATGTGAGTGCCGTCCGTTCAATTGGCATCGCCAATGGACTCGTTTATTTACCAAGCTGCATATCGTTATTTCCCGATGAGGAAATCGCAAGCTCAAGGAAGTTGACCGGATCATCAAAATCCGCCAACCAACCATTGCGGCCGACATCATAGTTTCCTGCCTTGCGGTCATTCAAGAACGTCTGCCAATCCTCGGTGGAAATATCCATCGTAATGCCGACAGCGGCAACATTCTGCTGAATCGCCTGAGCAATCGCTTCATGACCGCTTCCTTCATTCGTCAGATATTTGATATTCAGCGGTGTCTCTGCCGAAAGCATATTGTTGTCATCAAACTTATATCCAGCCTGTTTCAGCAGCTCGATCGCTTGCGGAATATCCACTTTGTTTTCAAAATATCCCTTGGCATCCGGAACCGGATAGCTATAATCCGCATCGTTGTTGCGATACTCGCCGCCGTGTCCATCGCTGATTCCCGTCGGAACAAAGGATGTTGCCACTTCCTGGCCAGTCTGGCCAATCGTGTCAACGATGAACTGACGATCGATCAACAGATTGATCGCTTTGCGCATCGCCTTCGCCTGATCCACCGTCTTGCCTGCAAACATCGGGCTATTGACATTGAAGCCAACATAGTAGGTGCCGAGGTTCGGAATCACATGGAATTCCGGCGTGGACTTCAGGTTCGCCACTTCACCGGTCGGAACCGTATCTGCATAATCGATATCGCCGGAGGTGAAGGCAGCCAGAATCGCCGTATCATCTGCGCTCAGCATGAAATGCAGCTCGTTGACCGTGACGTTGTCCGCATCAAAGTAATTCGGATTCTTCACGTAGGTCATCGATTCGTTGTGTTTCCATTCTTTGAGCGTGTACGCACCGTTGCTGACGAACCCAGCTTCAGCTGCCCAGGAGCCCGGGTTGGTCTGCCAATCCGAAGCGGCTTCCACAGCTGCCTGCGGAACCGGCATGAAGATCGGGAACGCCAACAGATTCATCATGTAGCTCGTCGGCGCCTTCAGTTTGAAGGTCAGCGTCGTATCATCTGGTGCCGAAACATCGATGGTGCCATCTTCTCCCTGAGCAAACACATCAAAGAGGTAGGCATAATCCGAAGCCGTGTCCGGATTGGCTCCACGTTTCCAAGAATAAACGAAGTCGTTCGCCGTGAGCGGTGTTCCATCGCTCCACTTCAGATCCGATTTCATCTTGATCGTGTAGGTCAGACCATCGTCGCTGACTTGCGGCATCTCTGCCGCCATGGCCGGAACGTAAGCCGACGGATTTGTTTTATCCGGCATATAGAGACCGACGAACGAATTGGATGCCAGCGAGGCACCATCCACCGTCGTGTTCAATGCAGGATCCAGATGATCCGGCTCCGAAGCCAAATTGATCTTCATGACATCGATCGGCTGCCCATCTTTGGTCGTGTACATAAAATATTTTGTACCAAAAACAGTCGCATAGTCGCCTGCAAAACCCTGTTTCTCCAGATAAAGATCATTGTAGAAATACAGAGGAATCACCGCGCCGCTATCCATCAGCATGTCCTCTGCCTGGTGCATCAGCGCTTCACGTTTTGCGCCATCTTGCTCCATTTTGATCTGAGCAACCAGATCATCATACGGCTTCCAATCCGGAGCCGATTCTTTTCCCGATTTATTTCCTGCATCGGTATTTGCAACATCGCTCGTTGCCGCATTGTCTGACGCCTTGGAAGCGTCATTGCTGCCGCTGTTTCCGCAGGCAGCCAGCGTGAATGCCATCAAAGCACACGCCAAAATTGTCGCCGCTCTTTTTGTTTTCAAAGTTGCCTCCTTGGTTTCCGTGCTACGTTCTTCCTTTGCCTGGTGGTTCTATGAAACAGGAACGAGTCATGATCCTGTGTTCACCGAAATGATTTTCTGCTTTCATTATCGCTTATTTTACCCAACATGCAACTTTATGATCATTTCCCCGATCGACTAAGGCCGGAGTTTCTTCCGCACATTTGGCTGTCGCATAGGGACAACGGGTGCGAAACGCGCATCCGCTCGGCATCCGGAGCGGGCTGGGCACGTCTCCCTCCAAATGCATGCGCTGGCTCTCCCGGGCGCGTTTGGGGTCTGGAATCGGAACAGCGGACAAGAGGCTCATCGAGTAGGGATGAATGGGATGCGCATTAAGCTCATCCGCGTCCGCAATTTCGACAATTCTTCCCAGATACATGACCGCGATACGGTTAGAGATATGGTGCACCACAAGAAGATCATGCGCGATGAACAAATAGGCAACCCCTAATTTCTCCTGGAGTTCTTCAAACATGTTGATCACCTGCGCCTGAATGGAGACATCCAGCGCCGATACCGGCTCATCGCAAACGATGAATTTCGGCTCAACGGACAGCGCGCGGGCGATCCCGATGCGCTGACGCTGACCACCTGAAAACTCATGCGCATAACGCGTCGCATGTTCCGCGTTCAGACCGACCAGATCCATCAGATGAAGGATCTTTTCGTGGCGATCCTGGCGATTTTCGTATAGGTGGTAGACATCCAGAGGTTCTCCGATAATATCTTCCACCGTCATGCGCGGATTCAGCGAAGAATACGGGTCTTGGAAAACCATCTGCATCTCGCGGCGCAGATGAGCGATATTCTTGGAGCTGACGAGCTGGCCATCGAAGTAAAACTCCCCGTCCGTCGGCTCATAGAGGCGAAGCAAACTCCGACCCACCGTGGTTTTTCCGCATCCGGATTCACCGACAAGCCCCAGCGTTTCGCCCGGTTTGATCTGAAAGCTCACGCCATCAACCGCTTTCAGCGGAACGGTCTTAAAGGTTCCCACACGGATGGGAAAATATTGTTTCAAATTTCTGACATCAACGAGGAACTCACTGCTCATTCTGCACCCCCTCATTATTTTTTACATTCATCCAGCAGGAAGCAAAATGCGTATCCCCGACCTTCATTTCATCCGGGTGCTGTTTCAAACAAATCTTCATTGCCTGGTCGCAGCGGCTGGCGAAGGCGCAGCCCTCCGGAAGATTGATCATATTGATTGGACTTCCGGCAATCGGACGCAGCTTTTCCTTCATGTTATCCACATCAGGAATCGAACGAAGCAGCCCCTTCGTATATTCATGATGCGGATTATAGAAAATATCATCCGCCGTTCCGCGTTCACAGACACTTCCGCCATACATGACGATGATCTCATCGCACATCGTCGCAATGACCCCCAGGTCATGCGTCACCATGATGATGGCCATTCCCATTTTTTCCTGAAGCTCTTTCATCAGATCCAAGATCTGAGCCTGAATGGTCACATCCAGCGCCGTGGTTGGTTCGTCCGCAATGAGAATATCCGGCTCGCAAGCCAGCGCCATCGCAATCATCACGCGCTGACGCATTCCGCCCGAAAGCTCAAACGGATACTGTTTAATGCGCTTCTCCGGATCGTTCACCCCCACCATCTCGAGTAGCTCAATCGCGCGCTTCAGCGATTCCGCCTTGCCTTTATAGTGCGTATGCAGCCGCAGGCTCTCCTGAAGCTGGTATCCGACGGAAAACACGGGATTCAAGCTGGTCATCGGATCCTGAAAAATGATGCTGCATTTATCCCCGCGAAAATGATTCATTTCTTTTTTTGAGAATTTTAACAAATCCTTTCCACGGTAGAGGACTTCCCCTTCGGTCACGTGTCCCGTCGGTGCAAGAATCTGCATAATCGAATACGCGGTCACCGATTTTCCTGATCCGGATTCTCCGACCACGCCCAGAACCTTGCCTGGTTCCAAGTTAAAGGAAACGCCGTTCACTGCGCGAACCTCACCCTTATCCGTAAAAAACGAGGTGTGAAGATTCCGGACGCTTAAAAGCGGGGTGTGCGTATTTTGATTCTGTTCTTCGTTCATATCGGTTTCCTTCCTCACTTACGCAGTTTCGGATCGAACGCATCGCGCATCGCATCGCCGATCAGGTTGAACGACAAAACGATCAGAATAATCATGACGGCTGGAAAAACCAGCTTCCAGGGATAGGACTGCATTCCGGAACGCGCTGCGTTTGCCAGGCTTCCAAGCGAAGGCATCGGCAGTGCAACCCCCAAGCCAATAAACGAAAGATAGGATTCCGTAAAAATCGCTGAAGGAATCTGCTGCGCGGTCGAGATGATGATCACGCTGATGGTATTGGGAAGAATGTGCCGCCGGATGATGTGCCCCGGCTTCGCGCCACTCACTTTAGCGGCCAGAACATATTCATTTTCTTTAATCGTAAAGATCTGCCCGCGCACGAGACGCGCCATCCCGACCCAATAGAGAAGCCCAAAAACTAAGAACATGGCGATCATATTGGACCCCAAGCTGCCAATGAACGGAACGCCATTGACGTTGATGCGTTCTCGGAAAACGACGGAGAGCAAGATAATCAGCAGCAAATCAGGCAAACTGTAAATGATGTCCACGATGCGCATCATAATCAAGTCGACCTTGCCCCCGGCGTAACCCGAAATCGAACCGTAGATCACGCCGACAATGAGCACCATAATACTCGCGAAAACACCGACCAGGAAGGAAACGCGAGTTCCATACACCACGCGGATAAAATAATCTCGGCTCAGTTCATCCGTCCCGAGAATGTGCGGAAAGATCTTCTCGCCTTTTGCAATCGCCTGCTGCTCGCGTTCCGAATACTCAAACGGAGCCATATTGGTTGCCCCATTATCGCGTACCCCATCGATCGTGATAATCTCCTCATAGCCATAGGGAACCACCATCGGCGCAATGATCATGAGGGCAATGATCAGCGCAAGCACGACCATACTGAATACAGCAAGCGGGTTGTGCAAAAGTTTACGCATTCCATCCCGAAAAAACGTCGTGGATTCCGCCATCACGTCCTGCTGCCTTTTTTCCTCATCCGTCGCCTTTTCAAACAGCGCAGGATCCTGCTGCAAGCTCCATGCCTTTTTTTGAGGAATCGGTGTGTTGAAATTGGATGCCATGCGTTCTCCTTAATCCAACTTGATGCGCGGATCAACCACTTTATAGAGGATGTCGCTCAAAAGGTTCATAAAGATCATCAGTGCCGCCAGAAAGATCGTTGTCCCCATAATCATCGGATAGTCACGATTGACGATGCTGTCGACGAATTTCGATCCCAATCCGCCAATCGTAAAAATTTTCTCAATGACGAGACTTCCGGTCAGGATGCTCGCCGTCAGCGGCCCGACGTAGGTAATGACCGGAATCAACGCATTGCGGAGCGCATGCGCATAGATGATCTTCCAGCGCGCCACCCCCTTCGCTTGTGCCGTGCGGATATAATCCTGTCCGAGAACATCCAGCATACTGGTCTTGGTCAAGCGTGTGATATAAGCCATCGGTGGCAATGAAAGAGCCAGCACGGGCAAAACATAGCTCGGATTGGAGGTGCTCCAAACGGGAACCCACTTCAGCTGCAAGCTGAAAATCAGCAGGAAGAAGGAGCCCATGACAAAACTGGGCATGGCCGTAAAAAGCGTCACGAAGAAAATGATGACGCGATCCGGCCACTGATTCCGTTTCAGTGCGGCAACGCTTCCCAGGAGGATGCCGAAAATCAATGCAACAAAAACCGCCATTAAACCGATTTTTGCAGAGACCACAAACGATTCGCCGATCACGACGGCAATTTCGCGCCCGGTGCGCAATGAAATTCCCAGATCACCATGAAGCAGATTCTTCATGTAATTGATAAACTGTTCAGGAACCGGCTTATCC
>JAEXBN010000001.1 GCA_023394045.1 Bacillota bacterium | reverse complement strand
CTGCCTGCCTGCCTGCCTGCCTGCCTGCCTGCCTGCCTAGAGATTGTATCCGTTTTCGTACCCCGAGCATGACAATTTCCTTTCCGTTCTATCATCCTCATCGTATCATAGGTGCACTTTTTGTCAACAAAAAGTCCTCACAATGTTCCAGATCTTGCGGATTTGACCTGATGAATTTGACCTGATGGGTTTGGACTTACGGATTGGCTTTTCGTCAAGCGCGAGGGTTCACATTTGACCCATTTCCTTCTCGAGAAAGAGCGCCAGCCTCTCCAGCGCTTCTTTTTCATCTTTTCCATCCACGCGCAAAATAAAATGTGCACCCTTACCCGCGCCCATACTCAGAACGCTCATAATGGATTTTCCATTAAAAATCCGGTGATCTTTTTCCAAATACACATCCGAAACAAATCGTTTTGCATGCTGAATGAAGTTGGCTGCCGGGCGTCCCATTAAACCCGTGCGCGAATCTAAAACAATTTGCTTTTCTACCATCAAAAGCCTCCCTAGCGCGACAGCGACATTCCCGGCGCAGCCGCTCGTTTTCTTTCCATTCAAACAAGGACGCGTGTTCTTCCTCTCCCGGTCTCGAACGACCGCAAGGAAGAAAGGCAACGCATTCCTCACAAATATTTTTTATATTTATCGTATTATATGCGTTTCTTTCGGTATTGTAAACAAAAAAGGTAAACCTTTGCCAAATGGCTTCTTCGCTGTCGGGACATGTATTCTACGTTCCGATCAAGACATGTGTTCCACGTTCCAGGCAAGGCATCTTGGCTGTCAAGGCATACGGAAATGGTGTTCATACGTATTTGCCCGCAAATTTTCGTGGGCAAATCGATGAATATCCTCCGTTGCCTACACCCCCGTAGGCTCATCCGTTTTTCATCGATTTACCTACGCTTTTTGTAGGCTCACGCCCCATCATGGACATTAGCCTACGAAAATCCGTAGGCAAAATCATCTCATCATGCTTGTGCCCACGAAACCGTAGGCAGCAAAGGATAATTGCGCCTCTGCCTACGGTTTTGCGTAGGCTAAGGCGCGATTTTATCGCTTGCCAACGTCGTGTAGGCATCCTTCAATTTGACGCGCATTGCCTACATTCCCTGCCCTGACTCACACTCAAATGCCTTGATTTGACACGTATGCACGAATTGTCTAAGCGGATCTCATAGATCCGAGACTGATCACGGGCTGTCTAAGCGGACCCCTCTTGGCGCCGACTTATGCACAGACTACCTAAACGGACTGCCTCAGTGAATCTCATGGCTCTGAGGATGGTCTCACTCATGATGGCGATCCTTTTCCCAAGCCTCTATCTCACTCGTGAGGAGCTCTTTTTGGTCTCGTCTCCCTGGTAGATGATTGGCGCACCGCTTTCTGGTAAGATAATTGGAACACGAAAAGGAAAGCGAGGTTCCGTGCAGGTGAAACGAACGACTTCGGGGCAGACGCGCCGGCATTCTCAAAATTGCTCATTGGGAAAGGCGCCTAGAAATGCGCTGGGAAAGGCACCTAGAAAAGCATTTGAAAAAGCGCCTAGAAATGCGTCTGGAAAAGCGCCAAGGAAAGCGCCCGGAAATACGTCTGGAAATGCGTCTGGAAAAGCACCAAGGAAAGCGCCTGAAAAAGCGCTGGAAGAACCGCCAAAGAAGCGCCTCCGCCCATCCTCCGGCAGCACCGATGTCCGATCGATCGCGGAACGTGCGCGCGCCAGCCAGAGAGCCCGGGAACAGAAACAAATCCGGACGCAAAAAGCCCGGCGCAAAAAGCGGGTGCTCCTGGTGCTCCGGCTGATCGGATTATTTTTAATCATCGGAGTGGGCTGGTCCGGATTCTGGCTCATCCGCCGGAACGTTCTGAGCGCTACGTTTGATGAGGTTCCGAAACTCCGAAATGAGGCGAACGCCACGGTGCTGGATCATCTTCTGGTCAGCGACACCACCGGACGGATGCTCACCAAGCCGGAAAAACGAGCGGATGCGGAAGCGCTCGCTGATCTGCTCCTTCACATCCCGGCATCCGTTCGCACAGAAACGCTGGGTGATCCGGAAAAAGAACTTCAGACGTTGGTGCAGCAAGCCGCCGAAACGGCCTCCGACGAGGCTTTTTTTGCCGCACTGCGCCAGATGGTGTCTCGTTTTGCCAACTCCCATTCAACGATTTTAGATGCCTCGCAGTTTGATACGCTGCGCCCTCAGGTGGGCTCCGGCTTTTATGAAAAAGGGAGTCCATATGCCGCCGCGCTCACCTCTCCCCGAGCGGAAGCACGCTATGCGCGAAGCGGCGGAGTGGCGGATGCGCGCACCCTGACCCGGCATTATACAGAACCGGCGATGCGTCTCGAAGCAAATGATACGGCGGTGCTCTCCGGATTTTCGTTTGAAGAAGGCGCCTATCCCGCGCAAAAAGAGCTGCTCTCCCGCCTCATGGCTGAGGCGCTCTCCCACCAAAACATCCTCTTCGATCTTCGGGGGATCAGCGGAACTTCCCTGCTCTATTGGACAGAAGGAATCCTCCCGCTCTTAACCGCGGGAACCTATGGGGTACAGGGCGAAGTGTACTTCCCTGAGGGGGCGGATTCCTACGCCGATTATTTTTCTATTAATGAAACGATGGAGACCTTCGATCTGGAAAACGAGCGGCGTGGCATCGATCGGTCGGCGGATGATGCGCTCCGTTCCAAAGCGGAAGGCGCCTCGTTTGTCAAATCCCTCACCTTATCGGTGAAAGGGACGTTATCCGTCGATCCGCCGGCTCACATCGGCATCTTGGTGGATCAAGACACCGGCGGCGCGGCGGAGACATTCGCCTCCTTCGCCCAGCATCTGCCCAATATTCAAGTTCTGGGAACGGCGACATCCGGCACCGGTTGGAAGCTCCCTCCCTTCCTGTTTGTGCTCCCGCACTCCGGATGGATCGCTTCTTTGGATCTTCTTATTGCCGGTCCGCTCGCGTCTCCTGATGTGCCGCCATCCAATTCCGGAGCGCTCACCCCGGATCTGTCCCTATCCGGAAGCGATCTGCTCAACGCTGCCGTGCAGTCTCTTTCCGCAAAATAAAAACCCACGAAAGAAATAAAAATGAGCGAAATAAAAAAGGGGGCGCTCAGCCCCCAAAATAAATGCAAATCAAAACAAATCCAAAATCATTCCGGAATCCGCGTAAAGATCATCTTCCCTGCCGAGGTTTGGAGCACCGAGGTCACCACCGTATCGGCATGCTGCCCGATGCAGTCCCCTCCATTTTCCACCACCACCATCGTGCCGTCTTCTAGGTAGCTCAAACCCTGTCCGGGCTCTTTTCCTGCGCGAAGAATGTCCAGCGAAAGATGCTCGCCGGGAATCACCACCGGCTTAATGGCATTGGATAGATCATTCACATTCAGCACCGGAATGTTCTGGACACGCGCCACCTTATTCAGATTAAAGTCATTGGTGACCAGAACGCCATGGTAGCGCTGCGTCAGCACCATCAACTTCGAATCCACCTCGCGAACATTGTTGATCACATCATTATCCACGATGACCTGATCGCCCGCGGCCTTTTGAAGCTCATGGATATGATCCAGACCGAGCCTGCCCCGCTCTCTGCGCTGGGCATCCGAAGAATCCGAAATGTGCTGCAATTCCTCTAAAACATAGTGGCTGATGACGATCGGTCCTTCAAGAAAGCCGGCGCGACGGACGGCGAAAATGCGCCCGTCGATGACGACCGAGGTATCCAAAATCTTCGGTTGGGCTCCATGGACGCTGTGTCCTTTTTTTTCGCCCTTTTCGCCTTTTTCACTTTTTTCCATCTTTTTCTGCTCTTTTTCGAGCGCCTTGCGGACTTTTTCCTCGTCGGTGCGCACTAAGGAATCCCGGAGCTGAACCACCGCCTGCAAAATCTCATCATGATAAAGCGCCGCCATGCGCACGCCCAACAGCCCGAGAAGAATGTACAAAAGAACGGAAATAATCACTCCCAGCACATTGCCCAGCCAGTTCACGCTGAGCCGCAGCACCGGGCTGCTGATGATACTGGCGATCAACAAGCCAATAATCAGCCCGATGGTGCGCAGCACCACCTGGCTCAGAGGAATGCGACGCAGCGGAACGGTCACCCCGTCCACAATCGACCTCATTCCGCGAGTAATCGGTTCGGACAGGAAGAACAGAAGCAGGCATCCTGCCAGCCCTCCGCCGATATACGCTCCGATCGCTCCCCACCGCCCGGAAAAGGCGATGAGGTGGGAATCTAAAAGGAGCTTGATCAGAGTCACCCCCAACACAGCACCAATGATGCCAAAAATCACATGCAGGACACGCTTCACTCGTTTTCCTCCCCGCTTTCCAGCGGCTCATTTTCATCCGGCGCAATCGCCTCATCAATCATCCGCCCGGCCTCTTCCGGCGTGATCGATCCCACAATAATCAGTTCAGAAACCAGCATCTTCCTCGTCTTGCTCAGCATTTTTTTCTCAGAGGTCGACAATCCCTTTTCACGATCACGAATTTCCAAATTCCGTGTGATTTCCGCCATTTCAAACGGATCACCCGTCTTCAGATTTTCCATGTTTTCACGAAATCGCTGACTCCAGTTTTCCGACATCTCCGTCGAATCCAAACGAAGAATCTCCATCACCTTCTGACCATCTTCATAGGACATCACCGGACGGATTCCGATTTTTTCAATCTGATCGACCGGAATGGAGATGCGGATGTTCGCAATGGGCATCTGAAGAATATAAAACTCCTTCTCCATTCCCAAAAGCTCACGGGTTTCAATATCAACAATCGTTCCGGCTCCCTGCATGGGATAAACGACGCGATCTCCGATTTGATACATAGCGCCACCTCCTTGAGAATATTATACAAGAAGGACGACCCCAGAATCAAAAATCATGAAAATGAATTGATGATTCTATCGAAATTACTTTCACTTGTCAAGGGGGCGCGCGCTTTTCATCGCGTGTGTCCAAACCTCTCCGGAAGAGATCCCTGCCGAGCTCAAAAATCTCCGCCTGTCTTCAAAATCGTCAGCACATCCCGAAGCGTATGCGGACACAAAATCTGAATGGACAGTTCGTTCTCCATCCGTTCCCGAAGCGCCTGATGATCCGCCGCAATAAACGTCCGCCGAAATCCCAATCGATCCAGCTCCCGAAGGCGCCGTTCCATCTCTGTCGCGCGTTTCAATTCGCCCGTCAAACCGACCTCCGCCAAAAAGGCATCCTGTCCGCTGACGGGCCAGCCTTCCGCCGCCGATGCAATCGCCACGAGCAGGCTCAGGTCGCAGATCTTCTCCCGGATCTTCATTCCGCCCGTCGCCTTGAGCACCACGTTTTTATTGCCCATCGGATAGCCGGTGCGCTCTTCCAAAATCGATACCAGCGTATTCAATTCGTCCCGGTTGAGCGAATCGCCGATGCGTGTGGGATAGGCCTCATAGGAAGGAGAGACCAGCGCTTCAATCTCGATGGGAATGAGCCGGGAGCCTTCTTTTTGCAGCGCAATCGAAGAACCGGAGACTGGATGAT
>JAEXBN010000040.1 GCA_023394045.1 Bacillota bacterium | reverse complement strand
ATTTCAACAAGACGGTAACGTTTCGTCTTCGACAGCGGGCGCGTCTGCATCAGCAAAACACGATCGCCAACGTTCGCCTGATTGTTCTCGTCATGAGCCTTAACGTGAATGGTGCGTTTTACCATCTTGTGATAGTCGGCATGCTTAACCATGGTCGTGATCTCAACAACGATGGTTTTCTCCATCTTATCGGAAACAACGATTCCCGAAATTTCCGGACGTTTTGACGTACGATTTTCCATCCGTTAAGCCTCCTTTCGTGCGGCGATCGCACGTTCCTGCTGAACCGTACGAACACGGGCAATATCGCGCTTCACCGTGCCCAGCGCATGGGGATTTTCAAGCTGCCCTGTCGCAGCCTGAAAACGAAGATTGAACAGCTCCTGCTTCAGATCCTGAAGTTTCTGGTTCAGATCCTGATCGGAGAGATTACGAATTTCTGTTGCCTTCATTATTCTTCACCCTCCTGTCCCGACTGCTCCTTAGCCACGAATTTCGTGCGCACCGGAAGTTTTGCAGCGGCAAGACGCATCGCCTCTTTGGCGACCTCCATCGGCACGCCAGCCATCTCAAACAGCACGCGGCCCGGTTTTACAACAGCGACCCAGTACTCCGGTGCACCTTTACCTGAACCCATGCGGACTTCCGCCGGCTTCTTGGTCACCGGTTTATCCGGGAATACTTTAATCCAAACATTTCCGCCACGCTTGATATAGCGGGTCATCGCGCGACGTGCCGCCTCGATCTGATTTGCTGTCATCCAGCCCGGATCAAGAGCCTGCAGACCATAATCGCCATATGAAATCGTGTTGCCGCGCATTGCCGTGCCCTTCATACGGCCACGGTGCACGCGACGACGTTTTACTCGTTTCGGCATCAACATAACACTACCTCCTGACCGGTGATCTACTGCTGATCACGATTCGGACGACCTTCTCGTCCCTGACCGTCCTGGCGTCCGCCGCGCTGATTGCGTCCATTCTCGCGATGATCACGGCGCGATGCACGACCGCGACCCTCGCCCTCGTTCCGACGGCGACCACGGCGCTGCTGCGGGCGCTGCGGCTTCGGCATCTCCGCTTCCTTCATTCCCGGAAGCACTTCGCCGATATAAATCCAGACTTTAACGCCAACCGCGCCTGCGGTCGTATTTGCCACTGCCTGTCCATAGCGGATATCTGCGCGAAGAGTCTGCAGCGGAATCGTCCCCTCAGAATAATGCTCGCTGCGTGCCATGTCCGCTCCGCCCAATCGGCCGGATGCGAGCGTTTTGATTCCCTTTGCGCCAGAACGCATCGTTCTTTGAATGGCTTGTTTCATGGCGCGGCGGAATGTCACACGGTTTTCCAAATCCGCTGCAATCCGCTCAGCCTGAAGCTGTGCATCAAGATCCGGATTCTGGATTTCTTCAACGTTGATCAGCACCGTTTTTCCGGTCAGCTTCTCGAGTTCCTTTTTCAGTTCTTCAACAGCGGTGCCGCCCTTGCCAATGACGATGCCCGGTTTAGCGGTCTGAATCGTCACGCGCACACGGCCCATGGTGCGTTCGATTTTAATGTCAGAGATTCCCGCCTCAAAAAGATCTTTTTTGATCTTGGTGCGGATCTCATGATCCTCTTTAATCAGCGCTGCGAACTGCTCTTTGCCGGCGTACCAGTTTGAATCCCAGTCTTTGATGACGCCGACGCGCATTCCTTTCGGATGTACCTTCTGACCCATTAGAGCTCTTCCTCCTCTTTTTCACGCACGACAACGCCAATATGCGATGTTCTCTTCAGAATCGGGTAAGCGGCGCCTTTCGCCTTCGGGTGCCAGCGTTTCATCGTCGGACCATCATTTGCCCACGCCTGGCTGACCACCAACGTATCACGATCAAGGCTCAGATTGTTCTCCGCGTTCGCCACGGCGGATCGAAGGACATCTTCCAGGAGCTTCGCCCCCTTCTTCGGAGTGAAATGAAGGATCGTTAACGCTTCATCGACCTGTTTGCCACGAATCTCCCGGCAAATGTAGTTCACTTTGCGCGGCGAGATGCGAACATATTTTGCTTCAGCTCTTGCTTCCATGTTCATTCCTCCTAGCGTACGCCGCTCTGCTTATCGGATTTGGCCGCATGCCCCTTATAGGTGCGTGTCGGAACAAATTCGCCCAGTTTATGGCCAACCATGTCTTCCGTCACGTAAATGGGCACATGCTTGCGTCCGTCATGTACTGCGATCGTATGTCCGACAAATTGCGGGAAGATCGTCGAGCGACGCGACCAGGTTTTGATCACCTGTTTTTGATTTGATTCATTCAGAGCCTCCACCTTTTTCATCAGGTGGTCGTCCACGAAAGGCCCTTTTTTCAGAGATCTGCTCATGCCTTCCTCCTATTATTTCGTCCTGCGGCGGACAATCATCTTATCGGACTGTTTCTTTCCGCGCGTCTTCACGCCACGCGATTTTTTACCCCACGGGGTCATCGGCGCCGGACGTCCCACAGGAGCGCGTCCCTCACCACCGCCGTGCGGATGGTCAACCGGGTTCATCGCCGATCCGCGGACATGCGGTTTGCGGCCCAGATAGCGCTTCTTTCCGGCCTTTCCAAGGCGAACGAGACCATGATCTGCATTGCCGACCGATCCGATCGTCGCTTTGCAATCCAGCGGGATGAGGCGGTATTCGCCGGACGGCAGACGCAGCTGTGCATATTTTCCTTCTTTTGCCATCAGCTGAGCTTCTGCGCCAGCAGTGCGAACGAGCTGCCCACCCTTGCCCGGCTTCATCTCGATATTATGGATGATCTGACCGACAGGAATGTAGCGCAGCGGCAAGGCGTTTCCAGCCGTGATATCCACATTCTCTCCAGATTCCACGCGCTGTCCAACTTGCAACCCGCGCGGAGCAAGAATATAGCGCTTTTCGCCATCGGCATAGATCAGGAGCGCAATGTTCGCTGAGCGGTTCGGATCATATTCGATCGAAGCAACCTTCGCCGGAATATTATCCTTATCACGCTTGAAGTCGATGATCCGATAGCGGCGCTTGGTGCCGCCGCCTCTAAAGCGAAGCGTCGTGCGACCATTATTGGCGCGCCCGCCCGAGCGGCTCAGGCTCACCGTCAGCGACTTTTCCGGAGTGCTTGTTGTAATTTCCTCAAACGTTGACACGCGCATCACGCGGCGTCCGGCTGAGGTCGGTTTGTATCTTCTGATTCCCATAGCGTCCTCCCCGATTACATGCCTTCGAAGAACTCGATATCCTTCGAGTCTTCCGTGAGGGTGACGATGGCTTTCTTCCAGTCAGATGCTTTCGTCGTATGGATCCCCACACGTTTTTTCTTGCCCTTCATCGTGATTGTATTCACGCGTTGAACCTTCACACCTTCGAACGCCGCTTCAACAGCATGACGAATTTCGGCTTTATTGCTTTTCGCATCGACGCGGAACGTGTACTTATTCTGCGCCATATCCGCCATCGACTTTTCAGTAATGATCGGCGCGATGATGATATCAAATGGAGATTTCATTATTGAAAGACCTCCTCCGCTTTTTTCACAGCATCTTTCGTCATGAGCAACGTGTCAAAACGAAGCAGATCATAAACGTTCATGCTGTCCACAACAACGGTTTCGACAGACGGAATGTTCTTGAACGAGCGCACCACATGCTCCTCCGCCTGATCGACAACGATGTAAGCCTTCTTCTGCGCCTTGACGGCGGAAAGGATGTTGAGCGCCGCTTTCGTGCTGAACGAATCCAGCGACAGCTGATCGAGGACGATCAATTCCTCATCGCGCACCTTTGAAGTGAGCACCGACTTCAGCGCCAGGCGGCGAATTTTTTTTGGGGTCGTATAGCGGTAGCTGCGCGGTTTTACCGCAAACACCATGCCGCCGCCGCGCCAGTTCGGCTGCGTTCTCGAACCCGCGCGTGCGCGTCCGGTTCCTTTCTGGCGGTAAGGCTTGCGTCCGCCGCCGCGAACTTCGGAACGAGTGCGTGCAGACTGTGTCCCCTGGCGGCGATTCGCCAGTAAGTTTTTGACTACGGTATAGACGGCATGCTCATTGACATCCACATCAAACAGTTCCGGAGCCAGCTCCAGATCGCCGACGATCTCGCCAGCCTGGTTTAATACATTTACTTTTGGCATTTCCGTCCTCCTTACTTCTTCGGAGCCTTCTTGGCTTCGCGAATGGTCACAAGACCACCTTTTGGTCCCGGAATCGCGCCTTTAATAAGGATCATATGATTTTCCGCATCCACGCGAACCACGGTCAAATTCTGAACGGTAACGCGATCATGACCCATTTTTCCCGATCCTTTGGTGCCCGGAAAAACGCGCGCCGGATAGGTTCCTGCAGCACGTGCGCCGCCAACGCGATGCGATTTCGAGCCATGCCCCATCGGTCCGCGCCCATAGTTCCAGCGGCGAATGGCGCCCTGCGTTCCTTTTCCTTTGGAGATGCCGATCACATCGATGAGGTCGCCCTCAGCAAATTGTGAAACATCCAGCTCTTGTCCCAGCTCAAATGCTTCGCCCTCTTCCGTGCGGAATTCACGCAGCGTCTTTTTGTACGCCACATTGGCTTTATGAAAATGCCCCATCAGCGGCTTGGTCAGATGTTTTTCCTTCACCGCTCCGAAGCCCACCTGAACGGCATCATAACCATCGTTCTCGCTGGTCTTGATCTGGGTGACGACCATGGGCCCGGCCTGAACCACAGTCACCGGCGTAACGACACCGTCTTCATCGAAGATCTGCGTCATGCCGACCTTTTTTCCTAAAATACTCTTCACGAGTTCCTCCTTTACAGCGGATCGCCAAAGCGATCATTCTAATGGGGTTACAGTTTGATCTCGATGTCCACACCTGCAGGCAGATTCAATTTCTTCAGCGCTTCAAGCGTTTTTACATTCGGGTTCACGATATCGATCAGACGCTTATGGGTGCGCTGCTCGAACTGTTCACGCGAATCTTTGTACTTGTGCACCGCGCGAAGAATCGTGATGATCTCTTTGTCTGTCGGCAGCGGAATCGGTCCGGAAACCTCTGCTCCGGAGCGCTTGCACGCTTCCACGATCTTGGCCGCTGAAGCGTCGATCACTTCATGGTCATACGCCCGAAGACGGATTCTGATCTTCTGATTTGCCATTCTTTCCTCCTTGGTTTTGCGCTATACGCGCCGGCCTCCCGATACTCTGATCCGGGTGTATCCATCCCGAACCTTAAAAAAAGAAATACCGATCGCCGTCGTTCGAATGTCATCGAACTGCTCCACGGAAATTCCCTCGGCTTCCGTTGTTCCCTCTAGAACATCGAATATCAATGCCTTTAGAGTTCCTTCAACGGCCGAGCAACCTCCCGCTTCTACGCCCGTATTTCAACATACCGTAGTATTCTATCCATTAACGTGAGGCAAGGCAAGAGCCTCAAGAGGATTTTTGTTGTTCTTTTAATGTTCTTTGAAGTTGCTGCAAAAAAACAGACTGCCCGCGATGGATCGGAGCCTCCGCATCTCAGGCAGTCTGTCATTCTTCACTTAAACACTCAAATGCATGGGATCCCGCTCCTTATTCCGCCAGGAACTGGCGCAGCGCTTCTGATTTCGGCCGTTCAAAGACCTCGTCAGCCGCGCCGATTTCCTCAATCACACCCTCGTGCATAAATGCCACCCGGTCAGATACATTCCGAGCAAACCCCATCTCATGTGTCACGACCAGCATGGTCATCCCGCCCGCCGCAAGATTTTGCATCACTTGCAACACTTCGTTGACATTGCGCGGATCCAGCGCTGAAGTCGGTTCATCAAAAAGAAGCACTTCCGGATCCATAGAAAGTGCGCGGGCAATGGCCACGCGTTGCTGCTGCCCGCCGGAAATCTGCGAAGGCATCGCCTCCGCATATTCTCCCATCCCGACCTTGTCCAGATTGCGCAGGGCAATCTGCTGCGCCTCATCACGGGGTCGGTTCAACACCTTCTCCTGCGCCAGCATGCAATTTTTAAGAACCGTCATGTTGCGGAATAGATTGAACGACTGAAACACCATGCCCACTTTCGATGTGTAATGTTTCAGATCAAAATCCGCCCCGAGGATGGAGGCTCCATGAAATAAGATATCCCCTCCCGTCGGCTCCTCCAATCGGTTCAAGCAGCGGAGAAGCGTCGATTTTCCTGAACCGGATGGTCCAATGAGCGAAACCACCTCGCCAGGAAACACGTCCAAAGAAATTTGGCGCAAAACGATATGATCCTGAAACACCTTCTGAAGATTTTGAACGGAAAGAATGGCTTCTGTCATCTCACACCTCCGTACCCGTCACACTCGTGATCTCAAATCGACTTCCCGGATTGACACGCTGTCCGATCACACGAATGATGGCGTTGGCCAAACGTGTCAGCACAAAATAAATCAGCGCGACAATCATATACGCCGGAAAAATCTGCAATGTCGATCCTGCCACACTCTTGGTCAGGAAAAACAGCTCGGTCACCGAAATCACATTCAATACCGATGTATCTTTGATGTTCACAATGAGCTCATTTCCAATCGACGGAAGAATGGCGCGCATCGCCTGAGGCAGAATGATGTAGCGCATCTTCTGTCCGTGGCTGAGCCCCAGCGCATGAGCCGCCTCAAACTGCCCCTGGTCCACAGAGTCGATTCCGCCCCGCACGGTCTCCGCCAGATAGGCTCCTGTATTGATGGAAACGATCAAAATTCCAGCCGCCAAAGGGTTCATGTCAATATTGAAAAACTGTTTGCTTCCGTAGTAGATCAGCATCGCCTGCACCATCATCGGCGTTGAACGGAAGATTTCAACATAAGCGGTGAGAATCCACTGAACAAGGCGCACCGGGATCGCTCTGAACCGTTTGCGAATCACAGGGATCGTCCGGACGATCTGAACGGCAAATCCAATGAGCAGTCCGAAAGCGGTGCCCAGCAGCGAGATCAAAAGCGTCATCGCGATACCGCGCAGAAACAATGAGGAATACTCATTCCAGATGCTCATCATGGATGCCAGGAAACCTTCAGCCGGTTGATCTTCTCCTTCTTCGGACTCACTCTTCAGCTGAATGGAAACCATCTGATCCATCGTTTGCTGGCGCTCCTGCTCCGGAATGCCGCTCAAAATCTGATTGATGGATTCACGCAGGGGGCTGCCTTTGGCAAGCCCTACAGCCACCGTCGTATCTTCCGGATCGGCTTCAAATCCCTGACCTTCCGGGAAGGTGACCATCGCCAGTCTCGGGTTAGCCGCTATCGCTGCCATCGCTCCTGGGCGCTCCGAGATGTACCCGTCAATGGTTCCCGCATCAAGCGCGGTCATCATCGTAGGAAAACTATCCATCGCTTCCTGCTTGAGCACCCCCGGAATCTGATCGATCATCGTATAATGAAACGTATTGAGCTGGCCGGTCACCTTCGCGCCGCTAAAATCCCCAAGACTTTGAGCGGAAGCAAATGGACCCTCTTTTTTTACCACAATGACCAGATCCGACGTATAGTATTTTTCTGTAAAATCAATTTGTTCTTTTCGCTCTGCGGTGGGGCTCATTCCAGCAATAATCGCATCAATTTTTCCTGATGTCAGCGCCGGCGGGAGTCCATCCCACTCAATTTTTTGGATTTCCAGCGGTCTGCCCAAGCCATCCGCAATGCGCCGAGCCATCCAGACGTCATAGCCATTCGCATATTCTCCCGGACTATTGACCACGGGCACCGCCCCATTTTCCGCTGTCGTCTGCGACCAATTAAACGGTGCATAATTCACTTCCATCCCCACTCGAAACGGCTCCGCCGATGTCGCCGCGTCCGCCTGAACACTCGGAGCAAACAGCATCCATACCAAGAGCAGCAGGCTCAGATGCAAGCAGAATCGATGGGTTCTTCCTCGTCTCATTTCATTCTTCCTTTCCGATGCAAAGGCATCGTTCCATTCGCTCGCCTGAAAAATCAATAAAAAAAGGAGAAGGCGTGCGCCTTCTCTCTGCCGAGTCGAATCCAGTAGCGCAACACCGAATGTTCGGTGACAGTACGGCATCTATTGAATGCCGCCCCAACAGCAATCCGTGTCCGGATTCCCATTTCGGCGGTAACGCCTTTCCCTTTTTTCATCGGCCACCGCCTCCAAAAGGTACTTTTCGTTCCCGCGCCTCTACCTCATCTGAATGATAAGGATGATTGATTTTTTACAAGTCTAGCGATTCACCTTTCGCTTGTCAAGCTACCACTGAATCAGCTACAGAAAAAATTCCAAGCCTCTCAAAAGATCCCGATCTCAGACCAAAATCGTCCGAGTGTAGACAGAAGATTTTGAAAGGCCAGTTTCAGTGTGTTTTCTTTCCAGGTATTATCCGGAAGGTCATGCCCATAAAATGTCTGATAAATTTCCTGTGCTTTATTGACGCGCTGCACATAATTTCTCGGAACCTCGTACGGAATGCGGTTCATGGTCTCAATGTCCCAGGTAATCGTCCCGTCCTTCAGCCATCCATCCACATTCGCAAATCCTGTGTTGTAGGCAACGATCGCCAGATCTTCACTCTGATAACGATCAATGAGATACGCCAAATAGTGAGTTCCAACCGAAAGATTCGTTTCCGGATCCTTGGGGTCAAGCGTGCTCGGATCCACCCCCATCCGTTTTGCGGACCAATCCAAGGTATCCGGCATCAGCTGCATCAATCCCACTCCGCCATCAAAAGCGACCACGTCGGCATCAAAGTCGCTCTCCGTACGAACAACCGCAGCCACCAGCGCCGGCGCAACGCCCTCTTCTGAAGCCACTTTTTCAATCAAATCCCCATAAGCAACCGGATAGTTTTGCGTTCCGCGGTAAATAAAATACGATGCCGCCAGACCCGCTAAAAAGGCCAGCACAATGAGAAAAATAATGAGATTTCGTAAAATATGACCGATGGTTCTAAAAAATGTCTTGACGAATGCCATGATTGATCTCCTCTGCAGCGGCACTGCAAAGAACATGCCGCAATGTTTCCTCGTCCCTATTATTAGGAATGACGAGGGTGGCAAACTTTTCCTTTTCTTCCTGAGGAGCGTGAGCACGAATTCGCTCCATCGCGAGATTTTGATCCAGCTGCTCACGCTCCATCAACCGCTTCAGCTGGATTTCCGGATCTGCCGTGATCAACCAGATTCCATTCAGATGCAGCGGAACCGCAAGTTCCCGTGCCTCAATCAGAAGCGGCACATCAAAGAAAAGCAATGAACTCTCGCGAGCGCTCTCCGCCCAAATGTGCTCCCGCTGATCCGCCTCTTTCGACAGGGCGTTAAACACCGCAGGATGAGTGATTGCATTCAGCCGCTTCAATGCTTCCTGATCATGAAAAACCAGCGAGCCTAACGCACGGCGATCCACGCCGCCTGTTTTTGGATCAAGAATTTCCTGTCCAAAGGCATTGGCGATGGCCTGAGATAAGGATGAAGACCTCTCAATCAGCTGATGATAAATCTGATCCGCATCGAGAACCATATAGCCCATTTCGCGAAGCAAACGCGCTGCTGTCGACTTCCCTGTCGCAATACTCCCCGTCAGCCCAATGCGGTGCAGCCTTCGTTCTCCCACATTTCCTCTCCCGTCTTTTTCATTGTAACGTGAAATACATAATAAAGCCATCTTGACCCGGTCAGAAGGCACAATCACTTGGTTTCCAACCAGCTATGTCCGATTTTCATCTCGCAGGTCAGGCGCACCGCAAATGTATCATCTTCCATCAATGAAACAAGAAGCGCACCCACTTCGTTCGCCTCCTCTTCCGGCGCCTCCACAATGAGTTCATCATGAATCTGCAGCACCAGCCGCGCCCGAAAATTTGAGTCCCGAAGTGCCCGATCCACGCGGATCATCGCGCGTTTAATGATGTCCGCAGCGGTTCCTTGAATAGGCGTATTCAAAGCCACACGCTCGCCGAATCCGCGCAAATTATAATTTTTACTCGTCAGCTCCGGAATATTCCTCCGACGCCCAAAATAGGTCGTCACATAGCCATCCTGCTTCGCCTGCTGCACCACGGATTCCATGTAAGAACGAATCTCCGGATAGGAATCTTTGTAGCCATCGATATAGGCTTTCGCTTCCGCCCTTGAAATATTCAGATCCCTCGACAGACCGTAGTCGCTGATCCCATAGATGATTCCAAAGTTCACCGCCTTCGCATGAGAGCGCTGCAATGCACTCACCTCTTCCGGAGCGATGTGGTTCACCTCAGCAGCCGTCTTTCGGTGAATATCCTCGCCATCCCGGAACGCTTGAATCATCGCTTGGTCGCCGCTCAGCGACGCGAGAATGCGCAATTCAATCTGGGAATAATCCGCATCCACAAGCTGAGCGCCCGATCCTGCCACAATGACGCCTCTCAGCTTGCGCCCTTCTTCTGTTCGTACCGGAATGTTCTGCAAATTGGGCTCCGTGGAAGAAATGCGCCCCGTCGCCGCGACATTTTGCCGGAACGTGGAATGAATCCGCCCGTCCGACCCAATATGAGGTCTCAAGCCGTCCACATAGGTCGATTTCAGTTTCGCCAATTTGCGATAATTGAGAATCGCGTCGACAACCGGATGTGCCCCCCTGAGTTTCTCCAGCACGTCCGCATTGGTGGAGTAGCCCGTCTTTGTTTTTTTGCCATGAGGCAATCCGAGCGTCTCAAAGAGCAATTCCCCTAATTGTTTCGGTGAATTCAAATTGAACGTTTCTCCGGCCGCTTCATACACCTCGTGCTCATAGCGCTCCAATGCGGCGGAAAAATCCCGATCCAAAACGTCCAGCTGGTCTTGATCGATACAGACCCCTTCAATCTCCATGTGTGCCAAAACAAGTGCCAGTGGATTTTCAATCGTCTGAAACAGCTCCTCCATCCCCAAATCGCGCACCTGTTGTTCAAGGATCGGATGTGCATCCCGTATCGCCATCAGGCAGGAAGCCAGATAATCATCCAAGGTCTCCTCATCCATTTCCCTGACCGTCTTTCGGCTCTTCCCTTTTCCAAACACCTCCTCTTCGGTTTTCATGGAGCGGGAAAGCACTCGGCTGGCAAGCGCGGCCGGTTCATAGCTGGAGCGCCCCGGATCCAGAAGATATTCCATCAGCATGACATCAATGTATGAAGCATCAAAATCAATGCCCAGCCGGTGCAGTAAAACGATGCTCGCTTTTATATCGTAAGAAAGAAAGGTGACCTCCGAACGGAAAAGCCCCTCAAACGCCGACCGAAACGCCGCTTCATGGCCTTCCAAAGGGAGAATATAAACGTGATCTTCGGAAGCAAAAGCGCATAATGCTGCTTTTGACTGCATATAATGCGGCTCCTCCGGCAGGATCTGAAACCCCACCAACGCTTCTGTGCGCAATCTTTGCGCCAGATCCTCCCAGCCTTCGTCTGAAATGCGCTCCGAATCTGCAACGAGCTGCGCTTTAGACCCTTCAACATGGAAGCGATCGGCAAAAGAGTAAAACTCTAGGCGCTCTAAGCTGGACGTTAATTTTTCCTGATCCACTTCGCGAACAACAAAATCATCCATGGATTCCTCCATCGGAACATCCCTGAAAATGGTTCCGATTTTTCGGCTCAAATAAGCCTGCGTTTCACCTTCCATGAGATTTTGTTTGAGCTTTTTTCCGCTGAGTTCATCCAAATGCGCATAGATGTTTTCAATCGTTCCGTATTCGCGGACTAATTTCAGAGCGGTCTTTTCCCCTACTCCAGCGACTCCCGGAATATGATCCGATGCGTCTCCCTGCAGACCTTTCACTTCAATCAGATCCGCCGGGCGGAGACCGTATTGCTCCTGGATCCACGCCTCATCGACAACTTCAAGCTGAGAGATCCCTTTTTTAGTAAACAAAACCGTCGTGTTCTCATCCACCAGCTGAAAATAGTCCCGATCCCCCGTCAATAAGACCGATCGCATGCCCTGTTGAGCGGCACGGAGCGCCACAGTGCCGATGATATCATCTGCTTCATAGCCTTCCACATCCACCGCATGAACATTCATCGCAGCGAGCAAATCTTTTGTCATGCCAAACTGTATGGACAATTCATCCGGCGTTTTTTGGCGCGTTCCCTTATAATCCGCATATTCTTCTGTGCGGAACGTTCCTCCCGCCCGGTCAAACGCAACCATGATATAGTCTGGATGAACCAGCTCCACCGCTTTCAGGTACATCATCAAGAACCCATAAACGCCATTCGTCGAGACTCCCTCCGCCGTCGTCAAATTCCGAATCGCATAAAAAGCGCGAAACAGCAGGTTCGATCCATCAATCATCAAAAAGGTTTTTTGTCTTTCCCGGGACATGACTCCCCCTCGTTTCCATTTTCTGCGAATCCAACATGGATTACGTCATCAAATCACAAAAAAAGCCACGCAAACGCGTGGCAACAATGCTGGTGGTGGGACTTGAACCCACACGCTATTGCTAGCAACAGATTTTGAGTCTGCCTCGTCTGCCATTCCGACACACCAGCCCGACCGTGGAATTATATCACACAGCACTCAACAGACGCAACCACTCCATTTCGTATCCGTTTCGCTTTTCACGCATTCCAATGATCTCATTGTATCGGAATCCGTTTCATCTGACGAGGAAAATCCACAGGGCGATGAGAATCCGTTACAATCAAAAAGGAGGTGCCTATGCAATTTACCGAAAAACAGCAGGAAGCAATCAACCATTTTCAAGGACCGTGTCTCGTTTTAGCCGTCCCCGGAGCCGGAAAAACGACGGTGCTCCTCGCGCGGCTTCATATGCTGATCCAAAGAGGCGTCTCGCCCTCGAAAATTGCCTCCATCACCTTTTCCCGCAGACAAGCGAATGACATGAAAATGCGGTTCAAACAGGAATATGGAGACTCAACCGGAGTCACCTTTTCCACGATCCATGCGTTCTGCTATCAAATTCTCTTGAGCGCCGCAAAAAGTCGCGGGGAAACTCTCCACGTCCTTGAAGGATCGAAGGAATACAACCGATATCAAATCGTTCGAACCTTCGCACGCCAGCTATTCCAACGCGTACTTTCAGACGAAGATCTTGAAGACTTTTTCCGTATCGATGGCTACCTAAAAAATGCTTTGGTGAATTACGAAACCTATCAGCACAAAACCCATGCCCGATTTCCCCATTTTCTGGAATTGCAGCGCGCTTATGAACAATTTAAGTCCAATCATCGATTGATTGATTTTGATGATATGCTTTTGAAAACCTTACAACTTTTGGATCAGAACAAACCGCTGCGCACTGCCATGCAGCAGCGGTTTTCCTACTACCAGGTGGATGAGGCGCAAGATACCTCATTGATCCAGCTTCGCATTATCCACCTGTTGACTGCCCCCGAACACAACCTGTTTTTTGTGGCAGATGACGATCAATCCATCTATAGCTTCCGGGGAGCGGATCCCGCCTACCTCTTGGCCTTTCAAAAGATGTTTCCCGGCGCACCGGTCTTATTTATGCAGGATAATTATCGCTCCACAAAAAATATTGTGGCGCTATCGGCGCATCTGATTCGAAAGAATCAGGCTCGCTACGAGAAAATCCCGACCACTTCAACACAAAGTCTGGAAAAGACGCAGGTGATTTTGACCCCATCGCTGAAAAAAGAAATGGATCGTATTCTGAAAGAGCTTCCTTCCGATCTCGAACGCGGGACGGTGGCCATCCTGTTTCGCAACAATATTTCCGTCTTGCCGCTGGCGGAGCTTTTGGATCAGCACCATATCGCATTTCACAGCGAAACGGAGACCGCACGCTTCTTTCATCATCCCGTGGTGCTCGATCTTCTCGATTTCTTTCAGCTGGCGCTTGATCCAACGGATCATGAGGCTTTCGCCCGCGTATACTACAAACTCAATCAATATCTCAAACGCGAATTTATGGAACAGGTGATCAGCGGCGATCCCCGTCTGAGCGTCTGGGAACGGCTGGCGCACTGTGAACATGCGCAAAATTTCTTTTATCAGGATCGTATTGCTCACTTGGAACACGATTTTACTCAACTCCGAAACGCATCGCCCTCCCGGGCGATCGATCTTTTACAATATCATATCGGATACGGAGACTATCTCCGAGAACATGCCCGGCGCCATGCCCATTCAGTACGAACCGATCAGCGCATTCTTGAGTGGCTCTCCTATTTAGCGGAACCCCTTCGCCAACTTCCGCAGCTGGAAGCACGCCTGAATCATTTAGAAAAAGTGATCTCGCTGGCGCGCGCACAACAAGCTCCCCTTTCCCTTTCCACGATTCATGGGGCAAAAGGGCTGGAATATGATACCGTCTGGATGATCGACTTAATTCAAGGCGAATTCCCCAGCACGCTATCTCTGGAAATGGAAAAAGAGGGGCATCCGGAAATGCTGGAAGAAGAACGTCGCCTGTTCTATGTGGGCATGACCAGAGCGCGAACCAAGCTGCGTCTCTTGGGACGTACAGGAATCAATCAAGAATCTTTTTCCCGCTCTCAGTTCATTGATGAATTGATTCCGGAACGCATGAAACGTCCCAAAAAGTAACGGATTCTGCCCCTTTCATGTCCTTACACGGATCCTGCCGGGCGGCAGGAGCGGAAGCAATCCCGCTTATTGATGGCCACCAGTTCATCAAATGTCCTGGGACGGAAGCCCACGATATCCGCCCCGCAATTCAAGGCTTTGGGAAGAGCTTTCATCCGTTCCTGAGTCGGCGAAGGATGATTGTGAATGTGCCCATAAATGTGCCAAGTTCCGTAATAGTATCCATCCCATTCCATCATCGGATAGTGAAAAAGGGCAATCCGATGCGCATGGTCATAAATCACGTCATACGTTTTAATCTCTGCAAAATAATGATGCAAGGCCGTTTCTTTCAGAAGATATTGGTCATGGTTCCCCAGAATCAGGTGCAGCCGGCCATTGAGCGAAGATAAATACCGCTCCGGATCTTCGCTGCGGTAAACAAGATCCCCCACCACATAAACATCGTCACCGGGTCTCACAATCCGATTCCAGCGTTCCATCATGGCGGCATCCATTTCCTGCACCGTCTCAAATGGACGGTGGCTGAAGGCAATGACCTGTTCATCGCCGAAATGGCAATCCGCTATGTAATAATTCATTCCTGCTTTCCATTTCTAAGACCGGTTCGTGCTCCCTGGTCAAGATCAAACGCCGATTTTTCTTCTCGATTCAGCCCCGCCGCATCAAAGAGCGACGAGATCTCCTCTTCCGTTAAAGCTCGATATGCCCCGAGTTCAAGGTTTTTATCAAGGGTCAGAGGTCCCATGCGACGGCGTTCTAATTTCAGCACTTTTCGCCCGACGGCTTCAAACATGCGCTTCACCTGATGATATCGTCCTTCCACAATAATCACCCGCCCGCAATGATCCGGCAGTGCTTCCAGCGTCGCCGGAAGCGTGTCTTCCGAATCCGGCGGAATCCTCAGCCCTTCCCGAAACCGTTCAATCATCCATGACTCAATCGGGCGATCCAAGAGCACACGATACTCTTTCTCGACGTGATGCGCCGGAGAAAGCAGGGCGTGAGCCAGTCTTCCGTCATCGCTAATCAACAGCAAACCCGTCGTGTCCCGATCCAATCGGCCCACAGGAAAAAGCCGATGACCCGCTTGATCCTCCGGGCGTATCCGATCCATCACCGTCTCATGACGATCTTTCGTTGCGGAAATGATGCCCTCCGGTTTATTCAGCATAAAATAGCGGTAGCGCACATAAGGAATCTCATCCTGATCGAATGTCACGCGATCCTGCAAATCAATTTTCATCTTCGGCAACGTCGCCATGACTCCGTTCACCCGAACCCTGCCGGCGCGAATCATCGCATTGACTTCATTCCGCGAACCGATCCCTTGATTGGAAAGCCACTTGTCCAGACGGATGCTCATGAACGATCCCTCTCATCTCTCCGAGGCGGCAGACGGAAAAAATATCCTTCCCCCCACTTCGTTTGAATCAGATCTTCTTGCTGAATCAGACGAAACTTATCCCGTATTCTTCGAATATACACATCCACCGTGCGAAGATGATCCTCCGGCCATAACTCGTTGCAGATTTCTTCGCGACTCCACACTCGTTTGTGATCGCGAATCAGCAGAAGCAAAAGGGAAAATTCTTTACAACTGAAGACCACGGACTGCTCCCCTGCCATTGCCTTTCGATGAATCAGGTCAATGGAAAAGGAATCGAAATTCAGCTCCGACCATCTGCGCGATTGGCGATCGTTCCGAGGTCGTTTCATGATTGATCGAATCCTCGCGCGCAATTCCATCAGGTCGCATGGAAAGGTCAAAACATCCTCATAGCCATACTCTAAAAACAGAACCGTCTGCTTCGGCGTGGGATGCGCGGATAAAACCATCGCGGGAACCCCGCCCACCACATCCAAAAACGCGTGGAAATCCAACACATCCCCATCACCAAATCCGCTGCTGATCAGACAAAAATCAAAGGTCCGATCACGCAGACTGCGTTGAGCGGCCTCAAGGCGATCCGCCGCGTGGACATGAATTCCCTCATATTCAAAAGTTTGCGCTAGTTCATTTCGCCAGATCTCTTCTTCATGTATCAACAGAAGTTCCATGTATTCCTCCAAGCGCTTTTTTATTAGAATAACAGGGAAAAATCAAATTGGAAAGATAACCGACACCGTCTGATTCTCAATTTTGCATCCTGCGCATGGGCAGCTCGTCCGACTAGAGGCTCTCCACATTCTGATATCGCTTGATAATCTCGCAGTAAGCCTCGCAAAGATGTTTCACAATCTCATCATGTTTCCGGTAAAACGTGCTGCGGGACATAAACATTTCACCACACACCATCGTGATGGACATCCCACGGAAATAGCGCAGCCGAATCAACTGCAGCTCACTGTCCCGCAGTGTAAGAACCAACAATTTGACCAGCTGTACTTCGGCGCGCTGCGTCGCCAGCATTTCAAAAAGCTGCCGCCTCTCAAAATGAATCAGATAGGACAGATCGTTTCCCTCTTTCCGCAAGAGATTCTCTCCACGTTGTCCCTCCTCTGATCGATGAACGTCTTCCTCAAAAAAACGATCTGGAGACGCGCGCAGAGCGCCATCGTCGCCCCCTGACCCCAGGTGTTGAGAAGGATCCGCGATACATAAGGTGTTCTCCCAGCTTTTCGGGTCAAAGGCTTCTACCCATTCACGAACCTCTTCCTCATCCTTAAACCGGGACAGCCGCTCCACATTGGACGCATATCGCGTCAGCAGCGTAATAATTCGATCCCGAATTCGCTCTGAAGAATCTGATGGATAAAGTGTTGTCATGTTCGTTTTCCTTTCTTTTTTAGGTTTTCGATGCATCCACGATGCGCCTATCGATTCCGCCTCCGACGCACCGTCTTTCCGTATTCCATCGCTCCGATGGGTTAGTCCAATCATAGCAAATCACTTTTTAAGCTTCTGTATCTCGCTATTTCATTTTTTCTCAAAATTCAATACAAAAATGTCATATTTATACAAAATGTAGAAATTTTCTTGATTTTCAATAACCACTCCATAAAATCAAAAATTATACTTGGATTTTAATCGCAGAACGCACGGAGCCCGATCCCCAATAGCCTCAATCGTAGGTTCATCCGAAAGAAAATCAAAAAAGCATCGGAATCTGGCGCAGTACGAGCCAAATTCCGATGCCATTCATCCGTCCACCCGAAGCGATCACGCTCCGAGGAGACCTTCTTATTTTAATTCAAAAGCCAAATCAATAGGCGCCGTATCCCGCGCCAGCATTCATCCCCGGCACATCCTTTTCTTTTTCAGGAATGGATGCGACTGCCGCCTCGGTGGTCAACAACATGGATGCGATGGAAACCGCATTCTGAAGGGCAGAGCGGGTCACCTTCGTCGGATCCACGATCCCTGCCTCAAACATGTTCACATACACTTCATTCATCGCATCAAAACCGGTGCCCACTTCGCTCGATTTGACACGGTCGACGATCACCGACGGCTCCAAGCCTGCGTTATCACTGATCTGGCGAAGCGGTTCTTCCAGTGCGCGAACCACAATCTCTCCGCCAACCTTCTCATCGCCCTCCAGGCTTTCCGCAAAGGCAGCCACATCACCAATCACATCGATCATCGCAGTGCCACCGCCAGCGACGATTCCTTCTTCGACCGCCGCACGCGTCGCCGAAAGAGCATCCTCAATCCGCAGCTTCTTTTCTTTCATCTCCGTTTCGGTCGCTGCACCAACACGCAATACCGCAACACCGCCGCCCAGCTTCGCCAGACGTTCTTTCAGCTTTTCTTTATCATATTCGGAGTCCGTGACTTCAATCTGTTTGCGAATCTGTTCAACGCGATCCTCCAACGCCTTTTTATCCCCGGCGCCGCTGACGATGACGGTCTTTTCCTTGTCGATGTTCACCTTCGCCGCTGTACCCAGCATGTCCACGGTCGCCTGCTTCAAGTCTAATCCAAGTTCCTCGGTAATGACGCGGCCTCCCGTCAAAATGGCGATGTCCTGAAGCATTTCCTTGCGGCGGTCGCCATAACCCGGCGCCTTGATCGCCACCGCATTGAATGTTCCGCGGATTTTATTCAAGACCAGCGTTGCCAACGCTTCGCCTTCCACATCTTCGGCAATGATCAGCAGCGTCTTTCCCGACTGCACAATCTGCTCAAGAAGAGGAAGAATCTCCTGAATGTTGCTAATCTTCTTATCTGTAATCAAGATGTACGGATTTTCAAGCTCCGCCACCATCTTTTCTGTATCCGTCACCATATAGGGTGAAAGATATCCGCGATCAAACTGCATTCCTTCGACCACTTCAAGGCTGTTCTCCATCGTGTTGGAGTCCTCAACGGTAATCACTCCATCTTTGCCAACCTTCTCCATGGCCTCCGCGATCATCTTTCCCACCGCCTCATCGCCAGCCGAAATGGTTCCGACATCTGCGATGGCTTCCATCGTATCCACTTCTTTTGCGTTGGCCTGAATCTTTTCAATGGCCACTTCCGTCGCCTTCTGCATCCCGCGGCGAAGGATCATCGGATTGGCTCCCGCTGCAAGATTACGCAGCCCCTCACGCACCAGCGCCTGCGTCAAAAGTGTTGCTGTCGTCGTTCCATCGCCAGCAACATCATTTGTTTTCGAGGCAACCTCTTTCACCAACTGAGCGCCCATGTTTTCAAAGGCATCTTCCAGCTCAATTTCTTTCGCAATGGTGACGCCATCGTTCGTGATCGTCGGTGAACCAAAGCCTTTCTCCAGCACCACATTGCGTCCTTTAGGCCCCAGGGTCACCTTGACCGTGTTCGCCAACTTATCCACGCCTGCCTGCATTTTCTGGCGTACTTCAGTACTATAGTTAATTTGCTTTGCCATCATGATCTCCTTTCCCGTCTATGATTTCGATTCCATTTTTTTATTCAGCAACAACAG
>JAEXBN010000026.1 GCA_023394045.1 Bacillota bacterium | reverse complement strand
GAGTGGCGTTTTTCCAAACAAAAGCCCACTAAAATAGGCAAAAGTATCCGTTCCCCAGGAAACGCAAAGCACCAAAAGCAAATCGTTCCCGGAAAAAAAGAAGGCGAAGGAATCGAATACGGTGATGTAAATCGTAATGAAGAGCGTCTCAAACAGATCTTCAAATTCACGATAAGGATGAATCACGGAGAGCATGAACAAAAAGATAAAGAAAAAGACCACGGTCGCCGCATACAGCACAAAGGAGCCCGAATAGGCAAAATAGAGACAAAGGGCATTCGCAATGATCGTAAACAGACGATTTCGTCCATGGTTATCCGGATCCAGCACGACAAAAAGCTCCCAGATCGCTGCGGAACTGAAAAATAAAAAAACGATCAGCAGCAGCAAGCGGGAATGAGATAAAATCGCACCGATAAAGGTGATGGCCAAAATAGCTCCGATCAAAATGCGTTCCATGAGATTGCTCATGTTAACCCTCCGAAGCGTCGATCCTGTGAACGATACCAAGCCAGAGCCTGATCCAGCTCTTCCGCAGAAAAATCCGGCCACAGCGTATCCGTAAAATACAATTCCGTATACGCGATCTGCCAGAGCATGAAATTAGAAACGCGGCGTTCCCCTCCGGTGCGAATCAAAAGATCCAGCGGCGGAAGACCGGCGGTATCAAGCGCGGATTCCAGCTGTTCCTCTGTAAGCTGTTCCAAGTTCGTCCCTTTTCGGGATAAATGACGCAGGGCGCGAACGATCTCGTCACGCCCTCCATAATTTAAGCCGATATTCAAAATCAATCCGTCATTTTTTTCAGTCAGAGACAGAGCGTGGCGAATGGCGAGTCGATTGGCTGCAGGAAGACGCGACGGATCTCCCATGATGCGAAGGCGAACGCGCCGTTCCATCAGCTCATTCAGATAGCGATCCAAAAAAGAATGCAGCAGACGCATCAAGGTGCTCACTTCATCCGCCGGGCGCTTCCAATTTTCTGTAGAAAACGCATAGAGACTTAAAGTGGTGATGCCTCGGTCAGCCGCTGCCCTTGCAATATCAAGGACGGTTTCCACACCCTGGGCATGTCCCTCTGTGCGCTTTTTTCCTCGCTGCGTGGCCCATCGACCATTTCCGTCAAGTATGATGCCAATGTGTTTGGGTTGATCCAGCACGGTGCCCTTCTCTCCAACATTCTGATCGTATCATCAGATTTCCATCAGTTCTTTTTCTTTTTCCTTGCCAATCTGATCCAATTCCTTAATAAACTGATCGGTCATCTTCTGCAATTCCTCTTCCGCATCCCGACGATCATCCTCGGTCAGAACATTGGCCTTCTCATCTTTGGCAATCTGATCCATCCCGTCGCGGCGTACATTCCGAACCGCAACGCGAGCCTGTTCCAGACGATGATTCATCTCTTTCACCAGCTCCTTGCGCCGCTCTTCTGTGAGCGGAGGAAAAGGAAGACGGATCATCTTTCCATCATTGCTCGGCGTAATTCCGAGATCTGCCGCAAGAATCGCGCGTTCAATCGCTTTGAGATTTTGAGCATCCCAAGGCTGAATCGTAATCAGCCGTGCTTCCGGTACATTGATCGTCGCTGCATGAGCAATGTGCGTCGGTGCCCCATAATATTCAAATGTGATATCATCCAAAATTTTTGGGTTGGCACGCCCCGCACGAATCTTAGACAAATCTTCTTTAAACGAGGCCACTGCTTTGCTCATGTGCTGCTTTGTTGACTGCTGCTCGTACATCATCATCTCCTTATCGCTATTATTCTGTAATTAGAGTGCCCAGTTTTTCACCCTTCGCAATGCGCACCATCGTTGAGGGATCATCAATTCCAAACACGAGAATCGGCAACGCATTATCCATGGCCAGCGAAGTCGCCGTGGAATCCATGACCGCCAGATGGCGTTGCAGCACTTCATCGTACGTCAGAACATCATATTTCACCGCATCATCATACTGGTTCGGATCCTTATCGTAGACCCCGTCTGTCCCTTTTTTCCCAATCAGAAGCGCATCGGCATCAATCTCACAGGCTCTGAGAGCCGCTGTCGTGTCGGTTGAAAAATAGGGAAGCCCTGTTCCGGCGCCAAAGATGACGACCCGCCCTTTTTCAATGTGGCGTATTGCGCGGCGGCGAATATAGGGCTCTGCCACTTCTTGCATCATAATCGCTGTCTGCACGCGCGTCTCCACGCCTAGCGACTCCAGCGCCGCCTGTACGCGCAATGCATTGATCACCGTTCCGAGCATCCCCATATGATCCGACTGTGCCCGTTCGATGGAGCCTGAGGTTCGACCGCGCCAGAAATTTCCCCCGCCGACGACAATCGCAATCTCATACCCCATTTCATGCAAAGACCGTATGGAACGGCAAATCTCGTCCACCGTATCATCGTCGAGACCAACGCCCGCTTTCCCGGCCAATGCTTCTCCGCTTAACTTCAAAACAATTCGTTTGTATTCAAGCATACCCGCCTCCATTGCCTTTAATTTTAACATGACCCATTAAAAAGAGCGACACAAAAAAAAGGAACGAACGAGACCTGCTCATCCGTTCCCCAGCCATCCTTCAAGGATGAACTTACATATTCATCTGTTTTGCGACTTCTTCCGCGAAATTTTCCTGTTTTTTCTCAATGCCTTCACCGACTTCAAAGCGGACAAAGCGGCGCACGACGATGTTTTCACCGATCTTCGCCACAAGCTCCTGGCGAACCTGCTCCACGGTTTTATCGTTTTGCATGATGTGCTTCTGTTCCATCAAGCAGATCTCTTCAAAGAACTTATCCAGACGGCCTTCCACTTTCTTTTCCGCCACAAATTGACGTTTGTCCTCCGGAATATTGGCGCTTTCGTTCATCGCCTGCTGAATGAGAACCTCGCGCTCATGCGCGACCTGATCTGCCGGAACATCGTCGCGGGAAACATACTGCGGATTCAAAGATGCCACCTGCATGCAGAGATGCTTCGCAAACTCCAAAAATTCCGGATTTTTCGACACAAAATCCGTTTCCGAGTTCACTTCGACCATCGCTCCGATGCGTCCTTGGTGCACATAAGAAGCCACAACCCCCTCTGCGGCGACGCGGTTGCCCTTTTTCAGCGATTTCGCAACGCCCTTTTCACGAAGAATATCCGTCGCTTTTTCCATATCGCCATCCGCTTCTTGAAGCGCACGCTTGGCATCCATCATTCCTGCGCCGGTCAGATCGCGCAGTTCCTTTACCATTGCTGCTTTGATTTCCATCTCGAATTCCTTTCGCTCCCTTATTCCGCTTCCGTTTCGGATTCAGTTTCTTCTACAGCCTCTTCCACCACTTCCGATTCTTCTGCTTCCTCAGCCGGAGAGGATTCCTCTTCCGCATTCTGCTCGCCCTGGCGGCCTTCAATGACCGCATCAGCCATAAGACCCGTAATCAGGCGAACGGAACGAATGGCGTCATCGTTGCCCGGAATCGGGAAATCCACTTCATCCGGATCGGCGTTGGTATCCAAAATCGCAACAACAGGAATGTTTAATTTACGCGCTTCTTTAATGGCGATGGCCTCTTTCTTCGGATCGACCACATAGAGCAGATCGGGCAGACCATTCATTTCCTTGATTCCGCCGAGGAAGCGGTTCAGCCGCTCTGCCTCATGCTCCAGCTCGGCAACCTCCTTCTTCGGAAGAAGATCAAAGGTTCCATCCTCCGCCATCGTATTCAGGCGATCAAGGCGCTCAATGCTCTTGCGAATCGTCTGGTAATTCGTCAGCATGCCACCCAGCCAACGCTGATTGACATAGAACATATTCGAGCGCTTTGCCTGCGCCTCAATGGTGTCCTGCGCCTGCTTTTTCGTCCCTACGAACAAGATCTTTCCGCCGTCTGCCGCGACTTCACGCACCTTATCATACGCTGCCTCAATCAGACCGACCGTCTTGGACAGATCGATGATATGAATTCCGTTGCGCTCCGTAAAAATGTACGGTTTCATCTTCGGGTTCCAGCGACGTGTCTGGTGGCCAAAGTGAACCCCTGCTTCAAGCAAACTTTTCATCGAAACAACTGACATAAATTTTCCTCCGTGTTTTTCCCTCCGCTCGCCTCAAATCCCGGCTCAACCGCCTCTGGCGGAACACTGGCAGGATGTTCAGCAAGCGTGCGACATACCGTTTAATTCTATCCTTCTTCTTAGAAATCATCAAGCCTTCATGAAGCTTTATCCCTGTTTTGGAGGCTCTCCTTGCATCTCATGATTCGGACAAGCCTCATTATGACAAAAAACGCGATTTTCCTTCCGGTTTTTCCGGTGCACCATCAGGTCTCCGCAGAGCGGGCAATGTTCCCCTGTCGGACGATCCCAACTGGCATAGTCACAGCTCGGATAATTGCTGCAGCCATAAAACGCCTTGCCGTGCTTTGATACTTTTTCGATGATTTCACCCTGACCACATTTCGGACATGTCACGCCCGTGCTTTTTACAATACTTTTCGTATAAGTGCATTCTGGAAAATTGCTGCATCCGATAAATTCGCCATTTCTTCCCTGCTTATAGACCAGATCTCCGCCGCAGACCGGGCAAGTCTCTCCCGTCGGGCGGGAGGCGAGTTTATAGCTTTGTGTGTCTTCCTGTGCACGCTCAAGATCAGCCGAAAACGCCGTATAAAATTCGTTCATCAGCCGCTTCCAGTCCGTCTCTCCCCGTGCGACGCTGTCCAGCTGCTCCTCCATTTCAGAAGTGAAGCGTTCATTGATGATATCCTGAAAGTTTTTTTCAAGAAAATCATTCACGTTCTCGCCCAGCGGCGTCGGATAAAATTGCTTTTTATTCAGCTCAACATAGCGGCGCGATAAAATGGATTTGATGATGGACGCGTAGGTGCTCGGACGGCCAATTCCATTTTTTTCCAGCGTCTGAACTAATGAGGCTTCGGAATAGCGTGCCGGCGGCTGAGTGAAGTGTTGTTTTTTATTGATCGGCTTCGCCTCAATCTCTTCTCCAATCTTCAACTCCGGCAGTCGAATCTCTTTTTCATTCACTGGCCAAATCTTCTGGAATCCATCAAACTCCGGCTTCACTCCATTGATGCGAAACACGGAATCGCCCGATCCCAGATCCACCGTTGTGGCTTCAAACGAGGATGAAGCCATCTGCGAAGCGACTGCGCGCCGCCAGATCAGATCATAGAGACGAAATTGATCGCTGCTCAAAGATTCCTGAATCGCCTGCGGCGCAAAATACACATTGGAGGGGCGAATCGCTTCATGCGCATCCTGCGCATGCCCCTTCGGACCGTAGTGAATCCCTTTCGTTGCGTACTCTTTTCCATAAGTTTCCGCAATATAGGAAGCAGCTTCCCCAATAAAGACATCCGAGAGTCGGGTGGAATCGGTACGCATATATGTGATCAAACCAACCTGTCCCTGGCCGCGCAAGTTCACGCCTTCATAGAGCTGCTGTGCGACCATCATCGTTTTCGATGTGGAAAATCCAAGGCGGCGGCTGGCTTCCTGCTGAAGCGTCGATGTCGTAAATGGAACATAGGGCTTTTTGCGGCGCTTTTTCTTCTCTACAGAAAGCACCTGAAAAGGCTGAGTGAGCGTCCCAATGAGCTGATCCGCCGCCTTCTCATCCGAAAGCGTCACCTTCTTTATTTTATCGCCAGATTTTTGTCCAACATATTCGGTTTCAAACGCGATGCGGTCTTTCTTATGATGGGCGTGGATCGTCCAATACTCCTGCGGAACAAAGGCTGCGATTTCGCGCTCACGGTCCACGATCAATTTGAGGGCAACGGACTGCACCCGTCCGGCGGACAGCCCGCTCCGCACCCGTTTCCACAAAAGCGGAGAAATCTGATAGCCCACAATTCGATCCATGATCCGGCGCGCCTGCTGTGAATTGACAAGATCCATATCAATCTTTCGGGGTGCCTCAATTCCAGCGCGAACCCCCTGAGGCGTAATTTCATGGAAGCTGACCCGATTGGCCTCGTTGGGATTCAACCCCAGAATCTGAGCCAGATGCCACGAAATGGCCTCCCCTTCACGATCCGGATCGGTCGCCAGAAAGACATGATCGGCTTTGCTGCTTTCTTTTTTTAATTCATTGATCGTCTGCGCCTTGCCGCGTACATTGATGTACTTCGGCTCAAAATTATGTTCAAGATCCACACCGAACTGACTCTTTGGCAAATCACGGAGATGTCCTTTTGAAGCTAGAACCTTATAATTTTTCCCCAGTATTTTCGAAATGGTCTTTGTCTTTGTCGGAGACTCAACAATAATCAGATTCTTTGTCATGTCGTTCCTATCCGTTAATGATCCATCGTCCATATTGGTTCCGCAAAACCAATCCCTTCATCTCTAATAACGTGAGCGTCGTCATGATCTCCTGAACGCCCATGGGCACAGCGGAAGCCAACGCCTCCACCGTTGCTGCACCCTGTTGAATCCTATCATAAAGGCTTTGCTCTTTCGAGGTCAACAACTGCCTTTCCCCTTCCTCCGCCTTCTCCGGCGCCTCCGGCCAATCGTCATACTCGGCGGCAATATCCGATACATCCATCACCAGAGCAGCGCCCTGCTGAATCAGATGATTGGTGCCTTCGCTTCTCGGTTGATTGATATTCCCCGGAATACAAAACACATCCCGGCCCTGTTCCAGCGCATCGCCTACGGTGATCATCGTTCCTGATTTTTTCGCTGCCTCAACGACCAGCAACCCTCGAGATAATCCTGAAATCAAGCGGTTTCTCTGAATGAAATGAAAGGAACGAGGGCGCACTTCCGGAGGATATTCCGAAAGCAGTACGCCTTCCCGCGCAATACGGTCTGCCAGCCGCACGTGCGAAACGGGATAAATCCGGTTTAATCCGCTCCCTAAAACAGCAATGGTTGGGGCATGGTGAGCCAAAGCCATTGCATGCGCAATGCTGTCGATGCCAAAGGCCAGCCCCGACACAACGCATACACCCGCATCCGCCAGCTCTCCCGCAAAACGCCGGACGACTTGTTCGCCATACGTGCTGGGTTGCCGTGTTCCCACGACGGCAAAACAAAAATGATCCATCCACTCCGGATCCCCCTGACCAAAAAGAACCGCCGGAGGATTGGGGATTTCCCGAAGAGGCTGCGGAAAGCCCGCGTCAATATAAGTCACCGCCCACATTCCCTTTTTCATGCAGTGCTCCCACTCAAGCCAGCGCGATGTATTCGTCGGATGTTCCAGAACACATTGATCACGATGAAGAATCTTTCGCACTCCGACGGACTCCGCGCCCGCTGAAAAGGCATGGATGGCCGATGGGCTCAGCCCGGCCAACGCCATATCAATCAATTGTTCCCTCGTACAGGTCGATAAACAGGATTCTTGCGTCAACATCACTCTTCACCCTCCATCGAAAAAGCATCAGGAATCCAATGAAGAGCGCGCCGCACCAGATCGACTTCCATCACATCAAAAAGAAAATAGCCGCATTTTTCCTTCCATGAAGGATGTTCATACAAAAAAGATTTCGAAGCTCGGAAAAGTCGGCGTCGCTTTAATCCGTCCACCGCCTCCTCCGGCCGACCGAAGCGAAAACTGCGTCTCGCCTTCACTTCAACAAAATGCAGAATATCGTTCTGGCGCATGACCAGATCGATTTCTCCTCCCCTGCAGCGGTAATTGCGTGCCACGAGCTCATAGCCCGATTGATTCAAAAAATAATAGGCGAGATCTTCAGCCCTCCGTCCGATCGTTTGGGCTTGGGTGAATCGGTTCGGGGGGATCGGCGGGTGGGATTGGTTCTGATCCATTCGGTGCATTCCTTTCATGAAGAAAACTTGCACGATGAATGGGGAGCTGACCATAGGTTCGAATCGCTTCCAGGTGCTTCCGGGTTCCATATCCTTTATGCTGAGCAAAACCATAATGGGGAAAAATCCCATCATAAGCAACCATCAGACGGTCACGCGCGACCTTGGCGACAATCGAGGCACAGCTGATCGCATAGATCCGGTCATCTCCATGAATCACGCTCACCTGTGGAAGATCCGTATCGATAGTTTCCGCATCAATCACCAAAAGATCCGGCTGAACCCGAACGCCCCCTCTATTCCGGAGACAGCGGACAGCATCCCGCATCGCAACAAGCGTTGCCTGGCGAATATTGATCTGATCGATCATTCGCTCATCACTGATTCCCATTCCCCAGGCAATGCAAGATGAAAGAATCTGTTCATAAAGCGCTTCCCTCTTGCGCTCAGAAAGTTTCTTAGAATCCCGCACACCATCAATCCGTTTCCCGTGTGGCATGATTATAGCACAGGCGACCACCGGTCCGGCCAACGGTCCCCGTCCCACTTCATCGATTCCGCAGACCAAAGGGGTCTCATCCATGCGCTTTTCCAACTCAGCCAGTTTCTCAGGAGTCCAGTGATCTCGCTTCATGTTCCAAATCCTTTACTGTTTCCAGCGTCATCGCTCCATAGCGCAATTTGCGAAAATCGTCCACCACACGTAAAGCGGTGCGCGTATAATCAATTTCCCCGCCCCGCAGCAGCGCGCCGATGGATCGCCCGATCTGCTCCATCGCTTCCAGCGGTTTCGTCGCCTCAATGCCATATCTGCGCCGAAAAACGTCCGGATCTCGCTGCATCAGCAGCCGGATCAATTCCAGCCCAATATCCTGCTGCGGCAAAATCGTATCCCGAATGGCACCGGTAAACGCCAAATGCAGTGCCTGCTCAGGCTCCAGCTTCGTCGGAAGAATTCCTGGAGTGTCCAGCAAAAGCAGCTGCGCATCCGTACGAATCCACTGCTCCGTCGTGGTAATGCCTGGTCTGTCGCCAACCTTTGCGGTGCGGCGCTTTGCCATTGCGTTGATAACGGTGGATTTTCCGGAATTGGGGATGCCAAAAACCATCATGCGAATTTCCTGATTGATGATCTTGCGCTGCGCACGAGCATCTCTTTTTTCTGCCAGCAGCGCCGCGGCGGCCTGATAGATGCGCTCCGCCGGATGTTCATCGGTGGCATCCAGAGCCATGGCGATTTGCCCCTCACGATTCAGCGCACGGATCCATTGATCCGTTTCCGAACGGTCGGCCAGATCTTTTTTATTCAAGATGATGATTCTCTTTTTATGCGCAACAAGGGCTCCCAGCTGTTGATTGGCGCTGGATCTCGGAATGCGGGCATCCCGGATCTCCAGACAAAGTTGAACCTGAGGAAGAGCCCGTTTCACCGCGTCCGTTGCCTTTTTCATATGTCCCGGATACCAGTTGATGTCCATTCTGACTCCTTTTCACCTCATACCCATCGTTTTTTACCAATTGAAACTGGTTGAAAAAAATCAGCCCGCCGGACGGCGGGCCTGACAAAACTTAATAATTGGTTCTTTCCTTCACTTTTGCCGCTTTGCCGACACGGTCGCGCAGATAATTCAATTTCGCACGGCGGACCTTACCCTGGCGGGTAACGGTGATGTCCTCCACCCGCGGGCTATGAACCAAAAAGGTGCGCTCCACGCCGACACCATAGCTCAAGCGGCGTACCGTGAACGTTTCATTCGATCCTGCGCCCTGGCGCTGAATCACGGTTCCTTCGAACATCTGAATCCGTTCACGCTGTCCTTCTTTAATCCGGTAGGCAACGCGCACCGTGTCTCCAACACGAAATGCGGTCACGTTCTCTTTCAACTGTTTGGCTTCGAGTTCCTTAATATAATCCATGGGATTCCTCCTTTTCTTCCGGATGCTCCCGCATATAGCGTTCATAGAGATCCGGCCGTTTTTGTTTCGTGTTCTCTATTGCGTTTTGGTGTCTCCAAGCTTCAATGGCCTGGTGATTCCCGCTCAACAATACCTCAGGGACATCCTCGCCACGAAAGCTCCTCGGTTTCGTGTATTCATCGTACTGAAGCAAAAGCTGCGCATGGGAATCCGTCGCAGCGCTGTCCGGATTTCCGAGCACCCCATCCACCCAGCGCGCCACGGTATCGATCAGCACCATGGCGGGAAGTTCTCCTCCAGTTAATACATAATCGCCAATCGAAATTTCTTCATCGACAAACTGATGGAGAATTCTCGCATCAATTCCTTCATAGTGTCCGCAGAGCAAAATCAAATGCGGCCGTTTCGATAAAGCGATGGCTTTCTGCTGATTCAATACGCTCCCCTGAGGGCTGAGAAAAATGACATGCCCCTCACTTCCCTTTACCGCTTCAATGGCTTCAGCCAGCGGTTCCGGCTTCATCAACATTCCCGCTGCGCCCCCGAAGACGGTATCATCCACGATCTGATGTTTATCATGCGCATGATCACGGATTTGATGTGTCGCAATTCTCAGGCGATCATCGGATACGGCGCGCCCGATGACTCCCGACGTGAGGAACGCCTGAAACATTTCCGGAAACAGCGTCAGAATATCGATTTTCATAGCGATTCCTCGATCCCATCAATCAGATGCACCACCATCCGATGCTGAATGAGATCCACGCTGCGGATAAACTCTTTCACCGCAGGAAGCATGAAAGAATGACCATCCTCTTTTCGGATCAAATACACATCATTCGCGCCTGTTTCCATCACCTCAGCAATCACGCCCAGAAGTTTTCCCGCCTCGTCAACGACCGTCAAGCCCATCAGATCCTTCACGTAATAGACATCCTCTGGAAGAGCCGGAAGATCTTCTTCCAGACAATACAAATTCTTTCCGACGAAGGGCTGGGCTTCCTCAATCGACCGAATTTCCTGAAAGCGAAGAAAACCAAATTTTCCCTGCTGACGAAAGGTCTCCACCGTCAGCCGATCTCCCTGATCAGTAAAGACAGACAATCCTGCACGGAAACGTCCCGTACGGTCATCCATCATTTCAATTTTCACTTCGCCCCGCAAGCCGCGTGTCTTCAGAAGGCGTGCAGTCAAAATTTTTTCACTCATCGAGTTTCAATGTCCAGATTCACCTTGACATTTTCTTTAATCGCACAAGCCTTGAGAACCTGCCTCAATGAATTGGCAATCCGTCCCTGTTTGCCAATGACTTTGCCCATATCGTCCGGATCCACATGAAGAACCAGATTCACGATACCATCATGCGACTCTTCCTCAATGTCAAGTGCATCGGGGTGATCCACCAGATGCCGGACCATGGCGAGTAAGAGCTCCTTCATCATTACGCCTCAGGAGCCGCCTGCTCTTCAACAGCCTCAGCCTCCGCCGGCTCTTCTGCCTCGACAGGGGCTTCTTTCTCCGTATCGGCGAAATCCACCACCTTCGCTTTAGCCTTGCGTTCCGTTTGGACGCCTTCCATCACGACGCCTTCTTTTTCAAGAACCTGATACTCATTGAAGATGCGCTTTACCGTATCGGTCATCTGAGCGCCATTGGCAATCCAGTTCTTCACCTTATCGGCATCAATGCGAAACATGCGCGGTTCTGAAATCGGATTATAAAATCCAATCTCTTCGATGAAGCGGCCGTTGCGAGCGCGGCGGGAATCCGCCACGACAATCCGATAGAACGGCGCCTTTTTCGCTCCTAAACGTTTCATTCTGATTTTTACTGACATAGGTTCCTCCTTCGTTTGCCTTCCTATTTCATAAATGGATTCTTAAACAGAGGCGATTTGCGTTTCTTTCCCTGTTTTTGAAGTTTTGCCACCTGCTTCATCATCTTCTTGGAATCTTTGAATTGCTTGAGAAGACGATTGACCATGACCGGATCGGTTCCGGAGCCGCGCGCAATGCGGGCGCGTCTGGAATTGGAAATCAAATCCGGATTGCGCCGTTCCTCATCCGTCATCGACGAAAGAATCGCCTCAAGATGAGCGATCTGTTTCTCATCCACATTCATGCCAGCCAGCTGTTTGGCATTGACCCCCGGAATCAGCTTGAGCAGGTCTTCAAGCGGTCCCATCTTTCGCATCTGCTGGAGCTGCTGGCGAAAGTCGTTCAGATCGAATTGCTGTTTGCGCAGCTTTGCTTCCATTTCCTTAGCCTGCTGCGCATCAAAGGCATTCTCCGCCTTTTCAATCAGCGTCAGGACATCGCCCATTCCCAAAATGCGGTTCACCAAGCGATCCGGATGGAACTCCTCCAACTGATCCAGCTTTTCTCCGGTTCCGATCAGCTTAATGGGCTTATGCGTCACTGCACGCACGGATAATGCCGCGCCGCCGCGCGCATCGCCATCCAGTTTGGAAAGGATCACTCCGGAAAGATCAATGGCCTCATTAAACGCCTTGGCGACGTTCACCGCCTCCTGCCCCGTCATGGCATCGACGACAAGCAGTGTTTCAGTCACCGGCACCGCCGCTTTGATGCGCCTCAGCTCATCCATCAGCGTTTCATCAATCTGCAAACGCCCAGCAGTGTCGATAATCACGGGGTCATGCCCCGTGCGAACGGCTTCATCGTAGGCCTCTTTCGTAATGGACACCGGGTCCGCCTCGGTTCCGCGCTCAAAGACCTGCGCCCCCGCCTGTTCTCCGACGATCTGAAGCTGACGGATGGCCGCCGGACGATAGACATCGCCCGCCACCAGCACCGGGCGGCGGCCTTTTTTAACGAACATCCGTGCCAGCTTGGCCGAATGCGTCGTTTTTCCGGAACCTTGAAGCCCGCACATCAGAATCACCGTCGGCGGTTGATGAGCCGTATGAAGCGCGATATCCTCATCACTCATCAAAGCAATCAACTGCTCCCGGACGATTTTGATCACCATCTGTCCCGGTGTCAGAGACTTCATGACCTCTTCGCCGATGGCGCGCTCCTTTGTTTGCCGGACAAAATCCTTGACGACCTTATAGTTGACATCCGCTTCTAAGAGCGCCAGCCGAATCTCACGCATCGCCTGGTCAACATCTTTTTCATCCAGCTTGCCTTTTTTTGTCAGCCTGGAAAAGGTGGATTGCAGTCGTTCGGCCAGGTTGTCAAACATCTCTTTCCCCTTTCTCCGGTTCCATCGGACGCGCAAGCGCGTGCACCAAGGCCTCCAGCGCTTCCCGCCCTTCTCGGATCGACATTCCGGATCCTTCAGCTAAAAGTTTCTGAAGAACAGGAACAGCCTTTTCCGCAACCAATTCTGTTTCCACCACACCAAGGCGGGACTCCATCTGCTCCATTTTATGGATCGCCCGCGCCAGCTGCGTGGAGACAGCCTGCTTTGAGACGGAGCGATTTTCTGCGATTTCAGAAAGCGAAAGATCCTCGTAGTAATACGCTTCACACAGCTCGCGCTGCGTCTCCGTCAACATAAATCCATAGACTTCATATAAGAGGCCATTGCGTACCGACGTGTCCATTGCACTCTCCTAAAAAATAGCACCGTTCCGCAGGAACAGTGCTATTCTAAAGATTTTCATCCCACGTGTCAACCTTTTTTGTTTGACATCAATGCGTTTATTCCGAAATCGGCGTATTAAAAATCGCGTCCACAAAATCATCGGCATTAAACGGACGAAGATCCTCCACCTGCTCTCCGATGCCAATGAATTTGACCGGAACCTTCACTTCCAGTTGGAGCGGAAACACCACCCCGCCCTTGGCTGTCCCATCCAGCTTCGTCAGCACCAGCCCAGTAATTTTGGAAACTTTATTGAATTCTCGCGCCTGCAAAATGGCATTCTGCCCTGTGGCGGCATCCAAGACCAGCAGCGATTCCACGGTCGCGCCTGCATATTCTTTTTCAATGATGCGATTGATCTTCTCCAACTCCTGCATCAAATTTTTCTTATTATGCAAGCGTCCCGCCGTATCGCAGATCAGTACATCAGCCCCACGCGCTTGAGCCGCATGAATTCCATCATAGATCACCGAAGCCGGATCCGCCCCCTCTTCTCTTTTCACGATGGGCACATGCGCGCGCTCAGACCAAGCCGCCAGCTGCTCAATCGCCGCCGCGCGAAACGTATCTGCGGCGGCCAAGAGGACGCTTTTTCCCTGCTTCTGAAGATAGGCCGCCAATTTTCCAATCGTCGTCGTCTTTCCCACCCCATTGACGCCAATCACTAAAATCACCATCGGCTTTCCGGGCTCAAAGGCAAGATCGGTGTTCAAATTCGAGGCGGATAGTTTTTCCTTCATGATATCGATTAAGCGTTCGCGCATCTGCGCCGTTTCCCGAATGTGCTCTTCTGCCACCACTTCACGAAGCGTATCGATGATGTCCATAGACGTTTCAAACCCCATATCTGCCGAAACGAGAGTCTCTTCCAATTCATCAAACAACTCATCATCGATGACTGCCCGTCCATTAAACAGATTATCCATGGCACCGCTGAAACGGTCTCTTGTTTTCTGCAATCCGTTTTTTAGCCGGTCAAAGAATCCCATCCTTTCCCCCTTTCATGTTCTGCTTTGCACAATCTGCGCCTCCTCGGCATAGTCCGCAAACCGAAGCGATACGACGCGCGAAATTCCTTTCTGCATCGTGACCCCATACAGCATTTCTGCCAGCTGCATCGTGGATTTTCGATGCGTGATGACAATAAACTGCGTCTGATCCTGCATCGTCTGAAGATAGTCCACATAGCGTCCGATGTTCGCCTCATCCAGAGAAGCATCAATCTCATCCAAGATACAAAACGGAGTCGGATGGATGGAGAAAATAGCAAACAGCAGCGCCAGTGCTGTCATGGATCGCTCTCCTCCCGAAAGAAGATTCAGATTCTGCGTGCGCTTTCCCGGTGGCTGCGCCTCAATTTCAATGCTGGCCTGAAGGACATCATCCCCCTCCAGATGCAGATGCGCCTGGCCGCCACGGAATAAAATCTGAAAAATACGATTGTATTCCTGATCGATCCGTTCAAAATTTTCGGAAAACAGCCCCCGCATCGTCCGGTTCAAATCACGGATGAGCGTCTCAATATCTGCTTTGGAGCGGCGCAAATCCTCCAACTGTTCATCCAAGAAGGCTTCCTCTTCTGCCGCTTCGCGATACTGATCAATCGTCTCCGGATTAAAAAAACCAATCTGTGAGAGCTGCTGTTTCATCTGATTGACTTTCTCCCGGCTGGTCTCCACCGGCACCAGTTGATGCAGCTTTTCCTGTACCTGAGAAGCACTCAGATCATATTGCGCTCCGTAAGCTTCCAAAATCTCCTTCTGCTGCGATTGCCGCTGCTCCAGAGCAACATCGATCCGGTACGACTCATTCTGAAGCGCCTGCATACGCTGATCCCATTCCGCATGCTGCGCCCGAAGACCATCCACTTCCCGATGGGCTTCCTGATAGGAAGCCATCAGCTTGCTCAACTGGCGCCGAGTCTCCTCCAATGCGTCATCCGCCTGCCGCATCATCCGCTCGCTTTCCTGCAGCAGCGCTTTCGTCTTCTCCTGGATCTGCTCCGCCTCCTGGCGCTGCGCCGTGCGCTGCTCTTCCCGCGTC
>JAEXBN010000023.1 GCA_023394045.1 Bacillota bacterium | reverse complement strand
TCGGCGGCGGTTTCTGCTGGAACGGGATATGAGCTTGAAGCGATTGCGGCGGCGACCATTGGCGGCGTATCGACAGCAGGCGGTGTTGGTACCGTTCCCGGAATTCTGTTGGGCGTGATGATTTTTGAATTGCTGAAGACTTGTCTTCAGTTCCTCGGCATCACACCGGAGATGACGAATATTTTCCAGGGCGCGGTCATCGTGATCGCCGTTGCTCTCGATATTCGCAAGACGATGAACAAACGGTAAGAGGAAAATCACAGAGATGAAATCAGAGAATATGCGAGGCGCTTCCGGAAATCCGAAGCGTCTCGTTCTTGAAAATGAGACCTTGCGCGTCCTTTTGCTTCCCGAAGTAGGATTCAAGATTGCCTCTGTTTTTTATAAGCCGCGATCGTTTGAAGCTGTTTTTCAGCCTTCGAATCCTGAAGGAAAGCCGCTGGACGAGATGTACCGGACGGCTTTTCCCGGAGCCTCCTTTGAACACTATGATACATCGGGGATTGATGATTGCATTCCCACGATTGATGCGGCGTGGCTGGAGGAGTGCCAGGTGGAGCTGAATGATCATGGAGATACCTGGTCGGCTTCTTGGGTCGTCGCGGAAGACGCGGGAGAGGATGAAACGGCGGCAGAGGCTTCGGTGCAGCTGGCTTCTTTGCCGCTTCGGCTGACGCGCCGCGTGTCCTTGGAGGAGAATGTGGTGCGTTTGAGCTATGAACTGCTCAACACCGGATCGGTACGCGTGCCCTGGATGTGGACTCTTCATGATCTTTTGCGCTATGAGCCGGATGCGCAGCTGGATCTTCCGCAGCCATTTATCGTCACTGATGTGCAGCGCGGAGAAACTTGGGATTTTGATATCCGGCGCATGGACGAGGTGCCGGAAAATGCCACGTATAAATTCTATTATGATCATCCGGTCAAGGATGGTGTCGCATCCATCCGATATCCTTCTCAGGGGATGCTCACACGACTCTTGTACGACGGAGCCCGTTTCCCTTATTTGGGGGTCTGGATGACGACGGGCGGCTTTAAAAACGAACGAAATATTGCCCTGGAGCCGAGTAATGGCTTTTATGATTCACTTCCACGCGCCTTATCCAACCAAACGGGAGAATGGTTGGATCCGGGAGAGGTGACGCGATGGTCCGTCCGGTTGGCGTTCCAAGAAAGCGAGGTATGGGATGACTGAAAAGCAGTATGTATATGATGTGTATCAGAAGTTAAGCGACGCTTTTGAGAGCAGATTCGGGGACACCACGGGAGCGCGGTTTTTCTTCGCGCCGAGCCGGATCAATTTGATCGGAGAGCATATCGATTACAATGGCGGCGCGGTTTTTCCCTGCGCCATTGAGATTGGAACCTATGGACTGGCTCGTCCCAATCAGACCGGAAGCCTTCGCCTCGCCTCGTTGAATTTCGATCAGGAAGGGAGTGTTGATTTTCCTTTGCCGGACTATGATCCACAACGAGAGTGGATGAATTATCCTGCGGGAGTCGCTCGGGCGCTCCTGGAAAAAGGCTATGCTGTCGAGGGATGCGATGTGGTGATCTATGGGGATATCCCGAACGGCGCTGGACTGAGTTCATCTGCCAGTGTGGAATTGCTGTTCGGCGTGATCTTCAATGCTCTTTTTAATGAAAATCAGGTGCCGGTCTTGGATCTGGTCCAGGCTGGCGTGGCTTGCGAAAATGAATACTTTGGCTTGCATACGGGCATCATGGATCAGTATGTGATCGGATTTGGGCGGAAAGATCAGGCGATGGTGCTGGATACGAGTGTTCCTGAGCATACCTTTGTCCCGTTTCATACCCCCGGAGCCAAGATTGTGATCCTGAACACCAACAAGAGAAGGGAATTGAAGGATTCAAAATATAATGAACGCCGCGATGAATGCGAGCGTGCGCTGGCGATCATTCAGAAGCAGAAGAATGTGCCCTTCCTCTGTGCGTTGGAAGAAGGCGACATGAAGTTGATCGACACCATTGAAGATGCGGTTTTACGGAAACGGGCCGCCTATGTGGTGGAAGAAAACCTCAGGGTGAAGGCAGCGGTCACCGCACTTCAATCCGGCGATCTGGAACAGTTCGGAACCTTGTTGCGCCAAAGCAATGCGGGGCTGCGCGATCAGTATGAGGTCACGGGGAAGGAACTCGATGCGATCACTGAAGCGGCCAATGCACAAAAGGGATGCTATGGTGCGCGTATGACGGGCGCTGGATTCGGCGGATGCGGCATCGCTCTGGTGCAAGAGGAGCAGATTCCCGATTTTTGCGAAGCTGTGGGGCGTATTTATCTGGAGCAGACGGGACGGGAAGCACAGTTCATCTTATCGGACGCGGGGGATGGCGCGCGCGAGGTTCGGCTGGACTGAGGATTTTTTTCGCGAAAGCTCTTGTCAGATGATCTGGGATACGCTATCTTAATTGAAACAGTTGCTTTGTGAGGGAGGTCAGGGATGCGAAATCATCATGATCATGTGAATACGTTCATGCCGGGTAGAAATCATTCGGCTTGTGCCCTCTCGAAGTCTGTTTTCCTGACCTGCGCGTATTATTACTATTATTTGTATTTGCGGTAGGTCCGGAGAGGCGAGCATTGAGCGGTTCCGTCTTCGGGCGGGCCGCTTTTTTTCTTATCTATGACTATATAACTGCAAGGATAGCATATGGGATCAGCGGACGTCCGGATGGAAGAACAAGGGAGGTTACCATGAAAAGAAAAGGCATGTTCGGTTGGATTTTAGCCGCAGGGCTTTTACTCACGGCCTGTGGAGCCGAGGGGAACAACACGGCGGAAAGCGTCGCTCCGAGCGCGGCAGAGGAATCCTTTCGGATTGGAATCGTCCAGCTGGCGCAGCATCCGGCGTTGGATGCGGCGACAAAGGGATTCCGGGATGAACTGGTCGCTGAGTTTGGGGATCGGGTGAGCTTTGACGAGCAGAACGCGTCTGGGGAAGTGGCGAATGTTTCCACGATCGTCAATGATTTGGTCTCGAAGAATGTGGATTTGATCCTTGCCAACGCGACGGCGCCATTGCAGACCGCGGCGGCAGCGACTTCGGAGATCCCTATCTTGGGGACGTCGATCACCGACTATGCGACGGCGCTGGAACTGACGGACTTTAGCGGAACCGTCGGAACTAACGTTTCCGGGACGACCGATCTTTCTCCGCTGGATCGCCAAGCGGATATGTTCCAAGAGTGGTTTCCTAATGCCAAAAACGTAGGGATTATCTTCTCCTCGTCTGAAGCGAATAGTATTTTCCAGGTGCAGGAGATGACCAAACTGCTGGAAGAACGCGGCTATACGGTGAAGCCCTTTTCCTTTACCGATTCGAATGATCTGCAGGCAGTCGTCACACAAGCCGTGGCGGAGAGCGATGTGATTTATGAACCCACGGATAATGTCGCGAGTTCCAATGCGGAAGCCATTGGAAACATTGTGCTTCCTGCAAAGATTCCAGTGATCACCGGAGAAGCGGAACCGGCAAAGGTGTTCGGTGTGGCGACACTTTCTATTGATTATCATGAGCTCGGTGTCGAAACGGGAAAAATGGCGGGACGTATTTTACGCGGAGAGACAAAAATCGAAGAAATGCCGATTCAGTCTGCGCCCAATGTTCGGAAGCTGGTGAATGAGAAGAACGCGAAAGCCCTGGGGCTGACCATTCCAGAAGGATACGAAGTGCTGGAAGGGACAGAATCTCGGTAAGGTCTCGATGCGGGCAGGAAAAAGCGGACATGAAAAAATTTTGCATGAAAAGGGAAAATGGTGTAAGGTAAGTTCAATCAACCGGAAGGAGAATGAGAATGCAGCAGACAACGATGAAATCTCATAATCATCTGATGAAGCATGAGTCTTCATCTATGGTTTGCGCTTGCTCCGCCTCTGTTCAGACGCAGGGTGCTTCTTTGGTTGCTTATTTTACGGGCGATGTGTTTACCTTTTTTGCGTACTTTACGCAGAAAAATTGAGCCAATCGTCCGAAGTGAAGAGGGAATTCAACCGACCCCGTCCTTTGGATGGGGTCGGTTTTTTATTCCATTCTGATCAGGGAAGATCACAGCAAGACTGTGAAAGGGCATCAGCGCGTACAGACTCAGGAGAAAAGAATGAAGAATGAATTGACCAAGAAACGGTGCACAATGGGAGGAACGGAAGTGAGCATGAAAGCAAAAAAGACGGGCGGAGTGATTCGTCGTGGATTGGGCTTGTTGATGGCGCTTGCCCTTGTGGCGGGGCTGAGCGCTTGCGGCAACGGGCAGGGAAATGCTGGCAGCTCTTCCGATTCCGAGGCGGCCGCGGGAAGTGCGAGCCAGGAGATCAGCGCGGTCAATACCGAAGGACCCTGGACGGTGGGCATTGCGCAGCTGGCGCAGCATCCTTCTTTGGATATGGCCTCGAAGGGCTTTGAAGATGCGTTGAAAGAGGAGCTGGGCGACCGGGTGACGATTGATCTTCAGAATGCCTCCGGAGAGACGGCCAATGTTTCCACGATCATCAATACGTTTGTTTCGCAAAACGTGAGCCTCATTTTGGCGAACGCGACAGCGCCGCTCCAAGCAGCGGCATCGGCGACATCGGAAATTCCTATCCTCGGGACGTCTGTGACCGATTATGCTTCGGCTTTGGAACTCACTGATTTTCAGGGGGTTGTGGGCACGAACGTGTCCGGAACCACCGATCTTGCACCCTTTGATCAGCAGGTAGAAATCTTTACGGACTGGTTCAAACCGGGAAGCAAAGTCGGAATCATTTATTCTTCATCAGAAGCCAACAGTGCGTATCAGGTGAGCGAGATGACAAAACGTCTGGAAGAGGCGGGATTTGTCGTCACTCCGTATTCGTTTACGGATTCCAATGATGTCACGCCGGTCGTCACACAGGCTGTTGCCGCGTCGGATGTTCTCTATATGCCGACGGACAATACCGCCGCCTCGAATGCCGAAGGGATTGCAAACATTGTTTTGCCGGCGAAAAAGCCGATGGTGGCTGCCGAAGCGCAGTCTGCATCCGTACTCGGCGTTGCCTCGGTGGCGATTGATTATTATGAATTGGGACAGATGACTGGACATATGGCGGCCAAGGTATTGACCGGAAAGGAAAAAATTTCCGAGATGCCGATTCAATCCGCCTCGGGCGTGAAGAAGATGGTGAACGCCAAGAATGCGAAAGCGCTTGGATTGACGATTCCGGAAGGATATGAGGTCATTAAAGGAACGGAAGCCGAGTAAGGCGCCTGGAAAGGAAGTATCATGTTCGGATTTTTCAGCGCAGTACCCGGCGCCGTGGGACAAGGCCTGATCTGGTCGATTCTGGCGATTGGGGTCTATCTTTCCTTTCGCGTGCTGGATGTTGCGGACCTGACCGTGGAGGGATCCTTTGCCACGGGCGGAGCCACTCTGGTCATGTTGATGCGCGGAGGAATGTCGCCGTGGGTTGCTCTTCTTTGCGCTTTTGTGACAGGGTTCTTGGCTGGAATGGTGACGGGATGGCTGCATACTCGGTGCGGCATTCCCGCTATTCTTGCCGGGATTCTGACCCAGCTGTCGCTTTATTCCGTGAACCTGCGTATTATGGCGGGGAAAGCCAATCAGCCTCTGGGAGTGGATAAATATGATTTGCTGGTTTCCCAGCGCTATGTGCGGGATCTGGCGATCAACAATCCGCTGCTTTTTACCGCGGTAGCCGTCCTTCTGGTCATTCTGATTCTTTATTATTTTTTCGGGACAGAGCTGGGAAGCGCCATTCGCGCGACGGGGTCCAATCCGGTGATGGCGCGCGCGCAGGGCATCAATACAGGACGCAATATCGTTTTGGGGCTTGCCTTGTCCAACGGATTGGTCGCGCTGTCCGGCGCTCTGCTGGCACAGTACCAAGGAGCGGCGGATATCAATATGGGGCGAGGCGCCATTGTGATTGGTTTGGCGGCAGTCATTATCGGCGAGGTTTTGTTCCAGCGCTTATTCACGAATTTTGCCTTCAAAATGCTGGCGGTTTCCATTGGCTCGATGCTGTACTATATCATCTTGCAATTCGTTCTGACCTTAGGATTGAATACCAATGATTTGAAGCTGATCTCAGCCGTGATCGTCGCCGTTTTTCTGACGATTCCCTATTGGAAAAGCCAGCATCGATCCATGAGAAAGGTCACGGAAAGCGAGGAACAGAATGCTTGATATTCAGAGGGTATACAAAACATTCTATCCGGGGACGGTCAATGCAAAAACGGCCTTGAACGGGATTTCCATCACGTTGGAAGATGGAGATTTTGCAACGGTGATCGGAGGAAATGGCGCTGGAAAATCCACGCTGTTGAATGCCGTTGCGGGATCCTTTCCGATTGATCAGGGTTCCATTCGTTTGGATGACATTGACCTGACTCGTTTAAGCGAGGATAAACGTGCGGTGTATCTTGGGCGAGTCTTTCAAGATCCGATGGTCGGTACGGCGCCATCAATGCAGATTATTGAAAATCTAGCGATTGCTGCGCGTCGCGGGAAGAAGCGCAGTCTGCGGTGGGGGATTACACGAGAAGAGCATCAGATTTATCATGATCTGCTGAAAGAAATTGGGCTGGGTTTGGAAGACCGGATGGAGACCAAGGTGGCGCTGCTCTCCGGGGGGCAACGCCAGGCACTGACGCTTTTAATGGCGACGATACAGAAACCCAAGTTGCTGCTTTTGGATGAACATACTGCCGCATTGGATCCAAATACGGCGCAGACGGTGCTCTCCATTACAGATCGCATCGTCTCGCGTGAGCATTTGACGACGCTGATGATTACGCACAACATGAAGGATGCCTTGCGATATGGAAACCGCCTTCTGATGTTGGATCGGGGGCGCGTCATCGTCGACGTATCGGGAGAAGAGAAAAAGCATTTGACGGTGCAGGATCTTCTGGAAAAATTCCGCAGTTTGCAGGCGACCGGCGCAGAAAGCGACGAACTTCTACTCTCCTGATTCCCTGTGAAGATCTTTTTTAGCGAGGATTTTCTTTAAGGATTTTCTTCATCGTGAAGACGGATCGTGGGGATCTTTTCTTTTGAAGAACGGTTTTCGAAGCGCCTGCGGGCGCTTCTTTTTGAACCGCCGTGTTTTGACAGATCAAAAGCAAACTGTTAAAATACCTAAGGTTACCCTTGTTTTGTTGTGCCTTAATGGCACCCAGGGAACCCCATTCGTTTTAACGAAAATATTTGAAAGAAGGAGGAACGGTATGCCGACAATTAATCAGCTGATCCGTAAGGGACGTTTTTCGGAAAAGAAAAAGACGAATACCCCGGCTCTCGGATACAACTTCAACACGTTGAAGAATCGTTCGACTGAGGTTAATTCGCCGCAGAAACGCGGAGTTTGCACGTCGGTTCGTACAGTCACCCCGAAAAAGCCGAACTCGGCTCTTCGTAAAGTGGCTCGTGTACGTTTAACCAACGGCGCAGAAGTCCTTTCCTACATTCCCGGTATCGGTCACAACCTGCAGGAGCATAGTGTCGTGCTCATCCGCGGGGGTCGTGTAAAGGACTTGCCTGGTGTGCGTTATCATATCATCCGCGGTGCTCTTGATGCATCCGGTGTGGATGGCCGCAAACAAGCTCGCTCGAAATACGGTGCGAAGAAATCCAGCAAGTAATTTAGACGTGATCAAAGTGCATACGCGAACCTTTTGGTTTTCTTGTGCACGGCAGCTGCCCTAGGCAGTTGAGTACCAATCATCTGTATGGATGAACAGGAGGGAAGAGAAGTGTCAAGAAAAGGACATATTCCAAAAAGAGAGGTTATGCCGGATCCGAAGTTTAACGATGTCGCCGTATCGAAATTGATCAATACGGTGATGTTGGATGGAAAAAAGGGTCTGGCGCAGCGCATCGTTTATGGTGCATTTGACATTGCATCAAAAAAAGTGGGACAGGACGCGCTGGAAATTTACAGAAAAGCGCTGGCCAATGTGATGCCGGTTCTGGAAGTCAAAGGCCGCCGTATCGGCGGTGCGACATATCAGGTGCCGATGGAAGTCCGTGCGGATCGTCGCCAGACGCTGGCCTTGCGCTGGCTTGTCGGATTTTCGCGCGAGCGCAGTGAGAAGACGATGGAAGAACGGCTGGGAAATGAATTGGTCGATGCGTTTAATAATACGGGCGCCAGCGTGCGCCGTAAAGAGGAAATGCATCGTATGGCCGACGCGAATAAAGCGTTCGCGCATTTCCGCTATTAATCTGCTGGGAGGCTCTAGTGGCAGAACATACACCGTTAAAAGATATACGCAACATCGGGATTATGGCTCACATCGATGCCGGAAAGACGACCGTCACAGAACGCATTTTGTTCTATACCGGCAAGATTCATAAAATGGGCGATACTCATGAGGGTGCTGCGCAGATGGACTGGATGGAGCAGGAACAGGAGCGTGGAATTACCATTACTTCCGCTGCAACGACCTGCTTCTGGAAGCGAAATGATCGTCTTCATCGGATCAATATTATTGATACTCCGGGACACGTCGATTTTACCGTGGAAGTGGAGCGTTCTTTGCGCGTTCTCGACGGCTCTGTCGCGCTTTTTGACGCGAAGAGCGGCGTGGAGCCGCAATCCGAGACCGTTTGGCGCCAGGCGGATAAATATCATGTTCCCCGCATGTGCTTTATCAATAAGATGGATGCGACGGGGGCTGACTTTTTCATGTCGGTCGACACGATCCGCGACAAGCTGAAAGCCAATGCCGTGGCGATTCAGTGTCCGATCGGCTCTGAAGATAAATTTCAGGGAATCATTGATCTGGTGACCATGCGTGCCGAAGTTTATCATGATGATTTGGGCAAAGATATCACGGATGAAGATATTCCGGATGATTTGAAAGATCGTGCGGAAGAAATGCGCGCCAACATGTTGGAGCAGCTTTCGGAAGTCGATGATGAACTCGCGATGGCCTACTTGGAAGACGAGGAAATCACCGTTGATATGATTCGCCACGCCATCCGCACCGGAACGATCGAACAAAAGATTTTCCCGGTGATATGTGGCTCGGCGTACAAGAACCGCGGGGTTCAGTTCTTGATCGACGCTGTGGTGGACTATCTCCCGAGCCCGTTGGATATTCCTCCGGTCGCAGGGACGGCACCCAATGCGGAAGATGGAGAAGAACTGCATCGTGAAGCGGATGTGGACGAACCGTTCTCTGCTTTGGCGTTCAAGGTGATGACGGATCCGTTCGTCGGCAAACTCTGCTTCTTCCGCGTTTACTCTGGAAAGCTTGAAAATGGCAGCTACGTTTACAATTCCACAAAAGGAAAGCGTGAGCGCATCAGCCGTATTCTGCAGATGCATGCCAATAAGCGTGAAGAGATTGAAGTGGTGCAGGCTGGCGATATTGCCGCAGCCGTTGGATTGAAGGATACAGGAACGGGCGATACGCTCTGCGATCAGGAAAATCCGATCGTCCTGGAAACCATGACGTTCCCGGAGCCGGTCATCTCGGTTGCGATTGAGCCGAAAACGCGCGCATCGCAGGAAAAGATGGGGATTGCTCTTGCAAAGCTGGCAGAAGAGGATCCGACGTTTAAGACCTTTACCAATTCCGAAACGGGTCAGACGATCATCGCTGGAATGGGAGAGCTCCATTTGGAGATTATCGTTGACCGTCTGCAGCGTGAATTCAAGGTTGAGGCCAATATCGGCAATCCGCAGGTGTCGTACCGCGAATCCATCACGGTGCCGGCTGAAGCACAGGGTAAATTTGTTCGTCAGTCCGGTGGTCATGGTCAGTATGGCGATGTGCGCATCCGGATTAAACCGGGCGAACCGGGAACGGGAATTGTGGTTCACAATGTGACCGTCGGTGGTTCCATCCCGAAAGAATTCATCAATCCATCAATTCAAGGAATTGAGGAGGCATGCCAGACTGGTCCGGTTGCCGGCTTCCCGGTTCTCGACGTTGATGTTGAAATTTATGATGGTTCGTATCACGAAGTGGACTCTTCAGAGACTGCTTTTAAGATTGCCGGTTCCATGGCGATGCAAAACGCGATGAAGAACGCGAAGCCTTCCCTGCTGGAACCGTTGCAGAAGGTTGAGATTCTGACACCGGAAGAGTACCTCGGCGATGTTATGGGCGATGTCTCATCACGTCGCGGCCGCATTGATCAGATGTCCACGCGCGCCGGCGTTCAGGTGGTGGATGCCTTTATTCCGCTGTCTGAGATGTTCGGATACGCGACGGATCTGCGTTCGAAGACGCAGGGACGCGCCACTTATTCAATGCAGTTCGATCATTATGAGAAGGTGCCTGACAGCATCGCTGAAGAAGTGACGAAGTCACGCAAGGAATAGTGAAACACGTGTGAAGATGGGGTGGGTTGGAAAATCAGTCCATCTGTCTTATAATAGATTGTAACGATCTATCACAATGCATTAGGAGGAACAAATGGCTAAAGCAAAATTTGAGCGGACGAAACCGCATGTGAACATCGGGACCATCGGCCACGTTGACCATGGTAAAACGACTCTGACCGCAGCCATCACGAAGGTGATGCATGAGAAATACGGCACGGGTGAGTTTGTTGATTATGCCAATATCGATAAGGCTCCGGAAGAGCGCGCACGTGGTATAACCATCAACACCGCAGTGGTGGAATACGAAACGCCGAACCGCCACTATGCTCATGTGGACTGCCCGGGACATGCTGACTACGTGAAGAACATGATTACCGGCGCGGCACAGATGGATGGTGCCATCCTCGTTGTGTCCGCTGCAGATGGCCCGATGCCGCAGACCCGCGAGCACATCTTGCTGGCACGTCAGGTTGGTGTGCCGCGCATCGTCGTTTTCCTGAACAAAAAAGATCAGGTCGATGATGATGAATTGATTGAGCTCGTTGAAATGGAAATTCGCGACCTCTTGAACGAATACGACTTCGATGGAGATAATACGCCGATCATCGTTGGTTCTGCTCTGAAATGCCTTGAAGAAGGCGGCGAGTGGGAAGATGCCATCGTTGAGCTGATGGAAGCTGTCGATGAATATATTCCGCAGCCGGATCGTGCAACGGATCAGCCGTTCCTGATGCCGGTGGAAGACGTCCTGACCATTACGGGTCGTGGTACGGTTGCGACGGGTCGCGTTGAGCGTGGTACGCTCAAGGTTGGCGATGCCGTTGAGATCGTCGGACTCGCAGATAAACCGCGTGAGGTTGTGGTCACGGGTGTCGAGATGTTCCATAAGCAGCTGGATCAGGCGGAAGCTGGCGATAATATCGGCGCTCTGCTGCGTGGTGTTCAGCGCAACGAGATTGAGCGCGGACAGGTTCTCGCAGCAAAGAACTCGATCCATCCGCATACAAAATTCGAGGGTCAGGTGTACGTTCTGACCAAGGATGAAGGTGGTCGTCATACCCCGTTCTTCTCGGGATATCGTCCGCAGTTCTTCTTCCGCACGACCGACGTGACGGGCGACATCCAGCTGGGTGAAGGCGTCGAGATGGTGATGCCGGGAGATAACGCAACCTTTACGATTTCGCTGATCTCGCCGATCGCGATTGAAGAAGGACTTCGTTTCGCTGTCCGTGAAGGCGGCCGTACGGTTGCTTCGGGCGTTGTATCGAAGGTGATTGAATAATTCAGTTTGACTGAAATCTAAAAGCGCTGTGATCGAACGATTCTCTCGTTCGGTCACAGCGCTTTTTTTGGTGGGATGAACAGCGGTTGCCCTTCATTATCTTCATTATCGATTTATTTTATCATCCTTTTGTTTTTCAAGGTGCCCTTGACAAAATCACCTTAAAGCCATAGTGTGAAAGTGAAAGTCATGAGGGGCATCGTCCCATGGTAGAAAGGAGTCATGCTATGTTGCAAAGAAACAGTTCTCGTCTTGTTCCTATTTGGTTTTTGTTTTCTGGCATTTTCTTTATTCTATATGATATGCCAGCAGTATTGGCTGACTCGGACCAATGTTCGACGGGAAAAATTTATGCGAGGGCCTACTGATAAATAAAATCGTATTGACTTTGATCGCGATTGGTTTCATCGCCATCGTCTGTTATTGGAGGCTTAAAAACTGGGATAAACCAGAAGAAGCTGCGGGTGCCTTTCTTACTATTGTCACGCTAGTGGCTGGAAGTGTATGGTATCCAATTTCGCAGATGCCAATTTCCGCTCTGTGGCCCGCCATTTTGGTGGGCATGCTGTTGTACACGGGAACGTATGCACGTTTTCTACAAAACGATGCTCTTCCGGAAAAAAGAGAAAAAGCAACACGGTGGCGCATGATCGCAGGTTGTATCATGCTTGTTGGTTACGCGATGATGGCGTTGATTTTTCGGGTACATTCAGGATCAGCAATCTCTTTTCCAGGAGAATTCACGACCAATGAGCTGATTCTTCTCCGGATTCTTCTTTTTGGCGCGGTTATTTTCTTGCTTGTTGCGCTGTATAGAAGTTTGAACCGCACTGTCTTTCCCGTTGCTCCTGCATTGCGCCGCTGGGTGTTGCTGAGTATGGGAATTTACCTGCTCATTTTTTTAGGCTTGACCGTCTGGGCGCTTGTTTCATAGATTTTGGATGGCAAGATGAACGGCGATAGCAGTCAGAACTCTTGACCTGAGGAACGACGTAAGCCGTTGATGACGGACAATCATGAGAAAAAACGAACAATGATGATCATCAAAATCCCGACAAGGACAACCTCACTCTGTGGGGTTGTCCTTGTCAGATGACCATCGTGTTGCGCTTTCGTGCATTTTTGGCCTTACTCACTGAGCTCACCGCGCCTCAGTTCAGTGGGTTTATTGCATTTTCCACTTTTCTCACTGAGGCTTATGCCGTTCGCTCTCAGTGGGTTTCTTGCATTTTCGGCTTTTCTCACTGAGTCTTGCTGCCCTCGGCTCAGTGAGGTTTGTGCATTTTTAGCTTTTCCCACTGAGTCTTGCGATCCTCGGCTCAGTGGATTTTGTGCCTTTCCAGCTTTTCCCACTGAGTCCCACCGCGCTCCGACTCAGTGGGTCTTACGCATTTTCAACTTTTCTCACTGAGGCCTATGCCGTTCGCTCTCAGTGAAGTTTGTGCATTTTCAGCTTTTCTCACTGAGCCCATCCGCGCTCTGCCTCAGTGGGTTTTGTGCCTTTCCAGCCTTTCACACTGAGTCATGCGACGCTTTGCTCAGTGAGGTTTGTGCATTTTGGGCTTTTCCCACTGAGTCCCACCGCGCTCCGACTCAGTGGGTTTTGCGCGTTTTCAGCATTTCCCACTGAGCCCCACCGCGCTCCGACTCAGTGCCTTTTGCGCGTTTTCAGCGTTTCCCACTGAGCCCAGCGCGATTGGCTCCCACTGAACTGCCCCCCCATTCCGCCCGCCATGAGACACCATCCTCTGCCGCCATCCCGCACGCATCCCCGTGCCGCAAGACATCATCCCAACATCACAACGCCCCCACGCCGCAACACCCATCCCACAACCAAACCGCACACAACACAACCCCTGTCGCAACATGCACTCCTCTCCGCCACACGCAAAAAGTCCCCGTGCAGGCGCATCAGCACCTGCACGGGGACTCCTCTTGGAACACCGCGCCGCCCACCCTGGAACAAACGATGGGCGGACGGACACAAGCGTCCTTTTTTTCTTAGTTCTAGGGAAGCTGCCGCGCAGCCGGCTTCTCGATCGTCAGCCGCGCGGCAGCGCTCCGCTTCGACTCCGCACAACGGCGGTTGTTCCGCCCGATGGCGGGGTCTTTCGTTACTGCGCGGGAGCTTCCTCCGGAAGCAGCAGCGCCCGCAGATCAGCACGTACCTGTCCGCCAATGGAGACCGGGCCGCCGATCACGATCACACGCTTGAGCGCGGTGTTGCCCGCGATGGTTGCGGAGATGGGCTCAGGCAGTCCTGCCGCTCTGGTGAGGAGCACCGGTGCCGGCAGTTTCTGAGCAAGCGGTCCTGCGA